>JBAUUB010000001.1:0-18465 GCA_049582485.1 Dermatophilaceae bacterium
CCGGCCAACCGGTCCTGGACGTAGTCCCGCAGCCGGGTGTTCACCGCGAGCTTGGCCGGCTTCGGACGCTTGGCCGCCTGTTGCGCCTTCCACTGCGCCACCGTCGCCCGGTACACCCGCGCTCCGCTACGGGTGGCCGAGTTGCGGCGCAGCTCACGCGAGATCGTGCCGGGGTTGCGCCCGAGCCGGCGGGCGATCGCACGCACCCCGTGTCCCTGCACCCGCAGCAGCGCGATCTCCTCCCTCTCCAGGAACGACATGTAACGGCCGGACGGCTCGGCCAGGGTGATCGGTGCCATGCCGCCAGCGTGGCGAAACCACCGCGACCCCACCGGGTTCGACACGCCCACCTGTGCGGCCGCGTCCTCCGTCTTAGCACCCGCCGCGATCAGCGACCAGAACGCGCGCTGCACCGCACGCGAGGGCTCCGGACGCCCCGGTGAGCGCATCGCCGGCCGCAACGCCCGATCCGCTGCCCACTGCCTACGCGCCCCAACCGGACGCTGCGGCCACGGCTTCCTCGAACTCGCCACCACACACCTCCACAGTCAAGGTGTTGCGACGACCGCTGGAATCCGCCCCCGAACCGGGAGTCGTTGTGGGATTCCTTGACGGGTTCTCGCGCGGGCTGCTAAGCCTGGACAACACTTCTACGGAAGGTGGTTCGCCATGGGCACAGGACGCGACGATCTCGACAGCGACTCACCCGCGGAGGACAAGTCGAGCCGTCGACGACAATCCCTCTCGGGGATGCGAGCGCGTCGCCGGTTGCGGGACGTGCCAGGGGTCATCCGCAAGCAGTGGATCGAGCGGGGTCTGGACTGGGGTTGGAGGCGGCGCCCTCGGTGCAGGACCGGAACATCTCGTTGTTCTCGCGCAGGATGGACCCCCAGTTCGCCGGGATCTCGACCTTCGCGCGGATGCCGTACGTCGCGGACATGCAGGCCATCGGCGGCTACGACGTCGCCGTCGTGGGTGTCCCCTTCGACATGGGCACGACCTACCGCAGCGGCACCCGCTTCGGACCGGAGGCGGTGCGAAACATCTCCAAGGTGTACGACGCATACAGCCCCGATCTGGGCATGGACCTGCTCGAGGAGGTGCGGATGTGCGACGTCGGCGACATCTTCGTCATCCCCTCCAACATCGAGAAGACCTTCGACCAGGTCGACCTCGGCGTCAGCCACATCCTCGACAAGGGCTGCTTCCCGGTGATCATCGGCGGCGACCACTCCATCGGGTACCCCGACGCCAAGGCCCTGGCCAAGCACATCGACGGCAAGCTCGGCATCATCCACTTCGACCGCCACATCGACACCGCCGAACGCACGATGGACGAGCGGATGCACACCACGCACTGGTCGCACGCCACCAAGCTGTCCAACGTGCCCCCGGCCAACCTCGTCAAGATCGGGATCGGCGGCTGGATCGGAAACCACTCCGGTGTCCACGTCGCCGATGACATGGACACCACCGTCATCACCATGTTCGACGTCGACGAGTGCGGCATCGACGACGTCATGGACGTCGCCCTCGAGATCGCCTGGAAGGACGCCGACGCCGTCTACCTGTCCTTCGACATCGACGTCTTCGACCCCAGCTGCGCCCCCGGCACCGGCACCCCCGACGCCGGCGGCATGACCTCCCGGGAAGGCCTGCAGGCGGCGCGGCGCGCCGACCCGCGAAGGCCTCATCGGCATGGACCTGGTCGAGATCTCACCGCCGTACGACAACAACGACATCACCGCCCTGCTCGGCGCCCGCGTGATCATGGACGTCCTGGCAACCCTGGTCGAGCACGGCCACCTCGGCGGCCGACTCGCCCCCCGAACCCGCGCCGACGCCGAACACGACCGGGACCGAGCAGCCGGCATCGACGACATGAACCTTCCACGCCTCGGAGACCGCCACCGGCCCACATGATCCGCACCGCGCAGGCCGGCCTCCCGGACCGGCCGGTGAACGCGTGGCCATCCCGTCGACTCAGGTACGCGCGCTGCCACAGCCAAGCACCCCAGCGTGAACCGCGTCCTCGACCCAGGCACGCGCAGCGATGTTGCACCGCAGGGAAGCGGATGGGGGCCGCCCGCGGGGAGATGGACCTGGGCGTCAGGTCAGGATCACAGCAACAGTTCGAACTCGAACTCGAGCACGTGGTCGATCGCGATTCCCGCGTCGTCATGGGTAGGGATGGTCGAGCCCAGCCGCTCCCCGCAGGGGTCTTCATCTCGGGCTTCACGTTACGGAGCGTTCAGAAGGCCGCTCAGGTTTGACAGCGTGAGAACGCCACCACAGGGAGCGCCTCGGCGGCTCGACGCCGCTTCTCAGGGGTGCCGTCGTAGCGCCATCCCAATAGACGGCTCAGGACGAACCGGATCACGGGAGCGGCCAGGCGGTTTCGCCGCTCGTAGTCGGCGAGTATCGCTGTGGCCTCATCGACAGGAACCATCCGAAACGACGCGGGAAACGACTCGCGGCCGATGCTGATCTCGGCGCTGCCGTTGGCCTGGATGTTGCGGAGCCAGTCGGAGCCTGGGCCGAAGCCGGAGACGACCATGACCTCGCCGCTGTGCTGGTCTGATCCGGCGACCTCCAACACCGTGGTGTGCACCCGGCCGCTACGACGGCCGACGTGGGTCAGCTGCAGGAACCGTCGCCCCAGCAGCCATCCCCAACCGTGCCGGTACAGATGTCGGGGCAGCCCCAGCACGAGAATCACCGGGCGGCTCAGAGTCATTCCTGTCGTTGTCCGCATGCACCCACCTCGTTCACCGATCTCGGAGCGATCGAAGAGAAACCGCCCCGCCACCTCAAGCATGCGCCACCCGCTGCGGACCTCACCATCGATCGCCGGGAAATGAATTGCGCAGTTCCCTAGTGCCGGGCACTGTCAACGTCGTGACGACGAGTGATCTGTGGGACGCCGAGACCGCCAGCCGCTACGACGACCGGACCTCGCCCATGTTCAGCCCGGAGGTCCTGGATCCGACTGTCGATTTCCTGGCGTCCCTGGCCGGCGATGGCCCGGTACTGGAGTTCGCGATCGGGACCGGGAGGGTCGCCGTTCCCCTCGCAGAACGCGGCGTCGCGGTCACCGGGATCGAGCTCTCGGCTCCGATGGTCGACCAACTGCGTCGCAAGGCAACTCCCCAGCAGATCCCGGTCGTCATCGGCGACATGGCCACGACGAGACTGGATGGCCTGTTCACGCTGGTGTACCTGGTGTTCAACACGATCGGGAACCTGCGCACCCAGGAAGAGCAGATTCAGTGCTTCAGCAACGCCGCCGCCCACCTTGCTCCCGGTGGGCACTTCCTCATCGAGCTGGGAGTGCCCGCGCTCCGCCTCCTGTCGCCCGGACAAATCGCTGTGCCTTTCGAGGTCACGGATCGACATACCGGCGTCGACACCTACGACCCCGTGACCCAGCAGGGAACCTCACACCACTACACGCGGCTCGTGGACGGCACCTACAGGTACTCGGTGAGCAACTTCCGCTACATCTGGCCCGCTGAGTGCGACCTGATGGCCAGGCTTGCCGGGCTCGACGCCGCCGGGCGGTGGGCGAACTGGGACCGCACCCGGTTCACTCGTGAGAGCACCAGCCACATCTCGCTGTGGAACAAGCCGGTTGCGGCCGGCTGAGTGACGCCAAGGACGATACCCGGCAGCCCCGCGCCCGCGCGCTCCACGCAGGCGACCCGCGCCGGTCTCAGCGGTGAAGGCATCGGCTGGGGCCGCGCTACCCTCGAGCGATGATCACGGCGATCCATACCCTCGTCTACTCCGATGACGCCACCGCGACCAGGGCCTTCTTCAAGGACGTGCTCCAGTGGCCGTTCGTTTCCGAAGGGGAACGCGGCGATGCAGGGACAGGCACCGGCACCGGCGGTCAGGATCCGGCGGAATGGCTGATCTTCGCGACCGGGCCGAGCGAGCTCGGCGTGCATCCGACCGCCTGGGAGGATGACGACAAGCGCCATCACTCACCGACGCACCATGCCATCGCGGTGATGTGCGACGACCTTGAGGCCGCCGTGGTTGAGCTCTCCGATCGGGGCGCCTCCTTCGCCGGCGAGGCAACGGAGATGGGCTTCGGTCGAGGGATCACTCTGCACGTCCCCGGCGCCGACGACATGCTGCTGTACGAACCACACCACGCCACCGCCTACGACCTCCGCTGAAGTGCCCCGCCCGAGCTCCGTCCGGGCAGCCATCGAGTCCCAGACGGTGTCAGCCGCGGAGGGCTACCCCAGTCCCCCTGGCATACCGTCCTGGCCGCCTGAACTCTCGAACATGATCGTCCGCAGCGTCAGTGAGACCGTCGGTAGCGAGCGCGACGTCCATGGCAGAGGATGGATGAGTCGCCGTCTGGTACGGCCGGCGACGCAATCGGATCCTCGGTCCACGAGACCACGCTCGAGCCCGGCATTGAGTTGCGCTTCGAGTATCGGCGACACCGCGAGACTGTGTACTGCATCGAGGGTGAAGGAAGCATGGAGGATGTGGGCTCAGGTGTCACAGTCCCGCTGCGTCCTGGAGCCATGTATTCGGCCAGCATCGGCGAGCCACACGTGGTGCGCGCCAGGACACAGGTGAAGGTCCTGTGTATCTTCACCCCGGCACTCGCGGGGGCGGAAAAGGCAGACTGAGGAGCACCGACGGGGTCGCCTGTACCTGGTGGCAAGATGACCGCGTGGCTTCGTGGGTACCGGACTGGGACGACTTTCCGCCATTGCTCCTGGAGTTCTGGAGCGAACGTCACCTGTGCACCCTGACGACGTTGCGCACCGACGGTCGACCCCACGTGACCCCGGTCGGCGTGGCACTGGATCTCGAATGGCAGTGTGCGTGGGTCATCACGTCCGAGAGTTCGCGCAAGGCGGTCTACGCCTCGGCTGACCCCAGGGTGGCGGCTTGCCAGGTGGATGGCCGCAGATGGTCGACCATCGAAGGAACGGCAGAAGTTCGGTCGGATCCTGTGTCGATTCGGCGGGCTGAGCAGCGATACGCCGTGCGGTACCGAACACCCAGGCCGAATCCGTCACGGGTGGCATTGCGGATCGAGGTCAACCGATTCCTCCAGTCTTCCGGCTTGTCGACGTAGCCGCCTAGATGACGATTCGCGCTGGGGCCGCTCTGCCGACGTTCAACCCGTACCCGAGGCGGGCAGGGAAGCCTCCTGAAATGCGGTGATGCTCCTGTGGGCCCGGTGGATCGAGCCTCGCGAAGAAGATGAGTGGCCGCACCTAGACCTGCGACTCGGGTTCGACACGCAGGCGCGTCTGCTCGAGACCGGAGTGCTCATCTTCGAAAGCGGCCAGGGGATGGTCATCCACGCCACGCCACGCCCATCACCCGGCGTAGTGACGCTATTGGCATCGTGCTGAGCATTCTGGCCATCTGAGCTGGTCACGTCTTGTAGCGTGCGGCGGATGAGTGAAGAACCGATGAACGCCGAGGGCGCTATCAGCGTCACGGCGATCCTCGTTGCCGATCTGCTCGTTGAGGGCGAGGTCATGCCCGTATGCGTCCACGTCATCGATCATCCCGATGGTCGGGTTCTGGTCGATACCGGCATGACGGAACTGCACCCGGCGGTGGTGGCCGCCTTCGATCCGCGCCTCTATCCATTAAGTGAGCAGGACTTCGACGTCACTGGCATCGACATTGTTGTCAACACGCACCTTCACGCCGATCATTGCGGCGGCAACCATCTCTTCGCCGGCCGGCCGATCTACGTTCAGCGTCGAGAGCTTGACGACGCTCGCAGCGCGAACGACTACACGATTCGCGAGTGGGTCGATGTTCCCGACCTGCAGTATGTGCCGGTCGACGGAGAGCTCGAGTTGCTTCCCGGCGTTCGGCTGGTCCCAGCGCCGGGTCATACGCCCGGTTCACAGGTCGTTGTGGTTCAGACCGGGGGACGTCCAGTCGTGATCTGCGGTGACGCTGCAGTGTGGTCCGGGGAGTTGGACGAGCCCAGAACCGAAGGACAAAGACGAATCCGGGCGCTCGATCCCGAAGAGGTCTGGCTCGCGCACGAGCACGAGCCGTGGCGACCCGGCACCGCTCGCACCGACGATCATGGCCCGGCCGAAGCGCGAGCCGGCCAAGATCATGAGGTCGATTGAGGGACTCGGCGTTGTCCTGGCCGGCGCGACGCGATCCCTCGAGCTCGTCGACACTGGGCGGCGGAGGACTACGGGCACCCCCGAACGCACCCGCGTCACCTAGAGCTGATCTCACTATCGCCACAACGGTCCGCAGCCGGCGAAAAGGGTCGCTTGTGTAGGCGGTGCCCGTGGCGTCGGGCGCGGTCAGGCACCGTTGGGCGCGGGTAGGGATTAGTTGCGCGAGTAGATCACCCGGATCGCTCCGGTTGGGTAGGCCTCTACCGTGGCCAGCGTGAAGTGGTACGCGGGAGCACCTTCATCGAAGAGCCGCTTGCCCTTGCGGGCCGCGACGGGGTGAACGTAGAGGCGCAACTCGTCGACCAGCCCGACAGCCATCAACTGCTGCACAACCGAGATCGAGCCTGGGATCAGAATGCCCGTGATGCTGGGATCTGTCTTGAGTGATGCGACGGCGTCGACCAGATCCCCGTCGAGGACCTCGGAGTTGCGCCACGGGAGCTCCAGGTTCTGGCGTGAGGCCACCAGCTTGCGCAGATCGCCCAGCTGCGTGGCGAAAGCCGCGTCCTCACCTCCCGCGGCTTCGCGGTCGGGCCAGGCGCCAGCGAACCTGTCATAGGTCTCCCGCCCAAACAGAAGGACGTCGGCGAGGTCGTAGTCCTCCCCAATGGCGGCACCCATGGCGTCATCGAAATACGGGAAGTGCCACTCGGGGTCGATCTCGGCGACACCGTCGGCGGCTATGAACAAAGTGGAGATCAGCAGCGCCATCTCGCGATCCTAGCCACGACCGCGACGACGCCACCGGCACGAGGGGCGCTGTGATGTCTCGTGAAGAGCGCCTGGCTCGCTGCTGAGGTTGTGGTGTCCCTCGTGTGGATGACGCCGCGGCAGGGTCCGTCCATTGACTCGAGGTGAGCCTGCGGGGACAGTTGCCTGAAGGAGCCAATGCTCCCGCCTTCGATTGGGAGCCGCGACGGAGGAGGCGCTGGTGAGGAAGGTGGGCTGCCTGCTCGTCGGCCACAGGTGGACCCGGCGACGCATAGAGGGCGAGCCCACCTTGGAATGCCGCCGCTGCGGCCGAGTCGCCGACGCCAGGGACGCGACCTCAGCGAATCTGCTCGGCGGCGGTTGACCCTCAGTCCGACACTTGCCTTCTTGAATCAGAAGCACCAGTGGAACGACTTCCCGCGGATGGACGCATCGGTGTCTACGAATCACCGTTGTTCGAAGAGGTAGGCGAAGGCGGGCTGTGTGTAGGCGATGCCGCGGCCGGTGGCCCGGATGTGGTCGGCGTCCACGCCGTCCAGGCCCTTCGGGATCAGATAGCGGTCGAGCCCGTGCGTGACGAGTCGGTACCGACGGTGTCGGTGGTGCACGGCCGCGACCAGACGCAGCATTGGATCGAGGGCGGCCAGGCTGGCATCGCCGTGGCTGGTGTTGGCCAGCAGCCATCCGCCCGGCCGCAGGTAGCGGCCACAGTGCTCCCAAACAGGCCCGGCGTACAGCGAGATGAGCAGGTCCACGCCGGCGTCAGGCAGGTCCAGGGGCGAGGTGTAGTCGGCGCCGAGGAACCCCACCTGGGTTCCGGCGCCGGGGCGGGTGCGTCCGGCCAACTCGCGTCTCACAAGCTCGCCGTCGGCGAAGAACCGCTGAGCGCGAGAATCGGAGTCGACATAGACCACGGATCCAAACGCGGTCGAGGGAGATAGGTCGACGTAGCTGCCCGGATACAGAGCCCGCTCGATCGGCCACGCCTCGGCGAGTTGAGCGAACAGCCCGGACCGGTCCCCGATCGACTCTCGATATCGCGACCACGTCACCAGCTTCGCCACTGAACCATCCAAGCACGAGGGCACCCCCACCCCAGGCACCGCACATCCCCAGGACCCGGTCCCGATACCGATGCCGCCGCACCCCCCGGCAGCCGGCGGAAGGACTCACGGGCGGAACAGGGTGGTCATCCGCGACTGGTCCGTTCGGACGCAGTCGACTTCTAGGGCCCCTTGGCTGGGCTTCGAGGCGTTGACTGAGGACCGTGACCGATGCTGCAGACCCTCCCGCAGGTGAAGCGATGCTGAGCGGCCGGCTGAAACCAGACCCGGAAGCGGTGGAACGCCTCACCACCGGATCGGTCAACCGTCCCTCTTCCAGGATCGCCTTCCCCGCCGAGCACCTCCACACGGAGATGGAGTGGGACGAGGTCGTCCTGCACCCCAAGACCGAGCATCAGATCCGAGAGATCGAGGACTGGCTGAAAGACAACCCCGTGCTTGTGGAGGACGGCGGCATGGGCGAGCGCGTCAAGCCGGGCTACCGGGTGCTGTTCCACGGCCCGGCGGGGTCGGGCAAGACGTTGACGGCGGCACTGCTCGGCAAGACCACGGGCCGCCCGGTGGTGCGGATCGACCTCTCGCGCGTGGTGTCGAAGTACATGGGCGAGACGGAGAAGAACCTGTCCAGGCTCTTCGACCAGGCCCGCCACGAGGGATGGATCCTGTTCTTCGACGAGGCCGACGCACTGTTCGGCAAGCGCACCGCGATCCGCGACGCCCACGACAAGTACGCCAACCAGGAGGTGGTCTACCTGCGCCAGGCGATCCAGACCCACCCCGGTCTGGTCATCCTGGCCACCAACCAGCGCGACAACATCGACGACGAGGTCTTGCGCCCCCCCGCGGCCTCCATCCAGTTCTTGCCCCCGACGCGCATGAATCGATAGTCGAGACTCCGGAACGTCCCGGTGGAGATCGAACAGCGCGCCGACCCGTCAAACCTGCTGCAGATCAGCCTCGGTGGCCGGACAAATAAGCGAGCGGTAGTCGGGCCGGCGCGCGAGGTGTCGCTCAGGGAAGGTCGGGTTCGGGGTTCTGGCTCAGGAGTTGTTGAGCAGTGTCGGCATCGATCAGTTCTTGGTCCTCCAACCACTCGATCGCTCGTTGGTGTGCTCTGGCATCGCGGAAGGCATGCCAGGAGACGATCAGCTCGGGATGGCGGTCGTACACCTGACCCTTGAAGCGGCGGAAGGCTCCCTTGCCATGCAGCGACGCGCTCAGCCGGCGACCCACGTCGTGGTCGCTGAGGCCTTCGGCGAAGTCGACCATGTCGCGATACCAGACGTAGGGCGGCAGGGGCTCGATCATCACGAGGTCCAGCTCGTCGATGTCGACTGGGTTCTCGCCGTCGATTCCCGTGTCACTGGTCCAGAACACCACCTCGCCTGTGTCCGGATTGATCAGCCAACAATGGTCGTAGTCCGTTTGATCAGCGAGTGCGGTGGCGATGTCATCGACGTCTACAGCGTCTACGTCGAGCACTGCACCAGCGTAAGACGCAGTCGCCGGTGGATGGCCGGCCCGTCGCCGTGCTGGGGCTGTGAGTACCGAGCATCGGCGCCGACGCGAGCACGGTCTCGGTCAACAACCGGCGAAGTGGCGCCCGCTCGACGGCGGCCGCTGGCGCGTTAGGAGGGGAAGTCCGGCCCAGCATCCAGGCGCAACCGGAGGAGGACGTCCAGGGCTATCGAGTCACCGTCCCGGCCACCCGCTCCGACTTGGAGCGGGGCGTCGCTGGGCTCGACGTGCACGCCGGTGAACCGTCCGCGCAGGCTGGGTGCCACGACGAGGACGTACCACCGGCCGTCCGTGCCGACGGCAGCCCGCTGGTCCCGTCGCACGTACCAGCCAACGACGTCGGTGCGCAGTCTCCTGCCGCCGTTGTATGGCATCGCCCGCAGCCGGGTGGGTTCGACACCCGCCGCCCGCATCGCTTCGGCGAAGGCCGCCACCATCGGCGCTGTCCGCCGCGCCTCGGCCTGCGCCGCCCGTGCTGCGGCCGCGTAGTGGTACTCAGCGTTCTCCCGCGCCTGGCGGCGACGGGCGGCGACCGGGTCTGAGGGTTCGCTCTCCGGGCTCATCGGTCGATCATCGCAGCGGCTCCACCAGGACGCACCCCTCGCTCACCCTGAACGTCCGACATCCGGCGGAATGACTCACCCGCCGGCTTGCGGCGTCCGGTTCGGCTGCTGGACCAGGGTGTGTAGGGCGCTGCGGATGGTGTCGTCGATGGGTGGGTTCTGGAAGATCAGCCGCCGGAGGGTGAAGGCAGTCAGCGTCTCGGCGAGTAGTGCGATGTCGAGGTCTAGATTGAGCTCGCCTCGGTCTTGGGCGGCGCGAAGCATGACCTGCAGTCCGGCCCGCCAACTGGTGGAGGCCTCATGCAGATGTGGTTCCAGCGTTGGATCTGTGGACGCGGCGGCGGCTAGTTCGGTGAGCACGCTGCGGTAGCGTCCGTCTTCCGCGCCGGCCAGGACGATGTCGCACAGGACATCGATGTCGCCGCTGAGGCTGCCGGTGTCTACGGGTGGAAACGGTTGCGCCAGGTGGCGGTAGGCAGCCAGGAGCAGTTCGTGCTTGGAACGCCACCGGGTGTACATGGTGGCTTTGGAGACTCCGGCGCGCTTGGCGATGCGGTCCATTGAGAGCCCGTCCCGGCCGGTGGTGGCGAGTTCTTCCAGGACCGCGTCGATCACTCGCGGCTCGACGGTGGGGTCCAGCCTCGATCCGCCTCCCTTCGTCCCTGCCATGTCCCCACCCTCTCAACGTCGACAACACGGTGCGCGGTTCAGTATCCCGTCCGCCCCGCTGATACGCCGCCATCAGCGCTGTACTGAACGGTTCGGTTCAGTGTACTCTCTCGGATCCGAACGCCTCCGGAATGGACCGAGGCACCAAAGATGGAGGACCGCGTGATGAGGATGCATCTGAGGTCGATGACCGGGCTGGCCGTGATAAGCGTCGCTGTGCTGGCTGCCGTTCCGGTGTCCCAGGCCGTCACGGCCGAGGTTCGGGTGGTCAGCGCCTTCGCGCACTACGACGTCTCAGGGGAGTTCATCGACCCTAACTCCGGATGGGCGAGTCGCGGGGCCGGGACGGGCACGGTGGAGGTCGGTTCCGCATACGGTGCGCCGACGGGATTGGGGCGTGAGGCGGCCATGCTCGACACGCCCACCGACGACGACACGGTCCAGCTCACTGCCTTGACCCAGCAGTTGGAGTCCCAGGGCGCGTTCCCTTCGTGGATGGCGGCCTCGCCGGACCTGCGCCTCGGTTTCTGGCTGTATCTCTCCAGCGCCTCCTCTGCTGGCTCCAGCCCGTTCCTTGAAGGCTGGATCGGCATGAAGGGCAGCGGCGCCGGGTTCGGGTACGCGATCGCCCGATACGACCCGATCGCCAACGGCTACGACCAGCGCGACACGTGGATGTCCATCGAGCCCACCGACCCAGCAGCGGTCTGGAGCGTACGCAAAGCCTGGTCAGACGACCCACCGCAGCAGATGACCTGGGAACAGGTCATCGAGCACACCCGCGGCACCTACAACGGCCAGGACATGTGGGGAGGGTTCGAATACGGTCTCTCCTTCCATCAGGGCGCGGCCGGCCTGTTCAGCGCCATCGATGGGGTCACCGCCAGCACAGCGCAGTGGTCCAGTGTCACCGACTTCGAACTGCGGCCCGCGAGCGGCCCGCCCCTACTCGATGACTGCAAGAACAACGGCTGGCGGCACAACTACCCCGCCAACACCTTCAAGAACCAAGGCGATTGCATCGCAGCCATAGTGGCCAACAACTGACGCCAACAGCCGGCGCAGTGACGCGACTGAAGGATTCATGCTTACGGCGATGGGAGGCCCGCACGTAGGTCACCGCTCAAGGGAGGCCCGCACGTAGGTCACCGCTCAGGGAGGGCCGCAGCGGATACGGACGGACTGGTCTGCCAACTTGGATCATCGATCATTAGGTTTGATGTGCCATTCGGCTTATGGACCGCCTGCATGTAACGTCAAAGAAATGTACTACCTTTTGCAGCCATCCCGCCCCATGCACGTCGCCGACATCCCTTCGCCTATGTTGCTGAAGCGGCTGCGGGAGAACCCTGCACTCGCCGTCGAGCGTCTGGAGTGGAAAGTCTCCACTCGTGCGATGGATGACGACGTGCTTCGAGTCGCGCTCTCCCATGGGGCCAGTTGTACCGACGGGTTGCTCGTCTACCTCGACGATCTTGTGGCCCTGGAGGGTGGAGACGAGATACGCCGAAGAGGTGCCGCATTCACGGCTCACCAGGGCGTGGTGGCCGCAAACGACGATGTCATGGGACAACTCGTGCCGGGATGGACGCCATCTCAGGTCGACCGTGAAAGCCTCCTGGACGAGAGCATGGAGCAGTCGGCGCGAGACCGGGACCAATGGCGCGACGACCTGCTAGCCACGTCGCCCATCCCCGAGTTGGCGGAGCACTGGCGATCGCTCGGGGGAAGTCTCCCGACAAGGCCTGACGATGGCCCACGCGTCAGTCTTGGGGAGTAACCGCGCGATCCCGGCCCTGCGTCGGATTGTGATGTGGGGTGGTCGGGCCAGGATGTGCTCGGCCCCCCACAGTTGCGCCGCCGCTCTCGCCGGGGCGAGAGTCCCGCGAAGGACGTCGCGACCCTCGCGACCGACACCGCGGGCCTCCGGAGGCGGCGGGTCGTAATCCGAGGACTTAACCCGCCCGCGAGTCACACGCAGCCTGACGATATCTCTCCACCCTCCCAGCTCGTCCCAGTCCTGGCGTCCGGACTGGACCCGAACCCGTTCATGACACAGTTCCCCATCCTCTCCCGGGGGTGAACCCAGGACGGACGGGCTTTGATCAAGGAACCCGAAAACGGCGCGCGGCGTGTCACCGGCCGCCGGGCCGGGCCCACGGGGTTCAGCCGCAACCACACCGCCGAGGCTATCGGCGCCGATCGAACCCGGTGCCTGTACAAACAAACCAGGCGATGAGTCCGTTCGTCCACGCCCAGTCGTCGGCGGTGTGACGCGGGCAGGGAATCGTTCTTTCGTCCCGAGAGTCGGAGGTTGGTGAGTGGCACCCAAGCGCGTCGACGCGCGGTGCCACGGGTGCCAAATGTCGGACGGCGTTGCCAGGAGTCCGAGTCGGGAGACCCCCATGCTCCTGCCGGCCAAGGCGTTGGTCTGCGCAACTGGGTCTCACCCCGACGGTCGCTCCCTGACGGTGGCGCTCGTGATCCGGGTGAGGTGAGAGGTGAGTGGGGTGAGCGGGGTGTGTCACCCGTGCGGTGTGACGACGCGCGCTGGCGGGGGCGAGATGGTGGGCGGAGGACATGTTGTCGGCGTCGGTGTTGGCGCCCGTGAAGGGGGCTGGATGATGGGCAACCACAGTGAGACCCGGATGGGGCGGCTGGGCTACCGGCCACCCGAGGACGTGCCGGAGCCGGAGCAGCTGGTGCTGTTGGAGTTCGTCCTGGACGGGCGGGTTGCGGTGATCACCATGAACCGCCCGCATGCGGACAACGCGATCACCACTGAGCTGGCGGTGCAGTTCATCGAGGTGCTCGAGACCATCGCGGCCCGTCCGTCGGTGCGGGTGGCTGTCCTGACCGCTGCCGGGGATCGTGCCTTCTCCGTCGGGGGTGACTTGTACCAGCGCAAGGAGATGACCAAGGAGCAGTGGCTGCGCCAGCGGCAGGTGTTCGACCGCCTGGTGTACCTGGTCCGTCAGTTGCGCCGGCCGATCATCGCGGCCGTGCACGGGATGGTCTACGGCGGTGGTTGTGAGCTGGCGATCAGCAGCGACTTCATCATTGCCGCCGATGATGCGGTCTTCGGCCAGCCGGAGGCCATGGTGGGGTTGTCGGCCGGTGCCGGGTCGCCGGTGTTCCTGCCGCGGCTGCTGCCGCCGGGTAAGGCGATGCAGATATTGATGACCGGGGAGGTGATCACGGCCGAGGAGGCGTACCGGTTGGGCATGGTCAACGAGGTGCACCCGCGGGCTGAGCTGATGGATGCCGTGCTGGTGATCGCGAAGAGGATCGCCGACAACTCACCCACCGCCGTGCAGTCCGTCAAGCGAGCCGTGCAGAACGGTCAGGGTGAACCCGTGGAGCAGGCGGTCGCGATCATGATGGACCAGCACTGGCGCTCGGTGGTCCACCCCGACCGCTTCGAAGGGATCAAGGCCTACGTCGAGGGCCGCGACCCGGTCTTCCCCGACCCCGACTTCTGACCAGACCCTCGCCCCCAACGCAGCGATGCCCCGGGCGACAGGCGGCCATGTGCCGCATCGGCCACTCCATGCGGCTCCCGCCTGGGAGGGTCGCTGTCGCCGAGCCGAGCGCGCCTGCCCAAGGGTCGCTCAGACCACGCGAGGTTGGTCGGCGGGCGCAGTGGCGCAGTCGGCACACTCCGGTTGAGGGGTTCGGAGTAGAACGGCGGCAATGGGCCCTCGATCAAAGGAGGCCTAGTTCAGCGGCTCGGGTTGCTGCTTCGTCGCGGTCGGAGACACCGAGCTTGCGGTAGATGCTGGCGACATGCGTCTTGAGGGTGTTCATCGTGATGTAGAGCTCGGCGGCGATGTCTCGTTGCTTCATCCGCCGGGGGAGATAGGCGAGCACGGCGAGCTCCCGCGCGGTGAGCGGTTCAACCATGCCCGGTCCGATGGCGGGTCCGCGCCGTAAGGACTTCGGGATTGCACGGCTCTCGAGGAACTCCTGTAGGTGGATGGCGAAGTGGGCGGGGTTGCCGGTGTCGTGACGCAGCATTTGCCGTACACCGGCCACCCGGAGGAAGGGCCAGCGCAGTTGGTCACCTTCGGCGGCAGCCACGGCGAGGCGGAGGGCTGCCTGCGCCTCGGCGTGATCGCCGTGCGCTTCGAGGGCGACGGCCTCTCGCAGGCGGGCACCGACGGCGGCTCTGAGGTCCTCGACGGGTGCCGGGTTCGTCTCCAGGATCTCCATGGCGGCGCGACGGTCGTCGGACGCTAGGGCCAGGTCGACTCGTGCCGCAGTGAGCTCGATGCCCTGACCGGCATCGTCTAGGACGGCGCGAGCCTCGAGGAGATCGCCCGCGTCGATGAACACCTGCGCGAGCAGCGCGCGGTTCGCCTGGGCGAGAACGGGTGGTTCGACGGCCGAGGCGGCAGGGCTGCGCAGTGCCGCGAGAGCCTTCTCCGAGTCTCCCTCGGCTGTGGACAGAGCCGCCGCCACGGCCCGCTGCAGGTCGAGGTTGACCACTTTCGAGGGGCGTATCCGGTTCTGCAGATCGGCCATCTCCAGGTGTTCTGCAGCACGGTCGATATCGCCCCGGTACACGTGCGCGAGAGCCGCCGCCAGGTGGGCGTGGATCACCGCCGGGTGGTGGGAGACGGAGATCGCCCGCGCCTCACTGAGCGCTGCCTCGGCGAGCTGGAGAGCCTCGATGCAGTGTCCGGTCCAGGCCCGGACCAGGGCGAGAGAACCGAGGATGTAGAAGCGCCAGATCGGGTACTGCGCGCCGGGCAGGACCAGCGCCTGACGCAGCCGCGCGGTGGCCCGGCCAAGGTCGCCCTGCAGGAAGTGCGCGATCGCCTCGTCGTACTCGGCCATGACGCGCACCGATTCGGTCCCGCCCATGCCGAGGAAGTCGACGATGTCGCGATCCTCGAGATTCGGGAGGGCGTCGAGGACGCTGCGGGCCGTGGCGATCACGGCTTCCGGTGGCAGGCTTCGGAATACCTGGGTGGTGTGAAGGGCGTCGGCGGTGGCGCGTTCACCGCGGGTGAGGTCCGGACGCCGTACGAGTTGCCGGTGTGTATCGGCTGCGGCGGCGGGGAGGTCGGCGGCAATCTGGGCGGCGAGGAGGTTGACGGCGACGCGGGCGGGGGCGGTCGAGCTCTCGCCCTGGATGGTGGCCAGCCATCGCACGAGGGTGGCGGACTCGCCGCGCTCGAAGAATCGGTGGCCGAGGTGGGTGATCTCGGCGAAAGCATGGACGTGGTCGCCGGCTCGCAGCAGGTGCTCGATGGACTCCTCGGCGTGACCGTGGGTGAGGAGCCATCGCGCGGCGCGGCCGTGCAGGGCGTGTGCGGCGGAGGGGTCCTCGGCCTTGAGCTGGTCGCGGAGCAGTTCGGCGAAGAGGTGGTGGTAGCGGAAGGTGGTGCGGGACAGGTCGAGGGGGATGACGAAGAGCGAACGGTGCTCGAGCTCGGCGAGCATGGCGCGGGCGTTGCCAACACCGGTCACCGCGTCGCACAGCTCGACGGACAGCCACTCCAGGACCGAGGTCTCCAGCAGGAAGGTGCGAAGGTGCGGTTCGATCTGCTCGAGGACCTCCTCGAGGAGGAACTCGGCGATGAGCCGGTCGCTGCCCGCGAATGAGGTGACTGCGGCGGTCACGTCCCTCTGATGCGCTAGCGAGATGCCGGCCAGTTGGAGGCCGGCCGCCCAGCCGTCCGTCTTCTCGGTGAGAACCTCCACATCGTGGTCGCTGAGCTCCCGTTCGGACACGGCGGTCAGCAGCTGTCGGGCTTCGCCCTCCCCGAAGGCGAGGTCGATACCCCGCAGCTCGACGAGCCGACCGTCGAGGCGCAGCCGCCGCAGTGTCCACGGCGGGTCGTGGCGGGTGCTGACCAGACACCGGACGGTATCCGGCAGCCCGGCGACCAGAGCGCCGAGGTCCATGACAATCGACTGGTTCGACACCATGTGCACGTCCTCGATGACGAGGACCAGCTCAGTGGAGACACTGTCCAGCTCATCGAGCAGGGCATCCACGAACGGCATACCCAAGGTCGAGTCACCACCGGCAAGCTCACCGACCGCGGCAACGTCCGGTGCAACCGTCCGCACCGCGGCAACGAGGTCTCGCGCGAGTAGCGCCGCGTCATTGTGTGCGGGAGTCAGGCTCAGCCCCACGACCCGGACGTCCGCACGGCGAGCGGCCCACTGCCGCAGGAGGATGGACTTGCCCGAGCCTGCGGGAGCGACGAGGAGCCCCAGACCACCCGGTCCGAGCTGGTCGAGACGCCCTTCCAGCTCGGGGCGGGACACGGCGTGACGAGGCAGGGGCTGCCTCAGGGGGTCGTGGGCCCGCGGGATCGGCATGTACGCCATTCTCACCTGAAAGCAGGGATCCCGACGAAACACCAGTACTCGCCGGAGCTTCAGGCCTCCACGCGATGAACCTCGACGATGTCCACGTGCCGGCTCTCGAGTCGCTGGAAGATGCCGTGCAGCGCGGCCTGGTCGACCACCTCCCCGACGAGTCGGGTGCGACCGGCGACGGTCGTGGCATCAAAGCCCTCCAAGGAGCTGAGCAACGCCGGCCCGACAACGCCGTCGACCGTGATCTCGTACCTGCTCATCCGATCCTGCCTTCGTGGCGGCTCGGGGCGGGGATGGTGCCCCCGCCCCGAGCGGGCGTCTCAGATGCCGGCGTACTCGTGCTCGGTGACCGGGAGCCCAGCGTCGAGCCATGCAGTCAGGCCACCGTCGAGGATGGCCACGTCGCCGAACCCCATGTCCTGCAGCGTGGCCGCGGCCAGGGCTGCACGCGCCCCTGAGTGACAGACCACGATCATCGGCCGGTCAGGATCCAAGGCCTCGACGTGTCGTGGGCTGGCGGGATCGGCGAAGAACTCGAGCAGCCCACGCGGCGCCGGGACGGACCCGTCGATGTGTCCGTGGTCCCACTCGGTGGACTGGCGAACGTCGACCACCACAGCGGAGCCGGCCCTCAGCCTCTCGGCCGTCTCCGCCGCGGTCGCGGAGCCTACCCTGGACTTGGCATCCATGATCATCTGCATGACGCCCTTGCTCATCTCAGCTTCTCCTTCTCGTGCCTGTCGACCCGGTCACCCGAGCCGGATGCCTTCGACCTCGAGCCCGCCACCGGCGGGGAGCTTGGTCCAGCTGCGGCGCTCCCACTCCTCCTTGAGGACCTCCTCGGCGGCCTTCTCGAGGAACTCCGGGCGGGCCCACTCGTCGACGTCGAAGTCGTTCTTGATGTAGCCGTGCTCGAACATGAAGTCCTTGCCGATCTTGATCGTCTGCATGTTCATCGCACTCAGGCTCGGCACCATGTCGACGTCCTTGATGCCCTGGTAGGTGTCCTCGGCGTCCAGGTAGAACGTCTGCCGGTTGAGGATCGCCCCGGCGGCGCGCTTGTGTTCGTTGGCCCAGCGGCCGACCTTGATCATCGCCTTCATGTAGGCGATGACCAGCTCGGGGTGCTCGTTCGCCATGACATCGGTGCACGTGACGACGGCGGGAGTGTTAGCGACCTGGAGCCTCCAGTCCGGGTACCTTGAGAGGTCCTCGATCATCGCCAGCTGACCGGTCGCCTCCTGCAGGTGCTGGAAGACCTTGCTCTGGGTGTAGATCGCGTCGACGGCGCCGGCCAGGAGGGCCTTCTCCAGTGGCCGGAACGCGAAGTCGTGCTTGTGGTCGCGGCGCATCCAGAGTTCGGAGGGGTTGTTCATCTGGACCCGGAGCATCTCGGGCTTGTCGTACCAG
>JBAUUB010000002.1:0-1715 GCA_049582485.1 Dermatophilaceae bacterium
TGCGCAACACGCTGCTCGCGTGGCTGCTCGGCGCGGTGGCGCTGATCGGGCTCGGCGGCGCGGGGCTCAGCTACCGCAACGCGCTCGCCGAGGCGAACGGGTTCTTCGACAATCACCTGCGCGAGACCGCGCTGCTGCTGCGCGACCAGGTGCGCGGCTTCGGTGCCGGGCCGCAGCTGCCGCAGCCGGTGCCTGGGTACGATCTGGTCGTCCAGGTGTGGTCGCTCGACGGTGTGCGCATTTATCTGTCGCGCCCGCACGCCGTCCTGCCCGGGCTGACGACGCTCGGACTCTCGACGGCGCGGACGGAGGGCGGCAGCTGGCGGGTGTACGGCGTCGAGGCCGATGGGCGCGTGATCCAGGTGGTACAGCCGATGGAGGTGCGCAAGCAGCGCGCCGCGCGCCTCGCACTGAAGACGATCACGCCGTTCGCGATCCTGGTGCCGGCGCTCGCGCTGCTGGTCGCGTGGATCGTCGGGCGTTCGGTGCGACCGGTGCGGAGGTTCGCCGACGCATTGCGTGCTCGGCGCCCGGACGACCTGACGCCGGTGCCTCTGGAGGGCCTCCCGGACGAGGCACGCCCGATGGCGACGGCGCTCAACGACCTGCTGGCGCGCCTCGATCTTGCGATCGAACGCGAGCGAGCGTTCATCGCGGACGCCGCGCACGAGCTGCGCACGCCGCTCACGGCGCTGAGCCTGCAGCTGCAGTCGCTCGCTGCGGCCGGCGCCACGGAGGATCGCGATGCCGCCGTGCGCAACCTGGAGGCCGGCGTGGCCCGGGCGGCACGCTTGATCGAACAATTGCTCGCGGTCGCCCGCGAACAACATGCGGGCGAGCGGCAGCGGCGGCCGTTGGACCTCGATGAGTTCGTGCGGCAGGTGGTCGCGGAGTGGGTGCCGCTCGCCGAAGCAGCCGGCATCGATCTCGGCATCGCCGAAGCCGAGGTCGTGCGCGTTCTGGCCGAAGGGGACGGGCTGCGGATGCTGCTCGGCAACCTGCTCGACAATGCGATCCGCTACACACCCCGGGGCGGGCGCGTCGACGTGCGCGTGTCGCACATGGGGGGCAGCCCGCCGCGCGCCGTGCTGTCGGTGACCGACACGGGCCCCGGGATCCCGGTTGCGGAG
Organism: Dermatophilaceae bacterium; assembly: GCA_049582485.1. Taxonomy (GTDB): domain Bacteria; phylum Actinomycetota; class Actinomycetes; order Actinomycetales; family Dermatophilaceae; genus F2B08. Next base: position 1,131 of record JBAUUB010000002.1, read on the forward strand.
CGCGAGCGCGTCTTCGATCGCTTTCATCGCGTGCCCGGCACGGTCGCTGGCGGGAGCGGACTCGGCCTCGCGCTGGTGCGCTCCGTCGCAAGCCGCCACGACGGGCAGGTGGCGCTCGAGTGCGGTCCCGGCGGAACCGGGCTGCAGGTGAACGTGACCCTCCCGGCGCTCCCGGCGACTTAAGTCTGGGCTAAGGATCGGCCGGCAGGCTCTCCCCCCAATCCGAGGAGGAGAACCATGGAAGTCAAAGCATTGATTCGCAAGCCACTGGCCGCCGCCGTGCTGGGCGGCGCGTTCGTCGCGGTGCCGGCCACGGCGCTGTTCCTGTACAGCTCCGAGCACTCTGCCGAAGCCGCTGCCGCGGCACCAGAGGGCGCGCCGCCAGCGACGTTGCCCGCCACGCCGCTGGCGAGCGGATTGCCCGATTTTCGCCCGCTCGTACAGCGTTATGGGCCTGCGGTCGTCAACGTCAGCGTGAGCGCAAACGTGCGCACCTTCGGCGTGCCGATGGTGCCCGGCCATCGGTCGCCGATGCAGGGTGAAGGATCGGGCTTCATCGTCAGTGCGGATGGCACGATTCTCACG
>JBAUUB010000003.1:0-8547 GCA_049582485.1 Dermatophilaceae bacterium
CTGAGGGTGCCGCAGTCCAAGGCCGAGCCGAGCTCCTCACACGGTGAGCGGCGGCGTCCGACGACGTCCGGTGCACCGTACCCGGGCGGCGCCATCCCGCGCGCGGCCCAGCCGAAGCCGCGGGACCCGGCCGCGATCTCCTCGCGGGGTGAGGCCGCCGAGAGCACGACCGCGCCGCTGCGTGGCGCCAGCGCCCGGGTGGTGACCAACATGGAGACCTCACTGACGGTCCCCACCGCCACCAGCGTTCGCACCGTGCCGGCCAAGCTGCTCATCGACAACCGGGTCGTGATCAACAACCACCTGGCCCGGTCACGCGGAGGAAAGGTCTCCTTCACCCACATCATCGGCTACGCGATGGTCAAGGCCGTCGCCCAGATGCCCGCGATGAACTTCGGCTACGTCAGCGACGAGAAGGGCAAGCCCCACGTCGTGCAGCCGGCCCACGTCAACCTCGGGCTCGCGATCGACCAGTCCAAGCCGGACGGAACCCGCCAACTCCTCGTGCCCTCCATCAAGGCCACCGAGAAGATGGACTTCTTCCACTTCTGGAACGCGTACGAGGCCGTCGTCCACAAGGCGCGGGACAACAAGCTGACGATCGAGGACTTCCAGGACACGACGATCTCCCTGACGAACCCCGGGACGATCGGCACCGTCCACTCGGTGCCGCGCCTCATGCAGGGGCAGGGCACGATCCTCGGCGTCGGTGCCATGGACTACCCCGCCGAGTGGCAGGGCGCCAGCCTCGAGACGATCAACCGCAACGCCGTCAGCAAGACCCTCACGCTCACGAGCACCTACGACCACCGGATCATCCAGGGAGCCCAGTCGGGCGAGTTCCTGCGCATCATCCATGGGCTCCTGCTGGGCGAGAACGGCTTCTACGACGAGATCTTCGAGAGTCTGCGGATCCCCTACGAGCCGGTGCGCTGGGTCCGGGACATCTCCGCGACCCACGACGACGACATCAACAAGGTCGCCCGGGTCCAGGAGCTCATCCACGCCTACCGTGTGCGCGGACACCTCATGGCCGACACCGACCCGCTGGAGTACCGCCAGCGGCGTCACCCCGACCTCGACATCACCCAGCACGGCCTGACCCTGTGGGACCTCGACCGTCACTTCGCCACCGGCGGCTTCGGCGGGGAGCCCTTCCTGAAGCTGCGCAAGATCCTCGGCATCCTGCGCGACTCGTACTGCCGGACCATCGGCGTCGAGTACATGCACATCCAGGACCCGGAGCAGCGGGAGTGGATCCAGAGCAAGATCGAGGTCCCGCACGAGAAGCCGACGCGAGAGGAGCAGCTGCGCATCCTGCGCCGGCTCAACGCGGCGGAGGCGTTCGAGACCTTCCTCCAGACCAAGTTCGTCGGTCAGAAGCGGTTCTCGCTCGAGGGTGGTGAGTCGGTCATCGCTCTGCTCGACCGGGTGCTCTCCCGCGCCGCCGAGGACGGGCTCGACGAGGTGTGCATCGGCATGCCACACCGAGGCCGCCTCAACGTGCTCGCCAACATCGCGGGCAAGTCCTACGGGCAGATCTTCCGGGAGTTCGAGGGTCGGCAGGACCCGCGCTCGGTCCAGGGCTCGGGCGACGTGAAGTACCACCTCGGCACCGAGGGCACCTTCACTGCCGAGGACGGCTCCACGACCGACGTCTACCTCGCCGCGAACCCGTCGCACCTGGAGGCCGTCAACCCGGTTCTCGAGGGCATCGTGCGGGCCAAGCAGGACCGCCTCAACCTCGCCGGTGAGGACTTCACCGTGCTCCCGGTGCTGATGCACGGAGACGCCGCGTTCGCCGGGCAGGGCGTCGTGGCCGAGACGCTGAACCTCTCGCAGCTGCGCGGGTACCGCACCGGCGGAACCGTCCACGTCATCATCAACAACCAGGTCGGGTTCACCACCAGCCCCAGCTCGTCCAGGTCGTCGACGTACTCCACCGACGTGGCCCGAATGATCCAGGCCCCCATCTTCCACGTCAACGGCGACGACCCCGAGGCCTGCGTGCGCGTCGCAGAACTGGCCTACGAGTTCCGCCAGAAGTTCAACAAGGACGTCGTGGTCGACATGGTGTGCTACCGGCGCCGCGGTCACAACGAGGGCGACGACCCCTCGATGACCCAGCCGTTGATGTACAACCTCATCGAGGCCAAGCGGAGCGTTCGCAAGCTCTACACCGAGAACCTCGTCGGGCGTGGGGACATCAGCAGCGACGACGCCGACGCAGCGCTGCGTGACTACCAGCAGCAGCTCGAGCGGGTGTTCCTCGAGACCAAGGAGGCTCTCAAGGGCGGTTCGGGCGGTGACTCCGAGTCCGACACCGGTCTGGAGCCCCCCACCGCCCAGTCGAGCGACGAACCCAGGGGCTCGGCGACCGAGACGGCCATCTCGACGGACACCCTCGCCCACATCGGCAAGTCGTTCGTCAACGTGCCACCGGGCTTCACGGTGCATCCCAAGCTGCTCCAGGCGATGGAGAAGCGCTCCCAGAGCGTCACGGACGGCGGCATCGACTGGGGCACGGGCGAGCTCATCGCCTTCGGCTCGCTGCTCATGGACGGGACACCGGTCCGGCTGGCCGGACAGGACTCCCGGCGCGGCACCTTCGTCCAGCGCCACGCCGTGCTCATCGACAAGAACACCGCCGAGGAGTGGACCCCGCTGCTGTACCTCGGCGAGGGTCAGGCCAGGTTCTGGGTCTACGACTCGCTGCTCTCGGAGTTCGCGGCCATGGGCTTCGAGTACGGCTACTCGGTGGAGCGCCCCGACGCGCTGGTGCTGTGGGAGGCCCAGTTCGGGGACTTCGTCAACGGCGCCCAGACGATCGTCGACGAGTTCATCTCGAGCTCGGAGCAGAAGTGGGGACAGAACTCCTCCGTCGTCCTCCTCCTGCCACACGGCTACGAAGGACAGGGTCCGGACCACTCATCCGCCCGGATCGAGCGGTTCCTCGCGATGTGCGCCCAGGACAACATGACCGTCGCATACCCGTCCTCGCCGTCGAACTACTTCCATCTCCTCCGGCGCCAGGCCTACGCTCGGCCTCGACGTCCGCTCATCGTCTTCACACCGAAGTCGATGCTGCGACTCAAGGCCGCAGCGGCGATGCCCGACGAGTTCACGACCGGCCGTTACCGCCCGGTGCTCCCGGACCGGCTACGTCCCGACGGTGCCGTCACGCGGGTCGTCCTCGCCTCGGGCAAGGTCGTCTACGAGCTGGAAGCCGAGCGGGCCCGTCGCAAGGACGGGTCGGTCGCGATCCTGCGCGTCGAGCAGCTCTATCCGTTGCCCGCCGACGAGGTGGCCGCAGCGGCCGGGGAGTACCCGGACGCCGACCTGGTCTGGGTGCAGGACGAGCCCCGCAACCAGGGGTCCTGGCCGTTCATGGCGCTCAACCTCCCCGAGGCCCTGGCCGAGCGCGGCGAGACGCGTCCGCTCCGGTGCATCTCGAGGTCCGCCTCCGCGTCTCCGGCCACCGGATCGACCCGCAAGCACCAGGCCGAGCAGGAAGCCCTGTTCTCCGAGGTCTTCGACCGCGGATAGCCCATGTACTTCACCGATCGCGGCATCGAGGAGCTCGAGCACCGGAGGGGTGACGAGGAGATCACCCTCGCCTGGCTCGCCGACCAGCTCCGGACCTTCGTCGACGTGCACCCCGAGTTCGAGACGGCAGTCGAGCGTCTGGCCACCTGGCTGGCACGCTCGGACGACCTCGACGAGGACGACTGACGTGACCCTGCTCGATCTCACCGACGACACGGGCAGCGTCGTCCGGGACCTGTGCGTCGTCACCCTGGGCGGCGCGGTCGCTGCCGGTGTCGGCGACCCACGCAGCCAGGGATGGGTCACGCGGGTCATGGCGCGGAGCGCGCGCGAGGACGTGCGGCTGACCGCATACAACCTCGCGGTGGCGGGAGACACCACGGCGGAGGTCCTCATGCGCGCGACGACCGAGGCGCCCGCGCGGTGGGCCGGACACGCGGACCGGCGACTCGTCGTCTCCACGGGTCTGGAGGACGCGCGCACAACCCTGTCCATCGCTCGACACCGGCTCAACCTCGCCAACGTGCTCGACTCGGCCACCGGCGACGGGATCGGCGTCTTCGTCGTGGGTCCGGCGCCGACGGGCGAGAACGGGCTCGACGATGCGCTGGAGAGATACGCCGAAGCCCAGGCGGACGTGTGCGACCGTCGCGGAGTCCCCTTCGTGGACTGCATGTCACCGCTGCGCAGGCACGACCAGTGGCTGACCGACGTCGAGACCGGGGCGGGCCTGCCCGGACAGGCCGGCTACGGGCTCATCGCGTGGCTCGTGCTCAACAACGGCTGGCGGGGCTTCCTCGGCCTGGACGGCTGAGGCACAGGCTCCGAGCCCACGCGCAGAGCCTGCTCCGGCACCCTCAACCGACCTGGCGGAACCAGTCGTGCGTGCGGGTCAGCCCGTCGCGCAGGGACGTCGGCTCGACATCCGGGAACAGGGAGCGCAGGACCGTGTTGTCAGCCTGCGAGTGGGGCACGTCGCCGGGTCTGGGGTCCCGGTGCACCACCTGCGCGGAGCGTCCGGCCACCTGCTCCAACAGCGCGATCAGCTCGAGGAGGTTCGTGTTCGTCCCAAACGCGAGGTTGACGGGTTCGGGATGAGTCACCCCCTGGGTCGCGGCCTGCAGGAGCACCTCGCACACGGTCCCGACGAACGTGAAGTCCCGTGAGTTCGAGCCGTCGCCGTTGACGGGGAGCGGTCGACCGGCGAGCAGGGCGTCGATGAAGACCGGGATGACCGCCGCATACACATGTCCGGCCCGCTGCAGCGGACCGAAGACGTTGAAGAACCGGAACGCAAGGGTGCGCAGCCCGAAGGACTCCTGATAGGCGAGGGCGTACTGCTCGGTCGCGAGCTTCGACACGGCGTACGGGCTCATCGGCCGCACCCATTCGCGCTCCCCCTTCGGCAGCGCGGGGTTCAGACCGTACACCGAGGAGGACGAGGCGACCGAGACGTGGCCGACCGAGGCAGCACGCGCCGCCTCGAGGACTCTTAGCGTGCCCGTGGCGTTGGCGGCGTGCGTGGCCATCGGATCCTTGATCGACCGGGGAACACTACCCAGGGCGGCGAGATGGACCACGGAGTCGACGCCGGCCACGGCCTCAGCGAGTGCGTCGCGGTCGAGGATGCTGGCTTCGACGAGCCGGACGTCGAGCGCGGTGAGGTTGTCCCGGTCGCCGGTCGAGAAGTCGTCGATGACGACGACGTCATGCCCTGAGCCCAGGGCGAGCGCGCAGAGGTTCGCGCCGATGAACCCGGCCCCTCCGGTGACGAGAATTCGCACGGTCATGTCCTTTTCGTGGATGCGGAAGGCACCACGCTATCCCGCCTCTTCCGGAGTCATCCCATCGAGTCGAGTGGGTCTGCCACCATGGGACGGTGCACACGCCGGATCACGTCATCATCGTCGGCGCCGGCGGGCACGGCCGCGAGGTGGCGCATGTCCTGAGGGCTCGCCGGCATGCCGGGCTGGCGGGTCCCGTCCTGCTGGGCTTCGCCGACGACGGGGACGTCGACGAGGCCCTCCTCGCACCGTTCGCCCCTCACCTCGGCGCCATCGCCGCCGCGACGGCGCGACACCCGGACGCGGCAGTGCTGGGAGGCGTCGGCAACGGGCGGCTGCGTCGTCGGCTCGTCGATGCGCTGGCGCCGGCCGCACCCCTGGTACACCCGTCCGCGGACGTCGGCGCCGACATCGAGCTCGCAGCCGGCACCGTCGTCTGCTCACACGTCAGCGTCACGACCAACGTCATCGTGGGCCGGCACGTGCACCTGAGCCGCGGTGCGGCGATCGGACACGACGCCGTGCTCGGCGACTACGTGTCCGTGATGCCGCTCGCGGCGGTATCGGGAGGTGTCCGTCTTGACGAGGCCGCCTTCGTTGGGACCGGTGCCGTGATCCGTCAGGGTGTCAGGGTGGGCGCTGGTGCCGTCATCGGCATGGGGGCGGTCGTGCTCGATGACGTCGCCGCCGGGGTGACCGTGGTGGGCAACCCGGCACGTGAGATCCGGGCAGAGACGTCCGGCTGACGGGTGCCCTCCGGCCCGTGGCACGAGCCGGCAGTGTGCACCCGGCCGCTCCGGGGAGGATCCAGAGTGGACAGGGTCAGATCTCCGCGGCGCCTCGGACCGCGTCGGCCACCGCCTCGGCGACCCCGGGCGTGAACACGCTCGGGACGATCTCCTCTTCCGTCGGCACAACCACCATGCGCGCGATCGCCTCCGCGGCGGCGAGCTTCATCGCCTCGGTGATCTGACGCGCCCCGCTGTCCAGGGCGCCCCGGAAGACACCGGGGAAGGCGAGGACGTTGTTGATCTGGTTCGGGAAGTCAGAGCGCCCGGTTGCGACGATGGCGGCGTAACGGTGCGCGAGATCCGGATGCACCTCGGGAGTCGGGTTCGCCAGCGCGAAGATCATGGCCCCCGGTGCCATCCGGGCGAGGTCGCGCTCCGCGACGGAGCCGCCGGAGACCCCCACGAAGAGGTCGGCGCCCACCAGTGCATCCCCGATTGACCCGGTCACGCCGCGGGGGTTCGTCGTCGCCGCGATGCGCGGCTTGTGCTCCCTGAGGTCTGTCCTCTGCAGGGAGATCACGCCACGGGAGTCACAGACCACGACGTCGGTCAAGCCCGCTCGCTGGAGCAGTCGTGTCACCGCCACGCCGGCGGCACCGGCACCACTGATGACGACACGGAGGTCGGCCAGGTCACGACCCTGCACCCGGCAGGCGTTGATCAGGGCGGCGAGAACGACGATCGCTGTGCCGTGCTGGTCGTCGTGGAACACCGGGATGTCGAGCATCTCCTTGAGTCGCGACTCGATCTCGAAGCAGCGCGGAGCCGAGATGTCCTCGAGGTTGATGCCGCCGTAGGTCGGCGCGATTCGGGCGACCGCGTCGACGATCTCGTCGACCGAACCTGTCTCCATGCACACCGGCACCGCGTCGACGCCGGCGAAGTGCTTGAAGAGCACAGCCTTGCCCTCCATCACGGGCAGCGCCCCGAGCGGTCCGATGTTGCCGAGGCCGAGGACGGCGGAGCCGTCCGAGACGACCGCCACTGTGTTCCGCTTGGACGTGAACCGTGAGGCGAGGGAGGGATTCTCGGCGATGGCCAGCGAGACGTCGGCCACCCCCGGGGTGTAGAGCAGCGCGAGGTCGGCCCGGTCGCGCAGCTCCTGGGTCGCATGAACGGCCAGCTTGCCGCCCTCGTGGGCGCGGAACACGGCGCTGTCGAGGTCGTACGACCCGGCTACCGTGGCGCCCTCAGGCGGGTTGGCACCGGCGCCGGCACCGGCGGTGGACAGGTCGTCACGGGACGGATGGAACGGCGCGGCAGCCATGAGGCGGGCATCCTTGGTCGGGGCACGGGTGTGAGGACGGCGACGAGGTCCGGCGGCGGCCCGGGTGCGGGCGCGGGGTCGAGGCTTCGCGGCCACGGATGCGGGTGGCGGGCTCGCGGGATCGACAACGTCATCGGTCTGCGGGGGTATGCGCAGATCAGGCACTCATCGTGGCACACCCCGGCTGGACCGGAAAGAGGACGAACCGAACTGTGACCTCCGCAACTCGTCAGGCGCTGCCTGAGCCGCCCTTGCGCATGTGCCTGGGACGATGGCCCGATGAGGTGTTCGAAGCAGTGAGAGCACGGCGGTGACGGCGCGTCGACGCGGCCTCGGCCTGGTCCGGGTGTCAGGAACCTCGATGGAGCCGACCCTGCAGGCCGGAGACGTGGTCCTTGTGTGGTGGGGCGCTCGGGCCCGCTCCGAGGCGCTGGTCGTCTTCGAGCATCCGCAAAGGCCTGGCCTGACGGTCGTCAAGCGAGCCGTGCACCGCGACCCCGAAGATGTCGGCCGCTGGTGGGTCGAGAGGGACAACGTCGCAGGTGGCAGCGACTCCTGGAGCTTGGGCTCGATCGCCGACACCGACATCCTGGGGCGGGTGCTCGCACGCCTACCCCGAGCGCTGACAAGGGGGTAGGTTGGGTGGTCCAAGGCCACGCAGACCCACTGACCAAGGAGGCATCTGTATGCGACTCCCCCGCTTCATCGGCTCCGCCCTCTCGAGGGCGATCTCAGAGCTGCCGACCGTCCACGCTCACTGCGACCTGCCGTGCGGCGTCTACGACCCCGCCCAGGCCCGGATCGAGGCCGAGTCGATCAAGAAGATCTGCGAGAAGGTAGCGGACAACGACGACCCGGACTTCCGCACCCGCGCGGCCATCATCAAGGAACAGCGGTCCGAGCTCGTCAAGCACCACCTCTGGGTGCTGTGGACCGACTACTTCAAGCCTCCCCACTTCGAGGCGTACCCCGACCTGCACACTCTCTTAAACGAGGCCACCAAGCTCGCTGGGGCGTCCGGCACCAAGGGCGGCTTCGACGTGTCGACCGCTGACGACCTGCTCTCGAAGATCGACAAGATCGCGGAGATCTTCGCCGAGACCAAGAAGGCCTGAACAACCTGTTCGCGGCCGAGGGCCCGCTCCGGACGGAGCGGGCC
>JBAUUB010000004.1:0-1968 GCA_049582485.1 Dermatophilaceae bacterium
TGGCGTCCACGACGTCTACTCCGGCGACGAGACCTTCATCGACACCTTCATCTGCGAGGCGCTCACCTGACGATCCGCTCGGTGACCACTGCGCGGCGGGGCGTCTCCTGGCTGACGGTGACGGCGAGCGACTGGCTCCGCGCCGAGACGTCGCCTCAGCGTCGGCGCCCCCGCGAGCCGGCGCCGCTGCCGGAGAAGATGGCCGACAGCCCGATGATGTAGCCGAAGTCGTACCAGCCGCCGTTGTTCTCGACCTCGTAGATCCCGACCGAGTCGTCGAACAGCGACACGATGAACGCGAACGGCGCGATGAAGCCCTGCCACAGGCCGAGCCAGAAGCCGGCGTCGTTCGCCGGGCTCGCCGCGTCGTTGGCACTGGCAGCACAGCCCGCGAGGAGCAGGACGACCAGCGCGACTCCGGCGACGATCCGGATCCGGCGTCGACGCGACCCTGCAGTGGTGTCAGTTGTGGACGATGTCATGACCCACCTCCTTCCTCCACCGTCCCACCGATCTCCCGCGACGGTTGGCGAACCGGTGGTTTCACGGCCGAACAGCCACCGCTCAACCGTCCCTCGCGCAGGGAGGTGAGGGGTGGCAGACGACGCAGACGAAGCGGGGAAGGGCCAGGCAAGGTGAGCCTTCCGAGACCGGCTTCACACCCCCCGACGCTGGCCCACGTCGACACTCCGGGCGCAGACTGGAAGAGTCCACAGCGAGGCCATGCACCCTGGCCTCCGGACGGCTCTCCGGCTGTCCCCTGACAGGTCCAGGACCTGACCCCGCTCACCGTGGCAGATACCAGCGGAGAGCGCCATGAGCACCGAGACCAGCACCCCGGACGTCACCCCCGACGCGCGCGCGAACGCCGCGCCGCCCGCCGACGCCACCACCGTCGACCCGCCGGGCCCGGGGGACGAGTTCCCCTTCGAGTCACCGGAGTTCGGAGTCGGCGGCTTCCTCCCGCACCTGGACCCTCTCGACCCCACCGACGGGGGCGAGACCCGATGACCCCGACCCACACGACCCCCGCATACCCCGGCATCCCGACCGTCATCCACGGCAACGGCGCCGTCGCGCACGTCATGAGCCTCGTCTGTGGCGGCGTCATCGGCTATCCGATCACCCCGTCGACGGAGATCGCCGAGCTTTTCGAGGCCGCGCGAGCCGAGGGCCGCGTCAACGTCTGGGGCAGGCACCCGTTCTTCTTCGAGCCCGAGGGTGAGCACTCGGCCCAGAGCGGCGCGCTCGGTGCGGCGCTCACCGGCGGCCAGTACGTCTCCAACGCCTCCTCGAGCCAGGGCATCTTGTATGCGATGGAGTCGCACTACGTGACCGTCGGCAAGAAGGTCGGCGGCTTCGTCCTCCAGGTCGCCGCGCGCGTCGTCAGCAAGCATTCGCTCAACGTCATGGCCGGCCACGACGACATCTATGCGCTGCTCTCCTCCGGCTACACGATCATCGTCGGCGCCAACCCGCAGGAGGCCGCCGACCTCGCCGCGATCTCCTACCGCGCCTCGGCACTCTCGCTCATCCCCGTCGCCAACGCGATGGACGGCTTCTCCACGAGCCACATGCTCAGCGAGGCGAACCTGCCCGAGCCCGAGCTGCTCCGCGACTACCTCGGCGACCCCGAGAGCCGCATCCCGTGCCCGACGGTCGCCCAGGAGATCCTCTTCGGCGCCAAGGGCAGGGTCTTCCAGCTGCGCGGGTTCCTCGAGCGGCACCGCCGCGACGTCCTCGAGTCCGACATCGCGGACCTGCAGGCCTTCCTCGACGCCCGTGCCAGCGAGGTCGAGCAGGACAACGCCGGCGAGCTCGTCGACCTCACCCTGTCCTGGGTCCCCGAGGAGCTGCACGGGCCGTGGCGCCGCCAGTGGGTCAACGCGCACCCGAAGGGCACCCGCCAGCTCGTCCCCGCGCTCGTCGACGTCCACGACCCGGGCCTGACCGGCCCCGTGCAGAACC
>JBAUUB010000005.1:0-50066 GCA_049582485.1 Dermatophilaceae bacterium
TCGGCGTATGCGGTGCTCGCCGGCACGAGCACGAGGGCCGCTCCTGCTGCAAGAGCGACGACCGAGCGAGTGATCAACGAGCCCATACCGATTCCTGACCCAGATTGCCGAGACAGGCACCGAGCACGACCACCGGGATGGGCGGGCGATCACGACGCCTGTCCACGCCACTATGCCGACGGGTCCGAACCATGTCGACGGTCCGACCCACGATCGGCGGCGTTCTGGTCCGAACGACCGACCCTGCCGGTGGCGGCTGTGACTGGTGTGACGAACGGGCCGCTTCCGGTGGCGACGGCCGTCAGTCGTCGCGGTCCCCCAGCCAGCCGAGCACACGACGTAGATCACCCTGCCACTCGGCCGCCGCGCCGGCCTCGTCCCAGAGCTCGTGAGCCTCGTTGTCCTGCGGCTGCAGGGCGCGGCGCAGTGCACGGCGGGCGAGCTCGACCAGCTCGTTGTCCAGACGCTCGGCCGGCACGAGGGCCACCCAGTCCGGAAGGCCCGGCTCCCCCGCTGCTGCCGCCGGGTTGAGCACCGCCCCCACGATGGCAGCGGCGGCCACCGCCTCGGTCACCTCGGGCGCCTCCAGGTAGGCCCCGGAGTGCACGACGTGCTCCAGTGGCCCGTCCAGGGGCCCGAGCCGAACCGTGCGCCCGGCCTCCTCGACAGCGGCGAGGAAGTCGAGCGCCTCGTCGTTCTGGAACGGACCGGTTCCCCACGCTCCCATCGAGCCACTTCCTCATCTCGCCGTCGTCGTGACGGCTCAACGCTATCGGTCCGGTTCGGTGCCCGCGGATCGGGGTGGGACCGCGCCGGGATGACTCAGCCGGACCGCTCAGGCCGGCTCGGCGATGACGACGTAGTTGGCGACGCGGTGACCGTCGCTGCGGAAGCCGAAGGCGTCGTCGCAGGTGATGATCGCCAGTCTCCGGACCGACGAATTGGCGCCCCAGACGGCCTGGTCGACGGTGAGCTCGTCCTTGTCGACGACGCCGGCACGGACCACCCGGAAGGTCTCGACGCCGTCATCGCCGACGATCTGGACCTTGTCGCCGACGGCCACCCGGGAGAGCCGGTTGAAGACGTCGGCGCGACCGTTGGCGACGACATGCCCGGCGATCACGGACGTGCCGACCTCGCCGGGAGCGACCCGGTCATAGCCGGTGAACCACATGACCGTTCGCGCGGGCGGGTTGATCTTGCCGCCCCGAAGGCCTTCCGCGTGCAGATCGGCGTCCAGGCCGATGCCCGGGATCCGCAGGGTCGGCCCGGTCTCGAGGGCGGTTGCCGGAGGCGCCGGAGGCTCGGCCGTCGCAGCCGGTCCCGTCGCTGGCCCTGTCGTCGTTCCCGGCGGCACCGCTGTCATCGAGGATCCCGGCGCTTCCGAGGTCGTCGTGCCCGGCTCCCGCGTCGCCCCCGACGGCGATGTAGTGGGCGACGGGTCCGAACCCACCGCGGATGCGCCATCGGCGCCGCGCTGGAGCCCCAGAAGGACCAGCGCGACGCCGATGACTGCGACGATCGCGCCCACGACCAGTGGGCGACGCCGCATCAGTGCTCTGCGGACTGGCGACGTCGTCCCAGCAGGAGAGCGGTGGCCGCGGCCAGGAACACGGCAGCACCGGCGAACAGGCCGACCTGGCCCATGTCACCGCCGGCCGGACGGTCGGTCTCGACGACCGGGCCGGTCACGGGGGTGGTCGTCGTCATGGTGCCGGTAGTCGTGGTCGACGTGCCCGTCGTGGTCGTCGACGTCGTGGTGGTCGAGGTCGTCGTGGACGTCACCGGCGTGGTCGGCGGGGTCGTCTCGGTCTCGACGTAGGCCGAACAGATGATCACGTGCGAGATGCTCTTCCCGGAGTTGTGCTCGAGCTCCTCGCCCGGAGCCGGCTCCCAGTAAAGGTCATTGGTCATCCCATCGGTCGACGGGTCGGCGCCCGCCTTGACGATCGCGAGGAGCCACGGTGCGTCCTCGGAGTCGTACTCGGGGACCTCGTAGACGGCGGGGCCCTCGCCCTCGTAATCCGTCTTCTGGCACGAGACGCCCTCGAAGCCGAGCTCCGTGAGCCAGAACTCCCAGTTGGCCTCTTGGTTGTACTCGTTATCGTCACCGATGGAGGTGTCGACGAACGGCTCGTCGATCGGGTTCGGGACCGTGGGGTCCGCCGCGAGAGCGACGCCGACGGGGGCGAGGGTCAGGGCGACCCCAAGACCGACGGCCGCGATGGAGCGGGTAAGGGTGGAACGCATAAGAGACCTCACAGGTGGTGGCAGGGCCCCGGTGTCGTCACTGACGGCCGGGTGGCATGGCGGGCACGCGCCTGTGCTACGCCGAAAGAACTATATGCGCACCGGGACCGGGCAAACACCGTTTGTCCACTTCCCCACACCGGCACCGCCACATCCTCCCAACGGCCGATCCTCGCGGTCAGAGGTGGACAATGCGGGTATGACGACAGAGCGGTCAGCGGACCGGCCGACAGGGGGCCACCACACCGAGGACCGGCGACGGATCTGGAACGAGCGCTACGGCACGGCCGAGCGGGTCTGGAGCAGCGGCCCGAACGAGCAGGTCGCGCAGGTCGTCGCCCCGATGACACCGGGGAGGGCCATCGACCTCGGCGCCGGCGAGGGCCGGCACGCCATCTGGCTGGCGGAGAACGGCTGGGCCGCCACGGCGGTCGACTTCGCCGAGGTCGGCCTCGAGCGAGGCCGGCGCGAAGCGGAGCAACGAGGTCTCGGCGACCGGGTCACATGGGTGACCGCCGACGTCACCACCTGGACCCCCGACGCGGGTGCGGCGTACGACCTGGTGCTCGTCGCATACCTCCATCTGCCCGAGGACGTGTTCGGGCGCGCCGCCACGTGGGTCGCACCCGGCGGCCACTTGGTCGTCGTCGGTCACGCCTTGCGCAACCTCACCGAGGGCGTCGGCGGTCCCCAGGATCCCGCCATCCTGAACACCCCGGAGCAGCTGCGTGAGAAGGCGCGGGGACTGCAGGTCCTCCGCTGCGAGGAGGTCGAGCGGACCACCGCCGAGGGCGGGACGGCGATCGACGTGGTGCTGGTCGCGCGCCGCCCGGTCTGAGCGGGCGGGCGACCGACCGCAGCCTCAGGCGCCGGCCTGCTCGCGGATCCGCGCGGTGCGCAGGTACGGGTAGAACTCCTCGACGTCGTCGAAACGCTCCCGCGCCTCGTCCGTCGGCACCGTCGGCGGAACGATGATCCGCTCACCGGCGCGCCAGTCCACCGGAGTGGAGACCGCGGCCCGGTCGGTCGTCTGCAGCGCGTCGACCGCGCGCAGGATCTCGTCGAAGTTGCGACCCACGCTCTTGGGGTAGGTGATCGAGAGCCGCACCCTCTTGGCCGGGTCGATGACGAACACCGAGCGCACCGAGGACGTGTCGCCCTCACCGGGGTGGATCATGTCGTACAGGTTCGCCACGGCCCGGTCCTCGTCGGCGATGATCGGATAGGTGATGGTCGTCGCGGCGAAGGACTCGATCTGCGGGCGCCAGGCCTCGTGGTCGCGGGTCGAGTCGACCGACAGCGCGATCGGCTTCACGCCGCGCCGGTCCCACTCCTGCTGGAGCTGCGCAACGCGACCGAGCTCGGTCGTGCACACGGGCGTGAAGTCGGCCGGGTGGCTGAACAGGACCACCCAGCTGTCCCCCGCCCACGCGTGGAAGGAGATCTCGCCGGCGGTCGAGGCAGCGGTGAAGTCGGGGGCGATGTCGCCGAGGTGGAGTGCCATGTCGGCCACTGTGCCGCAGCCGTGACCGCACTCGAGCGGACTGTCCAGCATAAGGACAACGACACTTTGGAATAACGTGCGTTTATGTGTCGAGGATCTCGCAGAGGGCCTCGAGGGAGTCGCTCAGGTCGGCGCTGACCCGCACGGTGGCCAGGTCCTCGCCCCTGGCCAGGTGGTGGGTGAGGATCATGACAGGTATGCGGCGGGCGGCTGCTCGTCGCACGAACCGAAGGCCGCTCATCACCGCGAGCGAGCTACCGAGGACGAGCAGCGCACGGGCCCGCTCGGTCAGGTCGTAGCAGTGGTCGACGCGGTTCCTGGGCACCGACTCGCCGAAGAAGACGACGTCCGGTTTGAGGGTGTCCGCCCCGCACGACCGGCACAGCGGGGCCACGAAACGGGCCACGTCGACCTCCTCGAGGGAGACGTCGCCGTCGGGGCGGATCTCGTCGCCGTCGACGACGAAGCCCGGGTTGTCCGCGCGCATCCGCCCGTCCAGCTCGCTCCGGGGGCTGCGGTCGCCGCAAGTCAGGCAGACGACGTCAGCCAGAGCCCCGTGCAGCTCGGTGACCTCGCGGGCCCCGGCCGCCTGGTGCAGGCCGTCGACGTTCTGCGTGATGATCTGCTCCACCACACCCGCGGTCTGCAGCCTGGTCACCGCGTGATGGCCCACGTTGGGACCCGCCTGCGTGAACCGCTGCCATCCGACGAAGGACCGGGCCCAGTAGCGCTGCCGCGCCTCGCCGCTGCCGACGAACTCGCCGAACTGCATCGGTGTGACCCGGCGCTGCCCGTCCGGCCCGCGGTAGTCCGGGATGCCCGAAGCGGTCGACATCCCCGCACCCGTGAGCACGAGCGCCGAACGCTCGGCGAGGATGTCGGCCATCGCGCGCAGACCGACAGCGGTCGAGGCGAGCGCGGCTGGCGAGGACACGACCCCAGTATGCGGTGACGTGCGGGGCATGAGGCGTGCGCCGCATACACTCACCGCTTGTGAACCTGCTCGACATCGGGCTCGTCGCCATCGGCCTCGTCTTCCTCCTCGCCGGCGGCGAAGGACTCGTGCGCGGCGCCTCCGCGATCGCCCGTCGCCTCGGGATGTCCCCGCTCGTCGTCGGTCTGACGATCGTCGCGGTCGCGACCTCCTCCCCCGAGCTCGCCGTCACCACCGGCGCGGTCCTGCGCGGACAGCCCGAGCTGGCCGTCGGCAACGTCGTCGGCAGCAACATCGCCAACATTCTGCTCATCCTCGGCGCCTCGGCGCTGATCCTGCCGCTCGTGGCCAGGCGACGCCTGGTCCGCTTCGACGTGCCGGTCATGGTGGTGGCCTCGGTTCTGCTGCTCGTGCTGGCCCTCGACGGCCTGATCTCCACCTGGGAAGGACTCCTCCTCCTCGCCCTGTTCGCCGGCCACACCGCGTGGTCGGTCGTCACCGGCCGGGGCGACAAGTCAGCCGACGACGAAGGGACCGAGGAGATCCCCGGCATGGGGCGGGCCGTCCTCTTCGTGGTCGTCGGGGTCGCGCTCCTCGTCCTCGGCGCCCAGTGGCTGGTCAGCGGCGCGAGTTCGATCGCCTCCGCGCTCGGTCTGAGCGACCTCGTCATCGGGCTCACCGTCGTCGCGATCGGCACCTCGCTGCCCGAGCTCGCGACCTCGCTCATCGCCGTCCGCCAGGGCGAGCGCGACCTGGCGATCGGCAACGTCGTGGGCAGCAACATCGCCAACATCGGTCTCGTCCTCGGACTGCCCTCCATCCTCACGAGCCCCGGCATTCCGGTGCCCGAGGCCGCTGTCGCTCTGGACATCCCGCTCATGATCGCGGCAGCCATCGCGCTGTTGCCCATCGCGTTCACCGGGTTCGTCATCGAGCGCTGGGAGGGCGGGCTGTTCCTCGCCCTGTACGTGTCCTACGTCGTCTACCTCGTGCTCTGGGCCACCGAGCACGACGCGCTCGACGGGTTCACCGCGGTCATGACGGCGTTCGTGCTGCCGATCGTCGCGCTCACCCTGGTCCTCCTCGTCGCCTATGAGGTGGGACTGCGGCGGGGCCGGGCCCAGATGCGCGACGCGATCCGGGGGCGGCGACGCGGCTGACCCGCACACCCGGCTGTGCACGAGGGTGACGAGCTCGCTGCGGCGAGCAGCGCATACCTCCAGAGCAGTCTGAGGCGCACAGCTCAGAGCAGGGTGATGACCTGCACCACGACGATCTTGACCACCATCGCGACGGGATAGACCAGTGCGTAGCCGAGCGCGACGCGCGGGTCGAACCCGGTGGCCTCGTTGGCGTGCGCGAGGATGGCCGGCTGGGTCTGCGAGCCGGCGATCACCCCGGCGACCCGCGGGCCGCTCTGCGCGAGCACCCGTCGGCCGACCACGAGCAGGACGACTGCGTGGACGGCGGTCAGAACCAGACCGACGATGACCAGCTCGACGCCGAGGGGACTCGAGATCGCGTCGAGGAACGCCGAGCCCGCCCTGCCGCCTGCGTAGGCCAGGAAGAGGAGCAGGCCGAGCTGGGTGAGCGTCTCGGCGGCCTGGTGCGGCAGCGTCCACACGACCGGACCAGTGCGCTGCAGCCGACCGAGCACGAGGCCCACGAGCAGCGGACCGGCGGCCTGGCCCAGCTCGAGGGTGCCCAGGCCGGGGATGTAGAACGGCACCGCGCCGAGCAGCAGACCGAGGGCCATTCCGATCGCCAGCCCGAGAGGGTTGATGTCGGAGGTGCTGTGGTCGCTGTCGCCCAGGTAGTCCGCAACCTGCGGCATGTGCTGACGCGGGGCGGCGACCCGGATGCGGTCGCCTGCCTGCAGGACGAAGTCGTCGGTCGCGAGGAAGTCCTGGTCGGCCCGGCGCACTCGCGTGGCCCGGGCCCCGAAGCGCTCGAACAGATGCAGATCGGCCACAGAGTGGCCGAAGAACTTGCGTTGCGAGAGCACGATCCGGCGGAAGTCGAGCTCGGTGCGGTCCAGCTCGAGCCGCTGGTCGCTCGGGCGGCCGAGCTGCTTGGTGAGGTGGGCCAGGGCGGCGTCCGGGCCGATCGCGAGGATCAGGTCGCCGGGCTGGAGCACCGTGGTCCCCTCGGCGATCCGCACCACGCCGTCGGCGCCGCGGTGGCGGGACACGATGGCGCGCCCAAAGGGAGTGATCGTCAGCTCGGCGACGCTCAGGGCGTTGTCCCGGGTCACCTCGATCGTCACTGTCGCCACGGCCGGCGGCGTGGCCCGGTCGTCGGCGGTCGGGTGGCGTTCGCCGCTGCGCAGGGCGAGGACCGCGGCGCCGAGCATGACGAGGACACCCCCGAGATAGCTGATCGAGTATGCGACGGTCGGCTCGGGTGCACCGTCGAGGCGGATTACCGCAGCGGCCAGGGCGGGGGTGTTCGTGCCCGAGCCCGCGTAGACGCCGGCGATCGTGCCGACGTCGAAGCCGAGAGCGCGGCCGAGGGCGAAGGCGAGGATCCCGAGACCGACGAGGGTCGTCGCCACGAGGGCGACGGGCTTCAGTCCGGTTCGTAGCGAGGCGAAGAAGGACGGGCCGGCGGTGATGCCGATCGCGTAGGCGAAGACGGCGAGCCCGAAGGTGCCGAGCGCCTCCGGGAGGGCGAGCCGTTCGTCGTAGGCCGAGAAGGCCAGCGCTGTGAAGAGAACGGCGGCCGGCCCGAGCGAGAAGCGGCGCAGCCGGATTGCTCCGAAGGCGGTCCCGACGGCGAGAAGGACGAACAGCAGGAGGATCGGGCGCTCGGCGAGTAATCCGTCCACGGGCCCCACGCTACGCCGTGCGGGACGTGCGATCGCTCGGCACCCCGAACCGGTCATCCGTCACACCGTGTTGGGCCTATGGCCTGCGAGATAACCGAACGTTATAAGATGAGGTCATGATCGATGCCGCGGGCCTCCGCG
The DNA here is from genome assembly GCA_049582485.1 of Dermatophilaceae bacterium. Taxonomy (GTDB): domain Bacteria; phylum Actinomycetota; class Actinomycetes; order Actinomycetales; family Dermatophilaceae; genus F2B08. The sequence goes on from JBAUUB010000005.1 coordinate 7,657, forward strand.
TGATGAAGGCCATCCAGGACGAGGGCAGCTTCACCGCGGCCGCCGTCTCCCTCGGGTACACCCAGCCCGCGATCTCCCAGATGGTTCGCCGGCTCGAGCAGCGCACCGGGACGGTTCTCGTCGAGCGCCTCGGCCGTTCGGTCCGGCTCACCGAGGCCGGTCAGGTCCTGGCCCGGCACGCGTCCACGGTGCTGGCAGCGCTCGACGCCGCCGAGGAGGAGGTCGCCGCCATCGCCGGACTGCGCTCCGGCCGCGTGCGCCTGATGGCGTTCCCGTCGTCGTCGGCCACCGTCGTGCCCCATGCCCTCGCGCTGGTCAAGCGTCGCTATCCGGATGTCGTCGTGACCTTCACCGAGGCCGAACCGCCCGAGTCGCTGGCCGCCCTCAAGGCGGGCGAGTGCGATCTGGCGGTGGCGTTCTCCTATGAGGGCATCGATCTGTCCGAGATCCAGGACGACCTCGACTCCCTCGTCGTCACCAAGCTCCTCGACGACGAGGTCCGGCTCGCCCTGCCGGAGGGCCATCCCCTCGCCGACCAGGACACCGCCGAGCTCGGCGCGCTCGCCGAGGAGTCGTGGATCGCCGGCTGTCCGAAGTGCCGCGGTCACCTCGTGCACCTCGCCCGCGAAGCCGGATTCGCCCCGAACGTCGCCTTCGAGACCGAGGACTACGTCGCGGTGCAGGGCCTCGTCGCCGAGGGGCTCGGCGTCGCCCTGATCCCCGACCTCATCCTGCGCACCACCCACCACCCGTCCGTGCGGGCACTCCCCGTGAGCCCGAGCTCGCGGCGCGAGATCTTCGCCGTCACGACCCCGGACCTCGCCAGGGTGCCCGCGGTGCAGGCGACGATCGAGGCGTTGGTCGAAGCGGCCGAGGTGCACGGCTGAGGCGAGCACCGCATACCCGGTCGGGGTCGCCCGGCCCGTTGGTCGGTCATGCCTTCTGGACCGGGATCTTCGCCGCTTCCTTGGGCGGTTCGGCGAGCGGCACCCGGACCTCGAGGATGCCGTCACTGTAGGTCGCTGCGATGTCCGACTCTACGGTGCCCGCTGGCAGCGTCATGTGACGCTCGAGGTGGCCGTTGTGGAACTCCGAGCGGTAGCCGTCCGGCTTGTCCTCCTCGGTGCGCTCCTCCCGGTCGGCGGTGATGTGCAGCATGCCGTCGGCGACGGTCAGCTGCGCGTCCTCGTCCGGATCGATCCCGGGTAGCTCGGCGCGGAGCACCCAGGTCTCGCCGTCGACGAACTCCCCGACCTTCATCAGACCGGTCCCGAAGCCGCGCCACTCCCGTCACCGTCGGGTCTACTCCTCGACGGCGCAGGTGGGAAGACATCCGCGGGCAGCGTGGCGGACTTCACGGACGGTCCCACGGGACAGTCGGACTCTGCCGCCCTCAGCCTCGCTCAGACGGGGTTGTCGGCGAGGCGGCGCTTGATCTCGCGGCGAGCGATGACCATCTTGTGCACCTCGTCGGGACCGTCGGCCAGCCGGAGGGTGCGCTGACCGGCGTACATCTCGGCGAGGGGGAAGTCCTGCGAGACTCCCCCGCCGCCGTGCACCTGGATGGCGCGGTCGAGCACCTTGAGCGCGACGTTCGGCGCGACGACCTTGATCGCGGCGATCTCGGTGCGGGCGCCCTTGTTGCCGACGGTGTCCATGAGCCAGGCGGCCTTCATCGTCAGCAGCCGGGCCATGTCGATCTCGATGCGCGACTCGGCGATCCAGTCCTGGACGTTGGAGCGCTGGGCGACGGGCTGCCCGAAGGTCACCCGGCGAGCGGCCCGGTCGATCATCAGGTCGAGGGCCCGCTCGGCGGCGCCGATGGAGCGCATGCAGTGGTGGATGCGGCCGGGCCCGAGCCGGGCCTGGCTGATCATGAAGCCGTCGCCCTCGCCTGCGAGCAGCGCGGTGGCGGGGACGCGGACGTTCTCGAAGTCGACCTCGGCGTGCCCCTCGCGGTCGGCGTAGCCGAACACCGTGAGGTTGCGCAGGACGGTGACGCCCGGGGTGTCGACCGGCACGACCATCATCGACTGCTGACGGTGCTTCTCGGCCTGCGGGTCGGTCTTGCCCATGACGATGAGCACCTTGCAGTTGGGGTGCATGGCGTTCGAGGTCCACCACTTGCGGCCGTTGAGGATGTACTCGTCGCCGTCCCGGCGCATCGTCATCTCGATGTTCGTCGCATCCGAGCTGGCGACGCGCGGCTCGGTCATCGCGAAGGCCGAGGCGATCTCGCCCGCGAGGAGGGGTTTGAGCCACGTCTCCTTGTGCTCGTCGGTGCCGAAGTGGGTCAACACCTCCATGTTCCCGGTGTCGGGAGCGTTGCAGTTGAACACCTCCGAGGCCCACTGGACCCGCCCCATGATCTCCGCGAGTGGGGCGTACTCGGCGTTCTTCAGACCCGGACCCCACTGCGGGTTGGGGTGGAAGAGGTTCCACAGCCCGGCCTCTCGGGCCTTGACCTTGAGCTCCTCGAGGATCGCGGGCTGGTGGTGCGGGGTGCCGGCCTGCGCCATCTGCTCGTGGTAGGTCGACTCGTTCGGGTAGATGTGCTCGTCCATGAAGGCCCGCACGCGAGCCTGGTAGTCCTTGCAGCGGTCCGTGAGCTCGAAGTCCATGAGTTCACCCTAGTCAGCGGGCCCTGTCGGCCAGACGTAGGCCCGGTCACGCCGCGGCGGGGCCGGGGAGGCGATCGCCTCCCCAGCCCCGTCGTCTGCCGAACTCCCCGCGGGAGTCCGGCTCAGTTGCCCTGGCGGCTCAGCCTCGGCTGGAGGATGAACAGACCGCGGTCGATGCTGCTGGCCGCGACGACGCCCTTCTGACCGAAGTATGCGTAGTTGCTCCACGTGCCACCCTCGAACGTGGCGTTGTCGTTCTCCGGGTAGAGATCGAAGAACGCCGCCTCGCTCAAGCCACCGTCGGCCAGGTCACGGGTGTCGTAGACCCGCAGACCCGAGGTGTATTTCGACGCATACGCGTAGCGGCCCTGGGTGTAGATGTTGTGGTCGATCGACGTGGTGTCGTTCTCGAACGCCTGGATCTCGACGATGTTGTCGAGGTCGCTCACGTCCCAGACCCGCGTGGTCGTGTTTATGTCACGACGCTGCTCGTCGAGCTCGTCGCCGTGCAGGAAGAAGCGGCGGTCCGGCGTGAGCCAGCCCTGGTGGCTGTAGCCGTCGTTCGCGTATCCCTCACGGGCGATCGAGACCGGGTTGCTCTTGTCGGTCACGTCCACGATGGCAACCCGGTGGAGCCCACCGGGTCCGCTGGTCGTGGCGTTGGAGTTGAAGCAGATCTCGCGACCGGTGTAGTCGGCGTCCGGGCCGTCGTAGACGATGCACTGCGTGTCGTGGATGTAGCCGTGGCCGTCGAAGCAGCCCGCGAAGGTGGGGTTGGTCGGGTCGTTGATGTCGACCATGTGCAGACCCGTGCCGCAGACCGGGGGCGGGTCGTTGGCCGCGACGGTGCCGGTTGCCGGAAGGCCTGCCTTGATGGTCGCGCCATCAGCCTGGCTCACCATGACCGAGGGGATCGTGATGGTCGGGTCGGAACCGCCCAAGGTGATCGGCGCAGCCGGGCTGTTGTTGGCGATGACGACGGCGGACGCTCCGGCGGCCTGGGCGTTGGCAACCTTCTGCACAAAGGGACAGGTGCCGCGGTCCGCTATCGCAATCGCCCCCGTTGGGAAGCTGATCAAGGGGCTGCACCCCTCAGCAGGAAGTGCCGAGCCGTCGTCGACCACAGCGAAAGCACCGGTCAGGCCGCCCACGGTCAGAGGCGGTCCGAACGCCGCGCTCGTGGCGCCGTACGTGCCGGCGGCGGCCGATGGGGCGTCGACCGTCACCGTGTTGGGCAACCCTCCGGAGGAGAACGGACCGGCACCCACGGAGTAGAGGAAGCCGGTGTCCTCGTTGATGTTGAGGTTGTGGGCCGAGCCGTGACCGGTGTACCGGGCGTCGACGTCATACGTCGTGTAGGTGCCGTCCCAGTCGCGCAGCCTCGTCAGGTCGAAGACCTGGATGCCGTGGTTGGTGTGCTCGGAGACGACGTAGGCATGGTCCTCGTACACCTTGATGTCCCGCCAGGACGAGCCGCCAGCCGTGGAGGCCGTGGGAAGGATGCCGAGCACCTGCGGGCGCTTGGCGTCGCTGATGTCGACGAAGACGGTGCCGTTGGACGCTCCCACAAGGGCGTAGTCCTTGCGGTTCGATGGGTCGGTCCAGCCCCAGATGTCGTTGACGAAGCTCGTGCCGAGCTCGTTGTGCGACACGTGGCTCAGCAGGTCGATCCCGTCACAGGGAAAGAAGTCGGCAGCCATCCCGTCGATGCAGGGAGCCGCGGTGCCGGGCGCGTTGCCATTCTCCGCTCCCTTGCCCTTGCCGGTCGTCGAGGTGGGAAGCGCCCAGTCCCGGTCGAACTTCACCTCCAGGCCCTGGAAACGTACCAAGGCGTGATACAGATCACAGTTCCTGGCGGCACCCCACTTTCCGATTGCTGCGTCCACGCCGACGGACCGGCTCATCATCTGCTGGTCAGCCACCGAACCTCGCCGGGACCCTCCGGGCTCAGCACCGCGATGTCGCCACGCTCGTCGGTGCGAAGGACAAGACTGCCGACCGAGCGGTAGAGCGCGAGATGCGTCGGCGAGGGATGGCCGTAGTCGTTGTCCGCGCCGACGCTGACGGCCGCCAGCGGCGCAGGCAGTGCCCGGACCAGCGTCTCGTCGATGTTGGGACTCCCGTGGTGCGGGGTCTTGACGAGGTCGAGCCGGTCGGCGAAGTCCTGCCAGGCCGGCTCGCGTCGTAGCCGGGTGAGGATCGCCGCCCCGGCCTCCCGCTCGACGTCGCCGAGCAGCAGCGCCCGGACCCGCCGGTCGGGCTCCCCCGGCGAGGGCGGCGGCCCGGTCTCGACCGCGAGGACCACGCTGGCGTTGTTGGACATCGAACCGGAGTGGATCGGCCGCGACGGCCACCAGACCGTCGCGGTGGCCTCATCCCAGACGAGCCGGTCTCCCACCCGAAGCTCGACCAGGGGTATGCGGTGGTCGGCGGCGACTCGAGTCACCTGCTCCGCACCCTCGGGGGGCTCGGCGACAGGCGAGACGAGGATCTCGGTGACCGGCCAGCGGGCCACGAGGTCGGCGAGCCCCGAGATGTGGTCGGCGTCGAAGTGCGTCAGCACGACCGCGTCGACGTGGGTGACCTCCAGGCGGCGCAGGCACGGGCTCACAGCACCGCTGTCGGGACCGGTGTCGACGACCACGGCCCGGCCCGGCCCGCTCGCGACGACGATGCCGTCGCCCTGTCCCACGTCGCAGACGACGACCCGCCAACCCGGCGGCGGCCAGGTGAGCGTCCCCACCGGCCAGGACACCGCCAAGGCAAGCGCCCCGGTGACCGCGAAGGGTGTTGGACGGGTTCTTGACAGCCACAGCAGCCAGGGGCCGGAGGCCAGCAGGAGCAGCGACAGAGCCGCGAGCAGCAGCGCCCCCGGCGGTCCGTCCGGCCATGGCAGTGTCCCGCCGGGAACGGTCACCGCCCAGCGGGCGATCCGCGCGATCAACCACGCCGGCAGGGCCGCGGTCCACGCGAGGACCCCGCCAGCCGGGGACCACAGCGCCGCGACCAGTGCGGTCAGAGCTCCCCCGAGGGTGGCCGGCGCGACCAGCGGGGCGGCGAGCAGGTTCGCGACGACGCCGATGGTCGAGACCGAGCCCTGAAGCAGCACGACGACCGGCGCGGTCATGACGTGAGCGGCCACCGGGATGGCCAGGGCGTCGCCGACCACCGGCGGCAACCGCGCCCGGGCCGGCAGGCGCCGGTGGATGGCCCGCCCCCAGGGACGAGCGAACAGGATGAGCCCGAGGGTGGCGAGGGTCGACAGCACGAAGCCGTAGGACCGGGCCAGCCACGGGTCGACGACGAGCAGCGCGACGACGGTCGCGCCGAGTGCCGGAAGCCCCGCCGAGGCCCGGGCGCGCGAGAAGGCGAGCACGCCCACCGCTCCCATCGCGGCGGCTCGCAGAACGCTCGGCTCCGGACGCGCGATGACGATGAACGCCACGATGACGCCGAGGCCGATGACGACGCGCGTCCGGCGGCGCAGCGACGTGTGGACGACGACCGCCATGACCGCCGTCAGGAGGATCGCCAGGTTGCTGCCGCTCACTGCGGACAGGTGGGACATCCCCGTCGCCCGCATCGCCTCGGTGAGCTCGTCCGGGGTGAGGGTGGTGTCGCCGACGACGAGTGCCGGCACGAGGGCCCGGGCATCCCGGGGTAGGGAGTCCACAGCCACCCGCAGTCTGGACCGGACGTGGTCCGAGGCGGCCAGGAGCGGGGTGCGGTGCGGGTCAACCACCGGAGGTCCGAGGGGAGTGAGGACCGCGCGTTCGGCGGAACCATCATCCGCGGCGCGCAGCCGCGCCGTGAACCGCACAGACTCGCGCCACTGCAGCATGCCCCACCGCTCGTCTCCTCGGACGAGGACCGGAGTCGACACGCTCGTCCGGTACCCCCGGGCGTCGACCGAGAGCAGCCGAACCCTCACCAGCACCCGGGTGCGCTCGCCGACGCCACCGAGCACGATCGGCTCCGCGAGGACCCGCGCGGTGACCTGGGCGACCGAGCCCGACCGTGCGAGCTCCTCGACCGGCCCGGCATCCTCGCGCCAGGTGTGCAGCGCGCCGGGCAACACCACGAGCGCCGTCACGAGACATGTCAGGCCGACCGACGCGCTTCGGCGCACGACCACCAGCCCGAGGGCCACCAGGAGGCCGCCCACGACGAGCCCGGTGCCGGAGGACCACGCGAGCGCCCACGCGCCCGTGGCCCAGGCGATGAGCGCCGGGCCCAGGGCCCGCAGGTCGGCCGTGGGCCGCTGCGTCCGCGCCGCGGCGGTCACCGGGCTCATGGCGAGACCATGACCCGGTCACGGATCTGCCCGAGCAGCTTCTCGCCGATTCCGCTGACCTCGCCGAGCTCGTCGACGCTGGTGAACCGGCCGTGCTCGGCGCGCCAGGCGATGATCCGCTCGGCGAGCACAGGTCCGACCCCCGGCAGTGTGTCCAGGGCGACGGTGTCCGCCGCGTTGAGATCGATCGGCCCCTCGCCACCGCCCGCCGGGCCGTCGACCCCTGCGGGACCGGAGACGGCAGGAACCACCTCCCCCGGCGTGGGCACGTAGACCTGCTCACCGTCGACCACGGGCCGGGCCAGGTTGATCGCCGCGAGGTCGGCGTCGGCGAGCGGGCCTCCCGCCGCCTCCACGGCATCGACGACCCGGCTGCCCTGCGCCAGCCGGACGATACCCGGCCGGACCACCTGTCCGGCCACGTGGACGACGGTCATGACGACCGTCCCGGTCGCGGTGGGAGTCGCCGGCTCCAGAGCGGAGCGCTCGGGACGGTCCACGATGACCTCGGGCCGGCTGTCCCGCACGGCCCAGGCGACCCGCACTCCGCTGACCAGGACCACGACGAGGAGCACCGCCAGGACGCCCATGACCGCGGAGCGGGTCACCGCCATCCGGCCACGGTCCAGGCGACTCGGCACGGTGACGACGCTGGGGCGGTGCCTCTCGGCGCGGTGACGGCCGGCGGGCTCGTGGGCTCGACGGAGCCAGTCGACCGGGTCCTCGCGAGCGCCGTCGTCCCTGCGGGCCGACGCGCCCAGCACCGCCCGCACGCGGGGGGATGCACCGGCGCCGTCCCGTGGCGGAGTCACGGAGCGGGAGGACACACGGCGACGCTAGGCGCGGGCACTCACCGCGAACCACCGTCCCGGGGCCGGCTGTGGACGACACGCCCAGGCGGCCCGGCCCGTCCCCACTCCTCCACACCGGCGAACGGGACGAACGGTGGCTACTGCACGTTTCGCCCCTCTCAGGCGGGGACCACGTTGACGAGCTTGGGAGCCCGGACGATGACCGTGCGCACCCCGCCTGTCACCTCGTCGGCGATCTTCGGGATCGCGAGCGCCTGCTCCCGCAGGGCATCCTCGGCGATGTCCGCCGGCACCTCGAGACGGGCCCGCACCTTGCCGCGCACCTGCACCACGCACGTCACGGTGTCCTCGACGAGGTAGGTCGGGTCGGCGACCGGGAACGGCTCGTGCGCGAGCGACTCCTCATGGCCCAGCCTGGCCCACAGCTCCTCGCAGATGTGCGGCGCCAATGGCGCGGTCATGAGGATCAGCGACTCCACCACTGAGCGGGGCGCGCCTCCGGAGACCTTCGTCAGGGCATTGTTCAGCTCGGTCAACCGTGCGATGGCCGTGTTGAACGACAGCGAGCCGTAGTCGGCGCGCACCGAGTCGATCGTCCGGTGCAGCACCCGCAGCACCTCGACCGAGGGATCCTCCTCACCGACGACCAGCGCGCCGGTCTCCTCATCGACCACGTTGCGCCACAGCCGCTGCAGGAACCGCTGGGAGCCCACCACCGCCCGTGTCTCCCACGGTTTGCTCGCCTCCAGCGGTCCCATCCCCAGCTCGTAGAGCCGCAGCGTGTCGGCGCCGTACGCCGCATACATGTCGTCCGGGCTGATCATGTTCTTCAGCGACTTGCCGACCTTGCCGAACTCGCGGGTGACCGGTTCGCCGTTCCAGGTGAACTGCGGCTGCCCGTCGGACCCCACGGACTCGACGACCTCGCTCGCCTCCACATACTGGCCGCGCGAGTCCTGGTAGGCCGGCGCCTGGATGTACCCCTGGGAGAAGTACGTGCGGAACGGCTCGGAGCTGCTCAGGTGGCCCAAGTCATGCAGCACCTTGTGCCAGAACCGGGCGTACAGCAGGTGCAGGACCGCGTGCTCGACCCCGCCGATGTACAGGTCCACCCCACCGGGGTCGGCTGCGCCCTCGGGTGCGCCGAGAACCGGTTCCGGACGCGGCCCGATCCAGTACTCCTCGTTGGCCGGGTCGACGACGGCGTCGGGGTTCTCGGGGTCGAGGTAGCGCAGGTAGTACCAGCACGACCCGGCCCAGTTGGGCATGGTGTTGGTCTCGCGACGGAACCGCCGCATACCTCTGCCGTCACCGAGGTCGAGGTCGACCTCGACCCAGTCGGTCGCGCGCGCCAGCGGCGCCTCCGGTTCGCTGCTGTTGTCCTCGGGATCGAAGGTCTTCGGGCTGTAGTCCGGCACGTCGGGGAGCTCGAGCGGCAGCATCGACTCGGGCAGCGCGTGGGCCACGCCGTCCTCGTCGAAGACGACGGGGAACGGCTCGCCCCAGTACCGCTGCCGGCTGAACAGCCAGTCGCGCAGCTTGTACGTCACCGTCTCCTCGCCTGCGCCGATCTCGGTCAGCCACTGCGTCATCCGCGCCTTGGCCTCGGCGACCCCCAGCCCGTCGAGCGAGACGCTCTCGTTGGTCGAGTTGATCGCCGGTCCCTCGCCCGTGTAGGCCGTGTCCAGGTGGTGGTCGGGGGCCGGCTGCACGGTGCGGACGATGGGCAGGTCGAAGGCCTTCGCGAAGTCCCAGTCACGCTGGTCCTGGCCGGGCACGCCCATGACCTGGCCGGTCCCGTAGCCCATCAGGACGTAGTCCGCGACGAACACCGGCACCTGTTGACCGGTCGCGACGTTGACCGCGAACGAGCCGGTGAAGACGCCGGTCTTGTCCTTGCCCTCGCTCTGCCGCTCGATGTCGGTCTTGCGCGAGGCCGCGAGACGGTATGCGCCGACCGCCTCCGCCGGTGAGCTCGCCCCGCCCGTCCACGAGGCCTTGGTCCCCTCGGGCCAGGCTTCGGCGACCAGGACGTCGACGACCGGGTGCTCCGGGGAGACGACCATGAAGGTCGTCCCGAACAGCGTGTCCGGACGAGTGGTGAACACCTCCAGCACGGCGTTCGAGCCGCCGACCGCGAACCGCACCTTGGCGCCGTGGCTGCGGCCGATCCAGTTGCGCTGCATGATCCTGACCTTCTCGGGCCAGTCCACCCGATCCAGGTCGTCCGCCAGGCGGTCGGCGTATGCGGTGATCCGCATCATCCACTGGCGCAGGTTCTTCTTGAACACAGGGAAGTTGCCCCGCTCGGAGCGGCCCTCGTTGGTCACCTCCTCGTTCGAGAGAACGGTGCCCAGGCCGGGCGCCCAGTTGACCGGGGCCTGGCTGGTGTAGGCCAGCCGGTGCTCGTCGAGGACGTGGGCCTGCTCGACCTCGGAGAGATCCGCCCACGGCCGTCCGTCGGGCGTGGTCCGCTCACCGGACTCGAACCGGGCGATCAGGTCCGCGATCGGACGCGCCCGGCCTCGGCCGCCGTCCGCACGCACCGCGTCCTCGTCGTACCAGGAGTTGAAGATCTGCAGGAAGATCCACTGCGTCCACCGGTAGTAGTCCGGGTCGATGGTGCGGATGGCGCGCCGGTCGTCGTAGGACATGCCGAGCCGCTTGAGCTGGCGCGCCATGACGACGATGTTGTCCTCGGTCGTCTTGCGGGGGTGCTGCCCGGTCTGCACCGCGTACTGCTCCGCCGGCAGACCGAAGGCGTCGTATCCCAGGGAGTAGAGGACGTTCTTCCCGAGCATCCGGTTGAAGCGGGCCGTCACATCGGTGGCGATGTAGCCGAGCGGGTGACCGATGTGCAGCCCCTTGCCGCTCGGGTACGGGAACATGTCGAGCACGAACATCGCGCCGTCGAAGCGCTCGACGGCGTCCCGGTCGCCCCACGGGCCGGCGGGGTTGGGCGCCCGGAAGAGGCGTTGCTCCTCCCACCGGTCCTGCCAGGCCGTCTCGATGCGGCCGGCCAGCTCGGCGGTGTAGCGGTGCGGGGTGTCGTTCATCTCGTCCTCGTCGTCGATGGGCTCGCTGCCCTCATGAAAAAACCCCTCAGAGCGTGAGGGGTCTGCCGCGGGTGACTGGCTGGTCCTGCTGGTGCAGGGGCCGGAGGTCAGCGCGGCTGTCGAAGAAGCAGCGAGGGAGCCATAGGTGACCTAGGTTAGCGCAGCGCCCGGGACGCTCGCGCCGCGCTTTCGACGTTTCCGCCGTGGTCAAAGGAGGGGTCGACCTAGGGCGGTCAGGAAGCCGATGACGATGAGCACCTGGCCGAGGTGGTAGGTCACCATCACCGCCACGTCGGAGTGCCGGCCCCGCCGGACGAATCGCGCGAGCGCCAGGACGGCATCACTGACCATGAACGTCACCGCTCCGAGACCGACGACCCACTCCCCGGTCATCCAGGCCGTGACGACCATCGCACCGATCACGATCATGTATGCGGTGACCGCCCCCGCGAGGACCGCACCTCCCTCGCGGTGCGCGGCCGGGATGACCCTGCCCGTGGCGAGCACGACGGCGATGAGGGCCATCAGGCCGATCAGCCCCCAGGCCGGCTGGTCGAGCCCCAGGGTCACGAAGGCCGCCACATACGCGAGGTGGCCGAGGAGAAAGGCCGAGAGCCCCGCGAGGAACGCCGACTCGCCGTCCCCGAGGAGGAACACGTCACCGGCCAGGCACAGGACGAGACCGACGAGCAGCAAGCGGCCGGCGGACGAACCACCGGCTCCTGCAGCGACGGCCACCCCGATCAGAGCGATCAACGTCAGCGGCTTGGCGATGACCACGGCTCTGCGCGTTCCGGTCGCCACACCCCACCAGTCGACGACTGCGGCGGCCACGACGACGCACCACGCGAGGATCAGCACACCGCGATCATCCCAGCCCCCCGCCCCGGACACGAACGGGCCGGACGACATAACGTGAGATGGGCCGGACGAAAAGCGTGTCCGGCCCATCTCACGTTGTGGAGCTGAGGGGATTCGAACCCCTGACCCCCTCCATGCCATGGAGGTGCGCTACCAACTGCGCCACAGCCCCGTAGGGAGTCGCGGTCGCGACCACGAGAGTTTCGCAGATTCACCGGCCCATCGCCAAATCCGCGGTGATCCCGTCAGGCGCGCCGCTCGTCGTTCGGCGCATCCCCCTGCGCATGGTCGAGCATGGGGGCCCGAAGGTTCCAGCCCTGAAGCCGCCACGTCGAGCCGCCGACCACGGGGAACGACGGAGGCGCCGCGAGGGTGGACTCGGCCACCTCGGCCCAGTGGCAGTTGCCGAACCCACCGAACAGGTGCCACATCTGCGAGATCTGCAGGCCGAGCATCGTTCCCACGATGACGCGCGCGGTGATGCCGTGGGTCGCGAGCACCGCCACGCGGCCGGTCTGGAGCCGACCGAGGACGTCTTCGAGCATCGGTCGGACACGGTCCTGCACATCGCTCAGCGACTCGCCCGAGACGCCCCGTTTGAAGTCCTCGCCGCGCAGGTGGCGCTCCCGCTCCACCGAGAACCGCTCTTTGACGAGGGCACCGGACATCCCGGTCCACTCGCCGACGTCGATCTCTCGAAGGCGGGGGTCGTAGGTGACCGGGACCTCGGCGGCCGAACCGACGATGTCGCCGGTCGTCGCCGCCCGGGTCAGGTCGGACGCGACGACGAGCGCGGGCGAGCCGAGCGCGATGACCTTCGCGGCAGCCTGGGCCTGGAGCACGCCCACCTCGGTGAGCGGCGAGTCGTACTGTCCCTGCCAGACACCCTCCCGGTTGGCTCGGGACTCTCCGTGGCGCAGGACGACCAGCCGCCGCGCGGGCTCACTCACGCTCGTTCGACCTCAGCCGCGCTCGGATCGTTCGGCGCCGGTCGCGCCACTGGCGGCGTCGGCCGGCCGGGCCGGCACCCCGAGGTCGATCGGCGGGCAGTCCCGCCACAGCCGTTCCAGCTCGTAGAACGCCGCCTCCTCCTCGTGCTGCACGTGCACGACGATGTCGCCGAAGTCGATGAGCACCCACCGTGCCTCCCGGTCGCCCTCCCGGCGCACCGGCTTGACGCCGAGCTCACGCAGGTCGTCCTCGACGGCATCGACGATCGCCCCGATCTGCCGCTCGGACCCGGCGACGACGATGACGAAGACGTCGGTCAGCGCAAGCTGGTCGGACACGTCGATGCCCTGGACGGACTCGGCCAACTTGTCGGCCGCCGCTTTGGCGGCCGTCGTTGCGAGCTGGAGGGAACGCTCGGTCGCGGTCACACTTCTCCTCTGGTGATGACGGCTCCCGTCACCGGCGCGTCCTGGGCGGAGCCGCCGGCGATGTAGAGCCGGTGTTTGTTGATGTACTGGACGACGCCGTCGGGCACGAGGTACCAGACCGGCTCGCCCGCGGCGACGCGCGTACGGCAGTCGGTCGAGCTGATCGACATGGCCGGGACCTCCTGCAGGGTCACACCGTCCTCCGGTAGGCCGGCCTCGGAGAGGTGGTAGCCGGGGCGGGTGACACCGACGAAGTGCGCGAGCCGCCATAGCTCGTCGGCGTCCTTCCAGGACAGGATCTGGGCCAGGGCGTCCGCTCCGGTGATGAAGTACAGCTCGACGTCCGGTCGTGCGGCGTGCAGGTCGTGAAGCGTGTCGATCGTGTACGTCGGACCGTCGCGGTCGATGTCGACCCTGGAGACCGTGAACCGGGGGTTGGACGCAGTCGCGATGACCGTCATCAGATAACGGTGCTCGGCCGGTGTGACGTCGTCCTTGAGGTACGGCTCGCCGGTGGGCACGAACACGACCTCGTCGAGATCGAGCAGGGACTGCACCTCGCTCGCGGCCACGAGGTGACCGTGATGGATCGGGTCGAAGGTCCCGCCCATGACGCCGAGCCGGAGCCGGCGGCCGGGCCGCCCCCGGTCTCCGTCAGTGTCCGGCGCCAGGATGGGTCCCGTGGAACGGCGTGACCTTGTCGTCACCCTCGTGAGCCCACTTCTGAGCGGTCCCGCGGAACGCCCACACCAGCGCCAGTCCGCACATCAGCAGAGCGAAGGCGATGACGCCGTACAGCCACGTGGGCATCGGCAGCTCACGCCCACCCTCGGCGGCCGCGGTCACGAAGCCGGAGAAGGCGGCAAGAACAGTGGTCGACATGCGGACAGCCTACAAGGTCGCGCCCCCTGCCCGGGATCGGGTGAGCGGGGGGTATGCGGTGCTCCCCTCCCCGAGGATCGGCCCGTCGACGAGCGGGGGGTTATCCACACGGCCGACACACGAGTCACAGGCGTCACCGACACGCCGACGTTGTCCACGAATTCTGTCCACAGCGATGTGCACAACCGGCCGGCTGAGCCTGTGTGCATGTGGATGGAGACGTGGACAGTGCGCTGCGCTGGCCAGGGGGTTGCGTCCGCTGACCCCCGGCACTACACAGGGATGCGGCACACTTCACGCCGGGGGTCCCCAAGGCCCACCGACGAAGGCGGGCCCGAGCGGAAAACGGGATCACTGTCGGCGCCCTGACGATGACGACGACATGTCCCCTGCCACATCGGCGGGGACGCCGAGCCACGAGCGACGTCGTGGTGGTGACCCGAGACCGGGAGGGTCCGGTGCCACCGGTTCCGCCACGGCGGGCCACCCACCGTCGCAGTGGACCTGGAGGCCCTCGAGCTCATACCTCGGGGGCCTCAGCCGTGCCCGGCTCGGCGCGGCCTCGTCCCCGGCAGGCACCCCGGCTCAGGTTCGGATCTGGCCGTCGCCCTCGACGATCCACTTCGTCGTCGTCAGCTCCGGCAGGGCCATCGGCCCACGGGCGTGCAGCTTCTGGGTCGAGATACCGATCTCGGCGCCGAAGCCGAACTCACCGCCGTCGGTGAACCGCGTGGAGGCGTTGACCATGACCGCGGCCGCGTCGACCTCGTCCACGAACCGGCGTGCAGCGGCCCGGTCCTCCGTGACGATGGCCTCGGTATGCCCCGTCCCGTACCGGTCGATGTGGCCGATGGCCTCGTCGATCGTGTCCACGACGACGACGCTCATCTCGAGACCGTGGAACTCCTCGGCGAAGTCCTCCCGGGTCGCGTCGCGATAAGGGATGTCGTAGGAGCGGGCCACCACTGATGCGCGGGGGCCGGCGGCGAGGACCACGCCCGCCTCGTGCAGGGCCTGGAGCACCCGCGGTAGGAAAACGGCCGACAGGTCGCTGTGCACGATGAGCGACTCAGCCGCGTTGCACACGCTCGGCCGCTGGGTCTTGGAGTTGAGCACGATCGCGAGCGCCTTGTCGAGATCGGCGGCCGCATCGACGTAGACGTGACAGTTGCCGACTCCGGTCTCGATGACCGGCACGGTCGAGGAGGTCACCACCGTCTGGATCAGGTCGGCCCCACCGCGAGGGATGAGGAGATCGACCAGGCCGCGGGCGGTCATCAGCGCCCGCACCGCCTCGTGGCCCCCCTCGAGGAGTGCGACGGCGTCCGGGGGCAGACCCTGTGCGGTCAGACCGTCCCGGATGACCTCGACCAGAGCGCGGTTGGTGCTTGCGGCGGCTGAGCCGCCGCGCAGGATGACGGCGTTCCCGCTCTTCAGTCCGAGTCCAGCGGCATCGACCGTGACGTTCGGTCGCGCCTCGTAGATCATGCCGATGACGCCCATGGGCACCCGCACCTGCCGGACCTGCAGGCCGTTGGGGAGGGTCGAACCCCGCACGATCTCCCCCACGGGGTCCGGCAGGCCCGCGACGTCCCGCAGCGCGTCGGCGACGGCCGCCACCCGTGCCTTGTCCAGGCGCAGCCGGTCCAGGAGGCTCTCGGCCATGCCACCGTCTCGACCTCGGGCGACATCCTCGTCGTTCGCGGCCACGATGTCGTCCGACGCAGCGTCGACGGCGTCGGCGATCGCACGAAGGGCCGCATCCTTCTCCGCCCGGGAGAGCAGGGCGAGCGTGCGAGCGGCCCCGCGGGCAGCGGTGGCGAGGCGGCGGACCTGCGCCGCCGCGTCGAGGTCGTGGACCGATGAGGAGGCCGCTGTCTGCATTGGCGTCGTCATGGTCCTCATGGTAGGCCGCGCCGCTGACCGCCCCGGGTGAGGTCCGCATACCGTCGGTCGGCCGGACACCTGAGAGGATGTCTCCTCGTGAGCACGACGACGATCCTCTCCATCCAGTCATCGGTGGCCTTCGGACACGTGGGCAACAGCGCCGCCGTCTTCCCCCTGCAGCGGCTCGGGGTCGAGGTCTGGCCGGTCTACACCGTGCACTTCTCCAACCACACCGGCTACGGCGCCTGGCGCGGTCCGCTGCTGGCCGCCGAGGACGTGCGCGAGGTGATCGCCGGCGTCGAGGAGCGCGGCGCCATGCCCGAGATCGATGCGGTGCTCTCCGGATACCAGGGCGGTACCCAGATCGGCGACGTCATCCTCGATGCCGTCACCCGGGTCAAGGCCGCCAACCCCGCGGCCATCTACGCGTGCGACCCCGTCATGGGCAACGCCACGTCCGGATGCTTCGTGCATCCCGACATCCCCGTTCTGCTGCGCGAGAGGGTCGTGCCGAAGGCCGACCTCATCACGCCGAACCAGTTCGAGCTCGGCTTCCTCACGGGCACCGAGCCCGACGACCTCGAGTCGACACTCGCCGCCGTCGACAAGGCTCGCGAGATGGGCCCGTCGACCGTCCTGGTCACGTCGGTCCTGCAGCCCGGCCGCCCTGCCGACACCATCGAGATGCTCGCCGTCGACGACGACGGTGCCTGGATCGTGCGGACCCCGCACCTGCCCCTGAAGGCCAACGGGTCCGGGGACGTGACGGCGGCGTTGTTCACGGCCCACCTGCTCGACACCGGGGATGCGGGCGTCGCACTCGGCCGCACCGTCTCGAGCGTCTTCGACCTGCTGCAGACCACCCTGGACTCCGGCCGGCGCGAGCTGCAGCTCGTCCAGAGCCAGGAGGCGATCGCGAACCCGCGGATGCAGTTCGAAGTCACCCGCCTGCGCTGAACGCCGGGCTGCGCGCGTACAGGGGGACACCTCAGGAGGCAACCACGGCTAGGGCTTGGTGCTTGTCCTCATGCCGCTGGCAGGGCCCCTAAGGGCCCGCTGTGGCTGGGATTGGTGTCCGCATCGGCTATCTGCCGGTTGCCTGGTCACCGCTCTCGACGGTTGCAGGCCCGGCTGGATTCCGCGTCACCGGTAGCGCCACTGCCTGCCGTTGCCCTCGAGTTTCACGGGCGGCGTAGGACGAGCCATTCGTCCGTCTCTCCTGCGGTGGCCCAGTCGTTCGCGCACGTTGGTGTCGTGAGGTCTGCAGGCATGAGTATCCAGTCGATCCGCTGGCGCCACGCGATTGAGCAGAAGGCCTCGGCGTCGAGTTCGAACGCACGAACATGGTCGACCCGCGTCCACCATTCGACGAGGTCCGCGCTCGCGTACGGTGGGGACTTCCAGTCGACATAGATCGGCACTCGAGCGTTCAGGCGGATGTTCTCCTCGCTCAAGGGGATGATTCCGACGCCGGTAACCTTCGAGGTCCGTACGAGCGCCACGGCGTCGTCCGAGATCGAGGGCGGCACAGAGCGCGAGGTGGCGAGGAGTCCGATGGCTGCGAGGATGAGCGCTGCGACGGCGACGGTGGACCGGCCGATCCATCGGTTGCGCGCGGCAGACCGGCCCACGCGGGATCTGTTCAACGCTCCGCCGATGGCCCTGGCCATCGCGATCGCCAGGGCCGTGGCGGCGATCGGTACCAGAAAAACGCTGATCCGCCACGGGAAGAGGAGCGCCGATGTCGCCGACCGCGTGAGGCCGACAACCAGGGCCGCGGTCAGCGCGAGCGCGAGTCCTGCGCTCAGCCAACCCGCGAGCCAGGCGTCTACGCCACTACGCCACAGCCACCATGCGGCGAACACGATCAGCAGGACATACAGGAGGTCGCTCCTCGGCCAGTTCGTCCAGAGTGTGTGATGCGGGATGCGCTCGAAGGCGAAGCGCTGAATCGCCTCCGATGATTCGACCGCCGCTCCGCCGATGGCAAGCAGGGACGGGTTGGCCGCGAGCGCAGGGGCGAGCACGCCGATCCCGATCAGCGCGTACCACCTGACCCGCGGGGCGTCGCGCTGCCACAGGTCCGCGATCGCTGCTGCAGCGAGCCCCACAGCCACCGCCACGAGATAGGTCGGATGCAGCATGCAACCGAGCGCGGTGAGGCTGATCGCGGCCGCAGTGGGCTTGATACGGGCGCCGGCCGGGGCACGCCGGGCGAGAACCCACAGCGGGAACGCCGCAAGGAGGAGGCATCCGAACACGCTCGGTTGGAGATACCCGCCGAGGTACTGGCCGGCGAATCCGCTGAACGCCGAGAATCGGTTCACCCCCGGGACGGGGATCGCCGACAGGATGGGCGCCACGGTCGTGGCGACCAGGATGGTCGCCACGAGTGCGATGCCGCGACGATGGGCCGGTGGCGCCAGCACGCGGGCCAGTCCGTAGACGCCGGACAGCCATACCACCGTGCCCAACCAGGCCATGAATCGGATTCCGGTGAGGCCGGAGAAGTCGACCACGACCCGGGTGACTGCGGTGAAGAACGGGTACGGATCGACTGCACCGATGAGCCAGTCGGCGTCGAGCGCTGTGCCGCGGTCGGCGAACACATGCACGAGGTACTGGTTCTGGTTCAAGACGATCGGAGCGACCACTGGGGCTGCAAGGGCAAGGACCAGGATCAGCGCGACCTCGGGCCACGGCCACGTCATCACCCAGGTCGGCGTAGCCTGAGTCCGCTCTGCGTTGCGTCCCCACCTATTCACCCGGACATCGTGTCAGAGCGGGCGCGCCGACATCACGAGACAGGATCGAGGCGAAGACCTAGCCGGGCCAAGGTGACTATGACGCTGCCGAGTTGGACGCTAGCGGCTTGCGCGAGGCTCATGAGTGCTACTCGTCCGCGCCTCGTGTCCCCCCACCTGTGCGCAGGTACGACAAGTTCGCCGTCCGCTAGGCCGCCACAGTCCATCGCCAGCCTCAACCCCTGGCTTCGACGACTGACGTAACAGGCTCCTAGAGCAGGACGAGGTCGTCCCGGTGGATGACCTCACGGTCGTACGCCGGTCCGAGCTCGCGGGCCAGGTCGCGCGTGCTGCGGCCGAGCATGATCGGCAGCTCGGCGGACGAGTAGTTCACGAGTCCGCGCGCCACGACCGCACCCTCGCTCGCGCACACGTCCACCGCATCGCCCTCGAAGAACGTGCCGTGCACCTCGGTCACCCCGGCCGGCAGCAGCGAGGTCCGGCGCTCGACCAGCGCGCGCACGGCGCCCGCGTCGACGACGAGACGTCCACGCACCGAGGTCGCATGCGCCAGCCACAGCTGCCGGGAGCGTCGACGGCGCGGACTCGGCGCGAAGACGGTGCCCACGTCACCGCCGGTGAGCGCTTCGGCCGCCCGCGCCGCGCTGGTCAGCACGGTGGTGATTCCGGCGGCGTTGGCGATCGCCGCGGCGTCGACCTTGGTCACCATCCCGCCACTGCCGACATGTGAGCCGGTGCCCCCCACATCAACACCCTCCAGGTCCGCCTCGCCGGCAACCCGCGCAATGCGCCGCGCGTCACCGCGGCTCGGCGGGCCGTCGTAGAGCGCGTCCACGTCACTGAGCAGGAGGAGCCCGTCGGCGTGGACCAGATGGGCCACCAGAGCCGCGAGGCGGTCGTTGTCGCCGAAGCGGATCTCCTGGGTGGCCACCGTGTCGTTCTCGTTGACGATCGGCATGATGCCCAGGTCGAGCAGCTTCTCGAGGGTGCGGCGGGCGTTGGTGTAGTGCGCGCGGCGGGTGACGTCATCGGCCGTGAGCAGCACCTGGCCGACCGTCAGTCCGTGGTCGGCGAAGGCCTGCTGGTATGCGGTGATCAGGGCGCCCTGTCCCACGCTGGCGGCGGCCTGCTGGGTGGCGAGGTCACGGGGTCGGGTCCGCAGGCCGAGCGGCCCGATTCCGGCGGCGATCGCACCCGATGAGACGAGGACCACCTGCCGACCGGCGAGGCGACGAGCTGCGAGCACGTCGACGAGCGCCCGCAACCGGCCGACGTCCAGCCGACCGCCGCTCGCGCCGGTCAGGGACGACGACCCGATCTTGACGACGAGGCGCTGTGCGTCGACCAGACGCCTGCGCTCAGTCATCGTCGACGTGCGCCCAGTGTCCGGACCGGCGCTCGGAGTCCAGCTCGTCGCGGGCGGCGGTCTGGGCGTCCTTGCGGGCGTGGAACTCCTCGCGCTTCTCGGAGCGGCTCTTGCGGCCGTACTCCTCGAGCCGCAGGTCGGTGCCGCGCGGACCGGTGAGGTGCTCTGCCCCGCTCATCATCGTCGGCTCCCAGTCGAAGACGACGGCGTCGTCGGCCGGCCCGATGAGGACCGTCGATCCCGCAACGGCCCCCGCCGCATACAGCGCCTCCTCGACGCCCAGGCGGCCCAACCGGTCGGCGAGGTAGCCGACGGCCTCGTCGTTGGAGAAGTCGGTCTGCCGGACCCAGCGCGTAGGCCGCTCGCCCTCGACGCGGAAGACCTCGCCGTCGGGCCCGTCCTCGCGAATGATGCGGAACCCGCTGTCGTCGACGGCGCGAGGCCGCAGCACCTGACGTGGCGGCTCGACGATCGGTAGGTCCTCCCTGGCCTGCCGCACGTGGCGGGCGAGCGCGAAGGTGAGCTCCTTGAGACCGGTGTGGGCGACCGCGGAGACCACATGGACCTCGAGACCGCGGGCCTCGAGGTCGGGCCGAACCATCTCGGCGAGCTCGCGGGCGTCGGGGACATCGGCCTTGTTCAGCACGACGATGCGCGTGCGTTCCGACAGCGGACGGCCGCCGAGTGAGTCGTCCGGGACGTAGGCCGCGAGCTCGGCCTCGATGACATCCAGGTCCGTGAGCGGGTCGCGGCCGGGCTCGAGCGTCGCGCAGTCGATGACGTGGACCAGCACCGAGCAGCGCTCGATGTGCCGGAGGAACTCGAGGCCGAGGCCCTTGCCCATGCTCGCGCCCGGGATCAGACCGGGGACGTCAGCGACGGTGAAGCGCTCGGAGCCGGCGGTGACCACCCCGAGGTTGGGCACGAGAGTCGTGAAGGGGTAGTCGGCGATCTTGGGGCGAGCGGCGGACAGGACCGAGACCAGCGACGACTTGCCCGCACTCGGGAAGCCGATCAGGGCCACGTCGGCGAGCGACTTCAGCTCGAGCACGACGTCGAGCGTCTCCCCGGGCTCGCCGAGGAGGGCGAACCCGGGCGCCTTGCGCCGCGGGCTGGCCAGTGCCTTGTTGCCGAGTCCGCCGCGGCCGCCGCGGGCGACGACGAAGGACTGGCCCGCCGCGACGAGGTCGGCCAGCACCTCGCCCGAGGCGTTCTTGACCACCGTTCCTGCGGGCACCGGCAGCTCGAGGTCCTCGCCGTCGGCGCCGTTGCGCTCATCGCCCGCTCCGGGACGGCCGTTCGGTGCCTTGCGGTGCGGGCTGTGGTGGTAGTCGAGGAGCGTCGTGATCTGCGGATCGACGGCGATGACGACCGAGCCGCCCCGGCCGCCGTTGCCTCCGTCAGGGCCGCCGAGCGGCTTGAACTTCTCGCGCTTGACCGAGGCGACACCGTGGCCGCCGTGCCCCGCGGCGACGTGCAAGGTCACCCGGTCGACGAACGTGGCCATGGCGTATGCGCTCCTTGCGTCTGGGCGTCAGGCGTCCAGTCTGTCAGTGGATGAGAACGGCGAGGGGCGGGCCAGGTGGCCCGCCCCTCGCATGTTCGCTGCAGGCCCGGGCCCGCACAGGTCGGTGGCGTCAGTCGACGGGAACGACGTTGACGGTCTTGCGACCGCGCTTGCTGCCGAACTCGACAGCGCCGGCGACGAGCGCGAACAGCGTGTCGTCGCCACCGCGGCCGACGCCGTTGCCCGGGTGGAACTTCGTGCCGCGCTGGCGGACGAGGATCTCACCGGCGCTGACGACCTGGCCGCCGTAGCGCTTGACGCCGAGGAACTGAGGATTGGAGTCGCGACCGTTGCGGGTCGAGGACGCACCCTTCTTGTGTGCCATGTCTGTACCTACTTCGTGAGAGGGGGGATCCGTGGTGGTGTCGTTCGGACCGTGCGTCGCTCAGACGTCGATCGAGGTGATCTTGACCTGGGTCAGGTGCTGGCGGTGGCCCTGGCGCTTGCGGTAGCCCGTCTTGTTCTTGAACTTCATGATCGTGATCTTCGGGCCCTTGGCGGGACCGACGACCTCGGCCTTGACGGAGACCTTGGCGAGCTTGGACGCGTCGCTCGTGACGGAGGACCCGTCGACGACGAGAAGCGGGGTCAGGTCGATGCTGTCGCCGGTCGAACCATCGACCTTGTCGATGATGAGGACGTCTCCGACGGAGACCTTCTCCTGACGTCCACCAGCGCGAACGATCGCGTACATAGTTAGGAACTCACTTTCGGTAATGACGGGTGATGCGCGCTCTTTCGGTGACCGGCTGGTAGTTGCCCTCAGCGAACGAATGCTGACGCACGGACCTGAGGGGACACCGCTCGGTGGGCGCACCAAGGGTCTAATCTACCGGCTCGGCGCGCCTGCAGCCAAACCGGCGACGGGAGTCCGGCAGGCGGGTCAGTCCCCTGCGCCGACGGCGTCGGACGCGTCGGGCGACTCGGACTGCTCGTCCCCGGGTTCGACACCGAGCACGCGAACCTCGCTCCGGCCGGGAGGCCCGGCCTGGGCGACGACCCGGCCGCGACGTCGACGCGGCCTGGTGGCCGGAGGCTCGGCCGACGTCTTCACGGTCGAGGCGGTCTCCGCGACCGAGGTGGTCTCCGCGGCCGAGGCGGTCTCGGGCAGGCTCGGGAGCTCGGCGCCGTCGACCTGCTCATCCTCGGCGGACTGGACCGGCTGGTCCGTGTCGACGTGCTTCCGGTCGCTTCGAGCATGGTCAGCCGGCTCATCGCCGAGGTGCTCTGCGTCGGACTGCTCTGGGCCGGACTGCGCTGTGTCTGACTGCTCCAGGCCCAGCTGCTCTGTGCCGGACGGATCCATCCCGCCCAGCTCGTCGGCGGTGACCGCCTCGGCGACCTCGGTGGCGATTGCGCTGACCCGGTCGGCGTCGGGGGACGTCTGCGACTCCTCGTCCGAGGAGACAGCGGCGACGGCCTTGAGCGCTGCCGCGTGGGCGGCGGCGGCGATCTGGGCGGCTGTCGGTCCCGTCGACTGGGGGCGCACGGGGTCGTGCGCGTCCCCCCGGGTCGACCGGCCCGTGGGCTGCCCAGCCGACCCGTTGCCGCCGCGGCCCCGCCCGCGACCCCGCCCTGCGCCGGTGGACTCGTCCTGGGTGGACTGGTCGACGGGGTCGGCGTGCACGACGACGCCCCGTCCCGCGCAGTGCGAACACGGTTCGGAGAACACCTCGAGGAGTCCGGACCCGACTCGCTTGCGCGTCATCTGGACCAGACCCAGCGAGGTCACCTCGGCCACCTGGTGCTTGGTCCGGTCCCGGCCGAGGCACTCCAGCAGGCGACGCACCACGAGATCGCGGTTCGACTCGAGCACCATGTCGATGAAGTCGATGACGATGATGCCGCCGATGTCCCGTAGCCGCAGCTGGCGAACGATCTCCTCGGCCGCCTCGATGTTGTTCTTCGTCACCGTCTCCTCGAGATTGCCTCCCGAGCCGACGAACTTGCCGGTGTTGACATCGACGACCGTCATCGCCTCGGTGCGGTCGATCACGAGAGAGCCGCCCGAGGGAAGGTACACCTTGCGGTCCAGGGCCTTGGCGAGCTGTTCGTCGACCCGGTGACTCGCGAAGACATCCGTCTCTGCCGTCCACTTCGTAAGGCGCTTCGCGAGGTCGGGAGCCACGTCGCCGAGGTACTCCGAGACATCGGCCCACGCCTTCTCGCCGGAGACGACGAGCTCGGAGAAGTCCTCGTTGAACACGTCGCGGATGACCTTGACGGTCAGGTCCGGTTCACCGTGCAGAAGCACGGGCGCGCCCGCGGCGCCCTTCTTCTTCGCGGACTTCTCGGCCTTGGTCCTGATCCGCTCCCAGGCCTGGGTGAGCCGTTCGATGTCGGCCGTCAGCTCCTCCTCGGAGGCGCCCTCGGCGGCCGTGCGCACGATGACACCGGCATCGTCCGGCACGATCTTCTTCAAGATCGACTTCAGGCGGGCCCGCTCGGTGTCCGGCAGCTTGCGGGAGATACCCGTCATCGATGCCTCGGGGACATAGACGAGGAACCGGCCCGGGAGCGAGACCTGTGACGTCAGCCTGGCGCCCTTGTGACCGATCGGATCCTTGGTCACCTGGACCAGGACGGTGTCGCCCGAGGTCAGCGCGTTCTCGATCCGCTTGGGCATGTTGCCCTCGAGACCGGCTGCGTCCCAGTTGACCTCGCCGGCGTAGAGCACGGCGTTGCGACCCTTGCCGACGTCGACGAAGGCGGCCTCCATCGAGGGCAGGACGTTCTGCACCCGACCCAGGTAGACATTCCCGATCATCGACGCACCCGTCTCCCGCGAGACGTAGTGCTCGACCAGGACCCCGTCCTCGAGCACGCCGATCTGGGTCTTGCCCTCCTCCTCACGCACGACCATGACCCGCTCGACGCTCTCACGTCGGGCCAGGAACTCGGCCTCCGTGATGATCTGACGACGCCGGCCGGCCTCCCGGCCCTCGCGCCGGCGTTGCTTCTTGGCCTCGAGACGGGTCGAGCCCTTCAGCCCGGTGACCTCGTCGCGCGCCCTGGCGCCACGGCTCTCGTCACTGTCGGTGTCGCCACCTCCCCGGCGGCGGCGGCGGCGTCGACGCGACCCCGAGTCGGCCGAGGTATCGTCGGAGTCGCTCTCACCGGATCCGGAGGCAGCCTCGCCGTCATCCTTGGCCCGATCTGCGGAGCGGGACGTCCCGGTGTCCTTTGAGCCCCGCTTGGCCGCCTTACCGGAGCGGTCGGACGTCCGCCCGCCCGTGCTCTCGCCGTCACCGTCGGTGGCACCCCCACCTGAGTCGTCCGACGTGTTTGCATCCGCGTCTCGACCACCCCGGCGACCCCGACCACCCCGGCGGCGGGACCGGCGGGAACCGGCGCCTTCCTCGGCGTCACCCTCGGCGGACGCAGTCTCGTCGCGCGCCTCGTCGGCGCCGTCCTCCGTCCCGCTGGGGCGGCGGTCGGGCAAGCCGGCCTCCGTGTCCGGCTCGGTCCGCGACGGCGCACCGGCTGCAGAGGTCGCCCGCCGTCGGCGCGGCGCGACCGGCTCGGGTGCCTGGAAGACCAGACCGAAGCTCGGGACCGTGGTCATCGCGGCGTCCGCGACGGCGTCGTCGTCCTCGCCGGCCTCCTCCCCCGCTTCGGTGTCTGCGGACTCGCCGTCCTCGTCCTCGGCGGCGGCGTCCTCGATTGTGCCCACGCCGGTCAGTTCGGCTGGAGCGTCACCGGCCTCTTCGTCGGCCGGCGGGCCCTGGAGGTTCGAGTCGCCGTCGGACCGCTCGTCGAGCGTGTCGTCGTCCGGGACCGACGGGCCGCTGGGGTCCGCGGCGGTCTCGGCGGCCCGGCGTCGGCCGGCCGACCGGGTGCGCGGAGTGCGGCCGGGCTTCGTGCCTGCCCGCCCCTTCTTCGCTCCGCGGCGCGGGGGGGCCGCCTCGGCCGGCGGCTCATCGGCCGGCGGCTCATCGGCCTGCCGGTCATCGGCCTGCTGCTCGTCTGTGAGGTCTTCGACGTGAGCCGGCTCGGTCCTCACATCCTCGCCCTCAGGACGTTCATCGGTGGGGTCAGTCGTGGGTTCGGAAGCCATGCGGCATCCCTCCAGGTCGGGCCGGCTGCTCCAGCCACACCCGCTGCGAAGGGTAGCGAGGGAGTCCCTCGCCGCTCCTCGCGACAGAAGCACCCGGTATCGGGTCGAATCGTGGCAGTACACGTGGACCGTGCACGCCACGGAAGTCAGGCGGTGTGCAACCGGGTCGGCTCGCGCTGCGCGCGGCACCGGCTCAGTCGCCGACGGCGTCCTTGTCGGCAGCCAGGGGGTCGGCCACCCCAGCGGGTGCGGTCTGCAGTAGCCCTTGGGCTCGGCGTGTCACGGTCGGTGACGCAGCGCTCTCAAGGTCGGCCACTGATCGCAGCGCGGTCAGGATGTCGTCGGGTCGGACAACGGGTGTGGTGTGCTGTACGACCATCCGCAGTATCGCATACGGGCGGTCGCCCAACCCATCTTCGACCCGCCCGGACTCCTCACGGACCTCCGCCGCGACCACCGCGGCACGTGCGTCGAAGGTCCTCGGACCGGTCTTGAACATCCTCGTCACCGGGGCCTCGGCCGCGGCGAGGAACGCCTCGACCGCCGCCCGGACGAGGTCCAGGTCGGCGACCGGGAAGGCCAGCTCCCACTCGCTCGCCTGAAGCCGGTCGGCCAACGACCCGGGGCCGGCCTCGACGACCTCGAGGATGTCCAGTCCATCGGGCAGCGCCGCGTCCAGCTCCTCGCGGACTCGGTCCGGGTCGACCCGTTCGGTGACGCTGATCTCGAGGTACTCGGCCTCGCTCGCCATGCCGGTCGGAGCCGCCCCCGCGTACGAGATCTTGGGGTGCGGATGGAATCCTGCCGAGAACGCCATCGGAACCTGGGCGCGACGGAGCGCGCGCTCCAGGGCGCGGGCGAAGTCCCGGGAGGACGAGAAGCGGAGCCGACCCCGCCGGGCATAGCGGATCCGCAGCTTCTGGACGGCCGGAGGTGGAGGCGGTCCCTGGGGTACTCGTTGACGTGCCATCGGCGCCAGTATCGCCGATGGCCCAGAGAATCCCGGTGGCACGCAGGATCCCGGTGGCAGACGCAGAGCCGACGTCGGCCGCGCTTGCGCCCCGGCGGGACGGCGGGCAGGATCGACAGGCCGAAGGACCGAGAGCGAGGATCCCGTCAGGAGGTGCGGTGTGGCTTCGACCGACCGTGCTCGGGGTCGGCACGCCCGCGGAGGGCCCGGGCGACGACAGGCCCGGTCGCAGCAGGTCACAGGTGCCTCGTTCGCCGGTGGGTCCGATGGGCCACCTCTGGGCATCCTGCTCATCGTCGCGCTCGTCGTCGTCGGTCTGATCGCCGTCGTCGCCGTCCGCGCCCAGCGCGAGGACGCCACGGTGACCGGGCCCGCTCCGTGCACCGACGCCGTGACGGTCTCGGCGCCGCCCGGGCTGTCGGCGGTGGTCGACGGGTACGCGGCCACCGGCGACGGCTGTGCGGCCGCGACAATGGTCACCTCCGCCTCGGCCGACGTCCGCATTCTCGACGGGAGCGAAGCCCGGGTCCCCGACACCGCCCTGTCCGAACCGGTCGCGAGCTCACCGGTGGTCCTCGCCATGACCGAGCAGGCGGCCGGTGCGGTGGGAGCTCCGACCGTATCCCTGTCCGACGACGAGCTGCGAGCGGTCCTCGCCCCCGGCGCCTGGGCGAGCCGGGGCACGCCGGAGTGGGGCGAGTTCCGCATCCGAGTGCCGGAGCCGGCCGTCACCGCGCTCGGTGCGACGGGCGTCTCCGCACTCGTTGGCACCCTCGTCGGCTCGAGCACGGCCACGGTGGACCAGCTCCCGGCCGCCGTCTCGAGCGGCGCGCTCGGGGCACTGGCCAGGGCAGCCCAGGCGGTGCCGCCGGAGGAGGCGCTCTTCCCCGAGGTGGCCGACACGGCACAGTTCACGGCTGCCTCCTCGGCGGTCGTCACGACCGAGGCCGCCCTGGGCGAGTACCTCCGCGGGGAGGAGGCGCTGCCGCTCGTGGGGGTCGTGATCGGCAACGGTGCCGCCCACGTGCCGGTGCGCGTGCGTGGTTCCGCTCCCGGGCTGGTCGACTACCTGCTCTCCAACCAGGGCCAGGAGCTGCTCCGCGCCGCGGGCTACTACGGCGCGAACGGAGCGCCGCCGACGGAGCGCGGACCCGTCGCGGTGGACCTGCTCGCCGAAGAGCCGCTCATGCTCGACGACCGTGAGCTCGTCGCCGCCCCGGCGCTGCTGGGGGCGGCACTGCAGCCCCGCGACGTCGTCGTCCTGGTCGACACCGCCGCCGCGATGGCCGAGCCGGTGACCGGCGCGGCCAGCCGGCAGGAGGCCCTGGCGGCCGCCGCCGAAGGTGTCGTACCCGTCGGTGCCGACGTCCGGGTCTCGCTCTGGCTCGGCACCGCTGAGGGCGCGACCCAGGCGCTGACCGCTCAGCCCGCCACCGACGAGACCCTCGCCGCCGTACGGAACGGGATCAGCGCCGCGGATATCGGAGGCAACCCGGACCTCGCGGCCGCGATCCGCGAAGCGCTCGCGTTCTCACTCGTCTACGCCCGTGAGCCGGACCGAGAGCTCGTCCTGCTCGTCGTCGTCCCCGCCGGCCGGGAGCTGACCGATGAGCAGGAGGCCGACGTGACGGGATACCTGCGCTCGGCTGTGCGTCCCGACCAGCAGCTCCGCCTCTCGGTGGTTTCGGTCGGGGGTCCGGCGTCCGACCTGGACACCCTGGTCACGACCGGTCGCGGAGTGGCGGCGCCCGCGCCCACGGCAGACGACCTGCCCGCGGCCCTCACCGCTGCGGTCGTAGGCCGCTGAGGTCGGCGGTCGTCACCCCCCTGTCGAGCGAGACAGGTGATCCACTAGGTTCACGGCCATGACCCGTCTGAAGCGAGACCGCCTCGCCGCGCTCATCGAGACCGAGCAGGCCGCCTACACCGAGGCCAACCCACGCAGCGCCCAACTGTATGCGAGGGCGACGAACCTGTTCGGCCGGGTGCCGATGACGTGGATGAACATGTGGAGCGGCGGCTTCCCGCTCTACCTCGACAGCGCGCACGGCAATCGCGTCACCGACATCGACGGGCACACCTACATCGACTTCGCACTCGGGGACACCGGTGCCATGGCCGGCCACTCCCCCGCGGCGACGGTGGCCGCCGTCACCCGGCGCATGGGCCGGCTCGGCGGGATCACGACCATGCTCCCCACCGAGGATGCCCAGTGGGTCGGCGCCGAGCTCACGCGGCGCTTCGGGGTCCCGCTGTGGTCCTTCACCCTGACTGCGACCGACGCCAACCGCTGGGCCATCCGGCTGGCGCGCCTGGCGACCGGGAGGCCCAAGATCCTCGTCTTCGGCCACTGCTACCACGGCTCGGTGGATGAGGCGTTCGCGATCCCCGGGCCGGACGGCAAGACGGTCTCGCGTCCGGGCAACGTCGCACCCCCGGTGGACCCGGCCCTGACGACCCGGTCGGTGCCCTGGAACGACCTCGCCGCCGTCGAGGCGGCGCTCGCCAACGGCGACGTCGCCGCGATCCTCGCCGAGCCGGCCCTGACGAACATCGGCATCGTCCTGCCCGAACCAGGCTTCATGGCCGGTCTGCGGGAGCTGGCGACACGCTACGGGGCGCTGCTCATGATCGACGAGACCCACACCTTCTCGGCCGGGTGGGGCGGTGCCACGACGGCGTGGGGCCTGCAGCCCGACATCTTCGTCATCGGCAAGTCGATCGGTGGGGGGATCCCGAGCGGCGCCTACGGCATCACCGAGGAGGTCGCCGCTGCGGTGACCCGGCACACCGAGGCCGGGGACGCCGACATCGTCGACGTCGGCGGCGTCGGCGGCACCCTGGCCGGCAACGCGCTCTCACTCGCTGCGATGCGGGCGACGCTCGGTGAGGTGCTGACCGAGCAGGCCTTCGAGCGGATGATCGCGCTCGCGACCGAGTTCACCGCCGGAGTGCAGGCGACCTTCGACGAGCTCGACGTGCCGTGGACGATCGCCCAGCTCGGCGCGCGGGCGGAGTACCGCTTCGTGCGCCCGGCGCCGGTCAATGGCGAGGACTCGGCGGCGGCGGCCGACGGCGACCTGGACGCGTACATGCACCTGGCCATGTGCAACCGCGGCATCCTGATGACGCCGTTCCACAACATGGCGCTGATGTGCCCCGACACCACGCGGGCCGACGTCGACCGGCACACCGCGGCGTTCCGCGAGGTGGTCGGCGCGCTCTTCGAGTAGCCGACCACCGCATACCGCCGCTGTCCGCCTGAGGCGGGCCGGGGGTCAACCCTGCGGGGCGCTGCCGGCGAAGCGGGTCGCGTCGGGGCGCACCACGGTGAGCGGCAGGAGGGTCTTGCCAGTCGGACCGATCTCGATCTCGGTGCCCATCTGGGGGCAGACGCCGCAGTCGAAGCAGGGGGTCCACCTGCAGTCGTCGACCTCGGTCTCGTCGAGTGCGTCCAGCCAGTCCTGCCAGAGCCACTCCTTGTCCAGGCCGGAGTCGATGTGGTCCCACGGTAGGACCTCGCTCTCCTCGCGCTCGCGCGTGGTGAACCAGGCGACGTCCACCCCGACTGCAGCCAGCTCGCGCTCCGCGCTGGTCATCCAACGCTCGTATGAGAAGTGCTCCGACCAGCCGTCGAAGCGCCCGCCGTCGCGCCACACGGCCTCGATGACGCGTCCCACCCGCCGGTCGCCGCGTGAGAGGAGGCCCTCGACGATGCCCGGCTTGCCGTCGTGGTAGCGGAAGCCGATCGAGGACCCGTAGCGGCGGTCTGAGCGGATCGCCTCGCGAAGCTTGTCGAGCCGCGCATCGGTCTCCTCTGCGCCGAGCTGGCCGGCCCACTGGAACGGGGTGTGCGGCTTGGGCACGAACCCGCCGATCGAGACCGTGCACCGGATGTCTCGACGGCCGCTGACCTCGCGACCGGTCTCGATGACCCGCTTGGCGAGCTCGGCGATCTGCAGGACGTCCTCGTCAGTCTCGGTCGGCAGACCGCACATGAAGTACAGCTTGACCTGCCGCCAGCCGGCGCCGTAGGCGGCGGCGACCGTGCGGATGAGATCCTCCTCGCTCACCATCTTGTTGATGACCCTGCGGATCCGCTCACTGCCCCCTTCAGGGGCGAAGGTCAGGCCGGACCGTCGGCCGTTGCGGGTCAGCTCGTTGGCGAGGTCGATGTTGAACGCGTCGACGCGGGTGGACGGCAGCGACAGTCCGGTGTTCGTCCCTTCGTACCGGTCGGCCAGGCCTTTGGTCATGCTCGCGATCTCGGAGTGGTCCGCCGAGGACAGCGACAGCAGGCCGACCTCCTCGAAGCCGGTCGCCGCCAACCCCCGCTCGACCATCTCGCCGACACCGGTGATCGACCGCTCGCGCACCGGCCGCGTGATCATGCCGGCCTGGCAGAAGCGGCACCCACGGGTGCAGCCGCGGAAGATCTCGACCGACATCCGCTCGTGAACCGACTCCGCCAGCGGCACGAGCGGCTGCTTGGGGTACGGCCAGGCGTCGAGGTCCATGACGGTGTGCTTGGCGACCCGCCACGGCACTCCCGACCGGTTGGGGGCCACCCGCTGGATCCGGCCGTCCGGCAGGTAGTCGACGTCATAGAACGCGGGGACGTAGACGCCGCCGGTGCGCGCCAGGCGCATGAGCAGCTCCTCCCGGCCCCCCGGGCGACCCTGCGCCTTGAACTCGGCGACGATGTCGGTCACCGCGAGCACGGCCTCCTCACCGTCGCCCACGATGGCGGCGTCGACGAAGTCGGCGACCGGCTCGGGGTTGAAGGCCGCGTGGCCGCCGGCGATCACGAGCGGATGCTCGTCGGTGCGGTCGGCCGTGTGCAACGGGATGCCGGCGAGGTCCAGCGCCGTGAGCATGTTGGTGTAGCCGAGCTCGGTGGCGAAGGAGACGCCGAACAGGTCGAAGTCGGCGACGCTGCGATGGGCGTCGACCGTCAGCTGGGGAACGCCGGCGGCCCGCAGCTCGGCCTCGAGGTCGCTCCACACCGCGTAGGTGCGCTCGGCCAGCGCGTCGGCCCGCTCGTTGATGACTTCGTAGAGGATCATCACGCCCTGGTTGGGCACGCCGACCTCGTAGGCGTCGGGGTACATCAGGGCCCAGCGGACGGTGAGCTCCTCACCGCCGGGCCCCAACCCGCCGACGTTCCAGTCCTTGA
The DNA here is from genome assembly GCA_049582485.1 of Dermatophilaceae bacterium. GTDB lineage: Bacteria > Actinomycetota > Actinomycetes > Actinomycetales > Dermatophilaceae > F2B08. The sequence goes on from JBAUUB010000005.1 coordinate 39,350, forward strand.
CGGTGGAGTTGAGCTCCCCGCCGACGTACTGGATGGGCTTGCTCACCCGCGTCAGGAGCGGCTCGAGCGCGCTGAAGTGGGACTCGCCAGGCATCCCACAAGGGTAGGTCCCTGCCCGGGCAGGCCCAAACCACCGGACCCCGCCCACGGCGGGCGGCGGACGTCGGGGGCGGGTGGGCACTGCCTACGGGATGCGCGTCGGCGCCCACCCGAGTGGGTGGACGCCGTCGCGACGAGCGGGTATGCGGTGGTCGCCTCACCCTGGTAGTGCGCGTCCAGCAGGTCCTTGTACTTCACATGCCTGGTGTCCGCAGGACTAACCCTGGTAGTGCGCGTCCAGCAGGTCCTTGTATTTTTCCGAAACCACCTTGCGCTTGAGCTTCATGCTCGGCGTGAGCTCGCCCTCCTCGATCGTGAGGTCCTTGTCGAGGATGGTGAACCGCTTGATCTGCTCCCAGCGGTTCAGGCCGAGGTTGAGCTCGTCGATGTACCCCTGGACCATTTCGCGGGCCTGTGGCGAGGTGACGATCGCGGCGTAGGACTTGCCGCTCATGCCGTTCTGCTTGGCCCAGCCCTCCATCGCCTCCGGGTCGAGCGTGACGAGAGCCGACACGAAGTTGCGGTCCGCGCCGTAGACGACCAGCTGGGCGACGTAGGGACAGACGCCCTTGAACATGGCCTCGATCGTCGAGGGCGCGACGTACTTGCCGTTGCTCGTCTTGAAGAGGTCCTTCTTGCGGTCGGTGATGCGCAGGAACCCGCGCTCGTCGAGCTCACCGATGTCGCCGGTGTGGAACCAGCCCTGCATGTCAAGGACCTCGGCGGTCGCCTCGGGGTTGTTGTGGTAGCCGTCCATGATGCCCTCGCCGCGTAGGAGCACCTCGCCGTCCTCGGCGATCTTGACCTCGGTGCCGGGCACCGGCCAGCCGACGGAGCCGATCTTGAACGCCTTGAGCCGGTTGACGAAGGCCGCCGAGGAGGACTCGGTCAGGCCGTAGCCCTCGGCGACCTTCAGGCCCATGCCGTAGAACCACGCAGCGACGTCCTGGTTCAGGGCGGCGGAGCCGGAGATGAAGAAGCGGACGTTGCCGCCGAAGCGGTCCCGGATCTTGGTCCCGATGATCTTGTCCGAGATCTTGTGCTGCACCGCCAGCATCCCCGTCGGCTCCTTGCCCTCGGACTGCAGCGCGGCGACCCGACGACCGACGTCGGAGGCCCAGCGGAACAGCTTGAGCTTCACGCCGCCCTCCTCCTCCATCATCATGCCGATGCGGGCGTAGACCTTCTCGAAGATGCGCGGGGCGGCGCCCATGAAGGTCGGCTTGACGACCGCGAGGTTGTCGACGATCTTGTCGACACGACCGTCGATGGCCGTCGGGAAGCCCATCTGGATCGGGAAGGTGAGCAGCTGCTTGCCGAAGACGTGGGCGAGCGGCAGCCAGAGGTACTGGAGGTCGCTCGGACCGAGGATGTCCATCGCCGTGACATTGGCGGACTGGTAGGTCCACGTGCTGTGGAGCAGGCGCACGCCCTTGGGCCGCCCCGTCGTGCCCGAGGTGTAGATGATCGTTGCGAGGTGCTCCGGGCGGGTGCCGTCGATCCGGGCGTCGACCGCACCGTCGTCGGTCGCGAGAACGTCCTTGCCCATGGCCTCGAGGTCGGCGAGGCCGATGACCCAGTCGCCGTCGGCGTGCCCGTCGAAGACGACGACCTTGTGCACGCCGGGGATGCTGTCACGGATGCCGCGGAGCTTGTCGACCTGCGCGTCGTTCTCGGCGAAGACGACGACCGTCTCGGAGTCCTGGAGGATGAAGGCGACGTCGTCCGGGATGGTCGTGGGATAGATCGTGGTCGTCGCCGCCCCGGCGCACATGTTGGCCAGGTCGGCCAGGGCCCACTCGACCCGGGTGCCGGACGCGATGGCGACCCGCTGCTCCGCCTCGACGCCGAGGGCGATGAGACCGGCCGCGAGGTCGTAGACCTTGTCCCGCGTCTGCCCCCAGGTCATCGTCTGCCACTGTTCCGATGCATCGGGGAACAGGAACGCCTTGGCGTCCGGTGTCTCGGCGACCCGGTTGCGGAAGAGGTGACCGACGCTCTGAGCCCGGTCGCTGAGGAGGCTCTGGTCGTACGTCTCGTCGGACGGAAGGTGATAGGTCTGCGCTGCGGGCATCGTTGTCCACTTTCGGGAGGTCGTGCAGGGTCTGCCCGACGGCGTGGTCGGGCGTCATTCGTCATCGTTTCACACCCCCACGGAGCCGGCCACGCGCTGGACGTGACCTGCGCCACCCTCGATGTCCCCCGGCCTGGGACGTCCCTGACGACCTCTCTGACGACGTCCCTGGCGACCTCTGAGGACGTCCTGGATGACGATCCTGACGGCGATCCGTGACGGGTGGGACTCAGTCGCGGCGGGTGTGGCGGTGCACGCCGAGGACGATCCCGATCGCGAGCCAGCAGGCGAACATCGACGAGCCGCCGTAGGACAGGAACGGCAGCGGCAGCCCGGTGACCGGCGTCAGCTGGAGGTTCATGCCGACGTTCTCGACGACCTGGGCCGTGAACCATGTCGCCACCCCGGCCGCGACCAGGTGGGTGAAGGCGTCCTCGCCCCGGATGCCGACCAGGACCGTGCGCGCGATGAGGAACGCATAGACGACGAGGATGCCGAGCGCGCCGAGGTAGCCGAGCTCCTCGGCGGCCACGGAGAACACGAAGTCGGTCTCCTGGAACGGGATGAGCCCGCCCTGGGTGGACGGGCCCTGGAACAGCCCCGTGCCGGTCCACCCGCCGCGGCGCACGGCGATCCCCACCTGGGTGATCTGGTAGCCGATGCCGAGCGGATCGGCCTGCGGGTCGAGGAAGACGGTGATGCGGGCGCGCTGGTAGGCGGAGAGGAACGGGGAGAACCAGAGCAGGACAGCGCCGAGGACGCCGAGGGCGGCCCCGAGCCCGATCCACCGCGCTCGAATGCCGGAGACGACGAACATGCCCGTCGCGAGCACGGCGAGCACCGCGGCCGAGCCGAGGTCGGGCTGCCGGATCACGAGCAGCACCGGAAGCCCGGCGACCGCGGCCCCCGCGACGAGCCGCCCGGCGCCCAGCCGCTCGCCCCGGTCGAGGGGTCCGGCGAAAAGGGCCGCGACGGCGAGGACGACCGAGACCTTCGCCAGCTCGGAGGGCTGGATGGACATGCCGATCGGCAGCACGATCCACGACCGGGACCCGTTGATCGTGGACCCCAAGGGCCCGAGAACGGCCAGCAGGCCGCCGATGCCGACGAGGTATGCGACGGGCGCCGCCGCGCGCAGCACGCTCGGGGGGATACGCATGACGACCAGGGCGAGGGAGAGACCGATGGCGGTGTTGAGCAGGTGCCGGGTCAGGTAGGTCGCCCCGGCGTCACCGCGGGTCGCCGACCAGACCAGGACGGCGCCGATGAGCGAGAGCCCCAGGGCCCCGACGACCAGTCCGACGTCGACGTCCTGCCACCGCCTCCGCGCGCGGACCGGAGCCTCGGACAGTCGACTCACGGTCGGGTCAGGGAGCCGTGACCGGGGGCGCGGGCGGCACGATCGCCGCCGTGAGGACCTCGCGGCACCGGTCGACGTCGCCGGACATGGCCTCGAGCAGTGCCTCGACCGACTCGAACCGGATGGTGGGGCGGATCCGCTCGACGAACTCGACCATGACGGTCTCGTCGTACAGGTCGAGGTCGGTGCGGTCGAGGACGTAGGACTCGACGCGCCGGGCCCGGCGACCCTCGAACGTCGGGTTGGTGCCGACCGAGACAGCCGCCGGAAGTGTGCGCTCAGGATCGCTCCGATCGCGGTCGACCCTCGTCAGCCACCCCGCGTAGACCCCGTCCGCCGGGATCAGGCCCAGGCTCTCCGCGCTCATGTTCGCCGTGGGGTAGCCGAGCTCGCGGCCACGGTGGTCGCCGTGGACCACCTCGCCGACGAGTCGGTGGGGGCGGCCGAGAATGGTCGCCGCCTGGGCCACCTCACCGGCGGCGAGGTGGCGCCGCACGGCCGAGGAGGACCAGCGCTCGCCCTCACCGACGTCGTCGATGACGATGACCTCGAAGCCCAGCTCCTCGCCCAGCTCGTGCAGGAGGGCGACGTCGCCGCTGTAGCCGCGGCCGAACCCGCGCGTGTCGGCGCCCACCACGAGCGCCTTGACCTGCAACCCCTCCGCGAAGGTCCGGGTGATGTACTCGCGGGCCGTCTGCTGCGCGAACTCCTGGTCGAAGCGCAGGACGAGCAGCCCGTCCAGCCCGGTCGAGGCGAGGATCTCGTCGCGCAACCGGCCCGGGGCGATCAGCTCGGTCTGGCGCTCCGGGTGGAAGACGGTGACCGGGTGCGGCTCGAACGTGACTGCGACAGCAGGAACGTGGTGGCGCCGCGCCGCTGTGATGACGGCAGCGATGATCGTCTGGTGGCCGCGGTGCACTCCGTCGAAGTTGCCGAACGTCGCGACGCACGGCCGCAGGGAGTCGGGCGTCTCGGCGAGCGAGTTCCAGCGGTGCACGAGTCGGAAGTCTACGAAGTCGCAGGGGCGAAGACGACATGGGAGCGTGTCCGGTCCCGACTCTCGTCGATCATCGCGACCAGGCGGCCGTCGGGGTCGATCGCCGCGACCGGCTCGGTCCGCCCCGGCTCCTGTGACGGGATACGGCCTCCGTGCCCGAGGGCCCTGGCCTCGTCGGCGTCGACCTCCCGGACGGCGAAGGACGTGCGCGCGACCGTCGAGAGGTCGAGGACCGGCAGCTCGTCGCCGCGCTCGACCAGGGCGGTCAGCTCCTCCACCGCATGCGCGAGGTCCAGCCCGAACCCCCCCACCCGGGTGCGGCGCAGGGCGATCAGATGACCTCCGCAGCCGAGGGAGGCGCCGAGGTCACGCGCGAGGGCACGAACGTAGGTTCCCGAGCTCACCGTGACCTCGACGTCGACATCGAGCACGGTCGCACCGTGCACCTCCAGCGCGGTCACGGACCGGACGACGAAGCGGGACACGGTCACCGGCCGTGGCAGGAGGTGGACGTCCTCGCCCGCCCGGACCCGCGCATACGAACGCTTGCCGTCGACCTTGATCGCGCTGACGGCGCTCGGGACCTGCTCGATGTCGCCCGTCAGGGCGAGCACCGCCCGCTCGACCTGCTCAGCCGTCAGTCCCGCCGCGCCGGGCGCGTCGAGCACGTCACCCTGCGCGTCGTCGGTGACGGTCGCCTGGCCGAGCCGCACGGTCGCGGTGTAGTCCTTGTCGCATCCGACGAGGAAGGTGAGCAGACGCGTCGCGCGGCCGATGCCCAGGACGAGCACGCCTGTCGCCATGGGATCCAGGGTGCCGGCGTGCCCGACCTTGCGTGTGTGCGCCAGGCGGCGCGTGCGGCCGACGACGTCGTGACTGGTCCAGCCGAGGGGCTTGTCGACGACGAGGACGCCCTCCGGCACCGGACGGTCGGGGGTGTCCGCCGGGTCGCTCACCGCTGGGCGTCGCTCGGCAGCGGCGCCGTCGGCGAGTCGGAGAGCGGCTCGTCGTCCTCGTCGCGGTCCTTGCGGTACGGGTCCTCGTCGCCGGCGTAGCGGGCCGCGCTGGCGGCCGCCGCCGTGGCGGCGTCCCGCTCCTTGGCCTCGCGCAGGAGGTCCTCGATCGCGGCCGCCGACTCGGGGATCGCGTCGGCGAAGAACTCGACCGTCGGCGTGAGCCGGATGCCGATCTGCTTTCCGACGAAGGACCGGATCCGACCCTTGTTCTGGGCGAGGAGGGCCGCGGTGCGCTCGTGCTGGCCCTCGTCGCCGAAGACCGTGTAGTAGATCTGCGAGTGCTGCAGGTCCCCCGTGACCTTGACATCGGTGATCGTGACGAAGCCCAGGTCGGGGTCCTTGATGAGCGAGCCGAGGTTGGCGGCGACTACTTCCTTGATCCGGTCGGCGATCTTGCGGGCGCGTGCTGCGTCGGCCATGGCAGCCTCCTGAGGGGAAGACGGATCGGGGGGGTAGGACGACCCTAGGCGATCGGAGCGACCGGAGCGAGAAGGCAGCCCTTCCCGGGCGACCCGGCCGCCGGCCGGTATACCCTGTGGGGTATGCGCGCGCCAGACCGGCTTGGACCTCGTCTCGGGCGTGCGCTCACGCTGGGCGGCTCGGGCATCGCGCTCGGCTCGATGGCGCACCTCGAGGCCGGCGCGGTCGCCCACCTCGGGGTGCCTGCTCTCATCGGCGCCCTCCTCGTGCTGGGCCTCGCGTGGTCCGCAACCGTCCGACAGGTGTCGTGGCCGGTCATCGCGCTCGTCCTCGGTGCCGGTCAGGTCGTCACCCATGGCGCCTTGACGATCGGGACCGCCGCTCCTGGCGCCGGCGTCACGCACACGCATGGTTCGGCCGTGAACCTGGATGTAGCGCCGGGAGCCGGCTGGCGCATGCTCGCCCTGCACCTGGCGGCGTGGATCGTGCTCACCTGGGCCTTCACGCTCGGCGAACGGACGCTGTGGCGCGCACTCGCGCGCACCCTCGCCGCCGTGCCCAGGGTGTGGCTGCCGCTCCCCCGCCCGCGGGTCGCCGTCCCCGGACCTGCGGCCCTCACGTCGGTGCTCGCACACCGGACGGTCCGCGGTCGCGCACCTCCGCTGCTCTGACGCTCCCACGATCCCGTCAGACCCTGCGCGCCTGTGCGGTGGCGGCGCCCAATGCGCGCCCCTGCACAACCCAGCGGCCCCGCACCCCAGTGCCCCCTCCCAGCGCTCACACGCGCCCCCGAACGCCCCTCACCGAAGGACCCGATCCCGAATGCGACACTCCCGTTCCGCTGCCCTTGTGGCAGCAGCCGCACTCGCCCTCGCCGGCTGCGGCACCGCGTCAGACTCCTCCCCCGCCCAGACCGATGCGCCGAGCTCGACCACCGCATCCGCCGGCGCCGACGAGGGCCAAGCCGCGTCTCCGGTCACGCTGGAGGACGGCTGGGCCAAGGCGGTCGAGGACCTCCCGGACGCCGGCGCGATGCCCGCCATGACCGGTGTCTTCGGGACTCTGACCAACAGCAGTGATGTGGACGTCCGGCTCACCGGCGGCTCGAGCCCGGTCGCGGGCACCGTCGAGCTGCATGAGACCGTCATGTCGGACGAAGGCATGGTGATGCGCGAGGCCGACGGCGGGCTCGTCGTCCCGGCCGGAGGGTCACTCGTGCTCGAGCCAGGCGGGCACCACATCATGCTGATGGACCTGACCGAGCCGGTGCCCGCCGGGGCGGACGTCGAGGTCGTCCTGCACTCCGAGGACGGCGCAGAGCTCACCGTGGTGGTTCCGGCGCGGACCTTCGCCGGGGCTGAGGAGACGTATGCACCCGGCCAGCAGCCGCATACCTCCGCCGGCTCGTGACGGCCCGCATCCGCCGCCGCGGCCTCGTCGCCTCGCTCGGTGCGGTCGCCGGGACGGCCGCCCTCGGCGGCTGCACGCGGACCGAGGGCCGAGACGCGGCCCCGAACCCGGTGAGGAACGAGACGTCCAGGACGACGGCCGCGACCAGAGCGTTCCACGGGCGACGCCAGGGCGGTGTGGGCGACGCACCGCAGGCCTTCGCGACCTGGGTCGCCCTCGACCTGTCCGCGGACGCGGATCGGGACACGCTGCGGCGGCTGATGACGGTCTGGACCGACGACATCGCCCGGCTCACCGCCGCGCGGGGCACACTGACCGACCTCGAGCCGGAGCTCGCTCGGGTCCCGAGCGGGCTCACCGTGACGGTGGGCTGGGGACCCGGCGCCTTCGCGGCGGCCGGCATCGAGGGGCCGCCGTGGCTGCACCCCCTGCCACCCTTCGCGATCGACCGGCTGCAGGCCCGCTGGAGCGGAGGTGACGTGGTGCTCCAGGTCGCCGCGGATTGCCCCGTGACGCTCTCGCACGCGGTGCGTCGTCTGGTGACCGCAGCGGAGCCGATGGCGACGCAGCGCTGGGTGCAGCGCGGCTTCCGGGAGACCATGGTCGACCACGGGACACAGCGGATGCGCAACCTCTTCGGACAGGTCGACGGCACGGTCAACCCCGATCCGCGGCTCGCCGAGGACGAGGCGGTGGTGTGGGACGACGGCTCGGTATGGATGCGCGACGCGACCGCGATGGTCGTGCGTCGGATCGCCATGGACCTCGACGGATGGGACCGGGCCGACCGGCGCTCCCGCGAGCATGCGGTGGGACGGCGGCTCTCCGACGGCGCACCGCTCACCGGCGGCGACGAGCTCAGCCCGCCCGACCTCGAGGCTCGCGGCCCCGACGGCTTCCCCGTGATCGACACCTTCTCCCACATGCGGCGGGCCATGCCGACGACCCCGCGGGAGAGGTTCCTGCGGCGGCCCTACTCGTACGACGACCCACCCGAGCCGGACCGGACGAGCAATGCCGGACTGGTGTTCGTGGCGTTCTGCGCCGACCCGGTGCGGCAGTTCCTCCCCGTCCAGCAACGGCTCGCCGAGGCGGACCTGATGAACCTCTGGACGACACCGATCGGGTCGGCCGTCTTCGCCGTCCTCCCCGGGTGCGCGGAGGGAGAGATCCTGGGGGGTGGCCTGCTCGCCTGATGCTCCTGGGTGCCCGCGCTGGTCCACCCGCACCGAGGTCCCCTCGTGCCACACAGCAGGAGGCCGGTGCCGTCCGTAGACGACACCGGCCTCCCGCACTGCGAGTCCCGGAGAGGATCAGCTCCGCGGCTTCTCCCGCATCTCGTAGGTCGCGATGAGGTCGCCGAGCTGGAGGTCGTTGTAGGACCCCAGGTTGATACCGCACTCGAAGCCCTCGCGGACCTCCGTGACGTCGTCCTTGAAGCGCCGCAGACCGGCGATCTCGACGTTCTCGGCGACGACCACACCCGCACGCGTGATGCGCGCCTTGGAGCCCCGCTTGATCTCGCCGCTGCGCACGATCGACCCGGCGATGTTGCCGAACTTGCTCGACCGGAAGATCTCGCGGATCTCGGCGGTGCCGAGCTCGACCTCCTCGAACTCCGGCTTGAGCATGCCCTTCAGAGCCGCCTCGATCTCCTCGATCGCCTGGTAGATGACCGAGTAGTAGCGGATCTCGACGCCCTCGCGCTCGGCGTAGTCGGCGTTCTGCCCCTCCGCGCGCACGTTGAAGCCGATGATGATCGCGTCCGAGGCCATCGCGAGGTTGATGTTGTTCATCGTGATCGCGCCGACGCCACGGTCGATGATCCGCAGGTCGACCTCGTCGCCGACGTCGATCTGGAGCAGCGCGTCCTCGAGCGCCTCGACCGAACCGGACACATCGCCCTTGAGGATGAGGTTGAGCGTGTCGACCTTGCCCTGTGCGAGCGCCTCGGTGAGGTCCTCGAGCGAGATGCGCTTGCGGGACTTGGCCAGCGAGGCCTGCCGGTCGGCGGCCTCCCGCTTCTCGGCGATCTGCCGTGCGGTGCGGTCGTCCGGGGCGACGACGAAGGTGTCGCCCGCCCGCGGGACCGAGGACAGGCCGAGCACCTGCACCGGCCGCGACGGCGTCGCCTCGTCGACCTGGTGGCCATGCTCGTCGAGCATCGCGCGCACCCGACCATGGGCGCTGCCGGTCACGATCGCGTCGCCGACCTGGAGCGTGCCGCTCTGGATCAGGACGGTCGCGGTCGCACCGCGCCCCTTGTCGAGATTGGCCTCGATGGCGATGCCGCGAGCGGCCCGGTGCGGGTTGGCCCGCAGGTCGAGCGCGGCGTCCGCGGTGAGCAGGACGGCCTCGAGGAGCTCCTCGATGTTCTGGCCCTGCTTGGCCGAGACGTCGACGAACATCGTCTCGCCGCCATACTCCTCGGCGACGAGGTTGTATTCGGTGAGCTGCTGACGGATCTTGGCCGGGTTCGCACCCTCGACGTCGATCTTGTTGACCGCGACGACGATCGGCACATCCGCCGCCTGCGCGTGGTTGAGCGCCTCGATCGTCTGCGGCATCACGCCGTCGTCGGCGGCGACGACGAGGATCGCGATGTCGGTCACCTTGGCACCACGGGCACGCATGGCGGTGAACGCCTCGTGACCCGGGGTGTCGATGAAGGTGATCGCGCGGTCGTGGCCCTCGTGCTCCTTGTAGATCTGGTAGGCACCGATGTGCTGGGTGATGCCACCGGCCTCGCCCTCGACGACCTTCGCGTTGCGGATCGCGTCGAGGAGGCGGGTCTTTCCGTGGTCGACGTGACCCATGACGGTGACGACCGGCGGACGAGCCTCCAGGTCCTCCTCCTCCTCGGACGCGACACCGATCTCGAGATCGATGTTGAAGGAGTCGAAGAGCTCGCGCTCCTCCTCCTCGGGGGAGACGACCTGGACCTCATAACCGAGCTCGGCACCGAGGAGCTTGAAGGTGTCCTCGTCGAGGCTCTGGGTCGCCGTCGCCATCTCACCGAGGTGGATGAGCACCGTGACCAGCGCTGCGGGGTCGGCGTTGATCTTGTCGGCGAAGTCCATGAGCGACGAACCGCGACGCACGCGGATGACGGTCGAGCCGTCGCCACGGGGGACGGTCACACCGCCGATCGAGGGTGCCTGCATCTGCTCGAACTCCTGGCGCTTCGCACGCTTGGACTTGCGGCCACGGACCGGCCGACCGCCTCCGCGGCCGAACGCGCCCTGAGTTCCGCCGCGACCGCCGGGCCCACCCGGTCGACCGCCGAAACCGCCGCGCGGACCGCCTCCGCCGGGGCCGCCCCCACCGGGTCGACCGCGCCC
>JBAUUB010000006.1:0-2447 GCA_049582485.1 Dermatophilaceae bacterium
CCCAGCCGGTTGTCCCAGTCCGAGGCTAAGGTGGTCGTTGACGCGACCGGGTCGTTCCTGATCTGCGCGCAGCGACTTGGATGGCCCTGTCGACGGCGCTGGAAAACTGGACGGTAGCGGCGCTTGAAAGGTGAACACTCCGTACACGATCGAGGAGTGATCACCATGGAAGATTGGGCGTTGATCAGAAGGCTGGCTGCGGACGGGATGCCGAAGGCTGCCATTGCCAGGAAGCTCGGGATCTCGCGGACGACGGTGCTTGCGGCTGTCGCCTCGCCGGGGCCGCCGAAGTATGAGCGGGCGGCGGGGCCGACGTCGTTCACGCCGTACGAGGCGCGGGTACGTCAGCTGCTCGCCGATTGCCCGGAGATGCCGGCGACGGTGCTGGCCGAGCGGGTCGGCTGGGCCGGCTCGATCCGCTGGTTCCGCGACAACGTCAACCGGGTCCGCGCCGATCACCGCCCGATCGACCCGGCCGACCGGCTGACGTGGGAGGCCGGGGACGCGGCCCAGTGGGATCTGTGGTTCCCGCCGCGCAAGATCCTCCTCGAGGACGGCACGAGGGCCCTGTTGCCGGTGTTGGTGATGACGTGCGCGTTCTCGCGGTTCATGCTCGCCAGGATGATCCCGACCCGCAAGAGCGAGGACCTGCTGCTCGGCTCGTGGGAGCTGCTCAGCGAGCTCGGTGCCGTGCCACGCCGGATGATCTGGGACAACGAGTCCGGCATCGGGCGGCGCAAGCTGACCGAGCCGGCCGCGGTCTTCGCCGGCACCCTGGCCACCAAGGTGGTGCTGCTCCCGCCGCGGGATCCGGAGTCCAAGGGTGTGGTCGAGCGACGCAACGGATGGTTCGAGACCTCGTTCATGCCGGGCCGGCACTTCGAGTCCCCGGCCGACTTCAACGACCAGTTCACGCAGTGGCTCTCGGGTGCGAACCAGCGCACGGTGCGCACCACCAAGGCCCGCCCGGTCGACCTGCTCGAGACCGACAAGGCGGCGATGCTGCCGCTGCCGCCGGCGGTGCTGCACCTGGGCTGGCGCAACCACGTCCGCCTCGGCCGGGACTACTACGTGCGCGTCGACACCAACGACTACTCGGTGCACCCCTGCGCGATCGGCGCCCGCGTCGACGTCACCGCCGACCTGGAGATGGTCCGGGTCAAGCACGGCGGCCGGCTGGTCGCCGAACACGCGCGTCGGTGGGCCCGCTCGATGACCGTGACCGACCCCGCCCACGTCGCCGCGGCCGCGGTGCTGCGCCGCGCCTACCAGCAGCGTGACCGCGCCCTCGTCCCCGACCCGCCCGAGGCGATGTTCCGGGACCTGGCCGACTACGACCGGGCCTTCGGCCTCGACACCCAGGATGGAGGGACGCTGTGAGCACCAAGAACACCAAACACAGCCCCGCCGCTGAGACGACCAAGGCGATCATCCACCTGGCCGCCGCGCTCAAAGCACCCCGGATCACCGAAGCAGCAGCCCGCCTGGCCGACCACGCCCGCGACGCCGGCTGGACCCACGAGGACTACCTGGCCGCCGTCCTCGAACGTGAGGTCGCCGCCCGCAACGCCTCCGGCGCCCGGCTACGGATCCGCGCCGCCGGCTTCCCCGCGGTCAAGACCCTCGAGGACTTCGACTTCGACCACCAACCAGGCGCCCGCACCCCCACCCAGGCGCTGGCCTCCGGGGCCTACCTGTCCGAGCACCGCAACGTCGTCCTGCTCGGGCCACCCGGCACCGGCAAGACCCACCTGGCCACCGCCCTCGGCGTGGCCGCCGCCCGCCAAGGACACCGCGTCCTGTTCGCCACCGCCACCGACTGGGTCGCCCGCCTGGCCGAAGCCCACGACCGAGCACGCCTCCCCGCCGAGCTCACCCGGCTGCGCCGCTACGGCCTGATCATCGTCGACGAGGTCGGCTACCTCCCCTTCGAACAAGACGCCGCCAACCTCTTCTTCCAGCTCGTCTCCTCCCGCTACGAACACGCCTCCCTCATCCTCACCTCCAACCTGCCCTTCAGCTCCTGGGCCGGAGTCTTCGGAGACCAAGTCGTCGCCGCCGCCATGATCGACCGCATCGTCCACCACGCCGACGTCATCGCCCTCAAAGGCGCCAGCTACCGCCTCCGCGACCGAGGCATCGACACCCTGCCCAGCATCAAAGCCGAACAAGAATCCCTACACTGAAAACTGTTCACCCTTCGACCGCCGAAACCGACCAGAATTCAAGCGCCGTCGACAAGAGGTATGTCGCGTCGCCGCCGTCGACCAACAGCACGTCGGCCTCGCGGACCCAAGGGACCCATCGTTGCGCGCCGATCGTGGGAAGTGCGGTGAGCTCGAGGACACCGAGGGAGGCCCACCCCAGACCGGTGAAATGCTGCCAGTCGGGCTCAGCGGCGACCAGACCGCGCACCGACGCCGGTCCGCACATCGGGTGGCCCCACT
>JBAUUB010000007.1:0-25490 GCA_049582485.1 Dermatophilaceae bacterium
GAAGAACGCACCGGACCCAGCCCCAGCCCGGGAGCGCCGGTGGCAGTCTCCTAGGCGGCGCGGGCCAGGAGCGCCCGGAAGAAGACCGTCTCGATGTCGCTCGGCTGGGTGGCGACGTAGCTCGTGCCGCCGGTGGCCTCGGCGATCGCCTGCAGTGCCGAGGGGTCGGTGTCCGGACCGATGCCGATGGCGACGATCCGGACCGGTCGCTGCGGGTCGGCGGCCGCCTCGAGCTCGGCGAGCAGCTCGTCGAGCTCCAGACCGCCGGTGCTGTCGTCGTTCTCGCCGTCGGTGAGGAGCACCACCGAGTTCACGTAGGCGGGGTCGTACCCCTCCTGCACGGCGCGGAAGGCGGCGAGCGCCGTGTCGTACAGCCCGGTGTCCCCACCCAGCAGCTCGTCCAGGCCGGCCACCTCGTCGGAGAGCACCTGCCGCTGGGTGCGGTCCTCGACCCGGGTCTCGAGACCGCGGATCGGGGTGATCTCGAAGAAGTCCTCCCCGCCCGGACCGCGGTCCGTCGAGAAGCCCCAGGCCCCGATCTGCGAGCCGTCGGGCAGGATCGCCAGCGCGTCCTGGGTCGAGCGCTGCGTCAGCTCGACCCGCGTCGAGTCGCCGGCCTCCCACCGCATCGAGCCCGAGACGTCGATGGCCGCGAGCATCCGCATGTCCAGGCGCAGGGTGTCCCACAGCCGGGTCGTCGCGATCGCTCGCTCCGGCTCGGGCAGGACCGCCGCCTCGTATGCGTCGGCCGGCACCTCGTTGACCGTCGGCCCGGGCGCGGCGGAGGTTCGGAAGCCGGCCTCGCTCAGTGCGGCCAGCACCTCCTCGGACTGGGTGGCCTCGTACAACCGCTCCGCGGCGGAGGTGACGTCGGCGGGAGCGGCGGCCCGCGCATACATGGGGTAGGTCAGCTCAGGTGTGCCGCCGGCGGGGATGACCGGTCGCAGCCCGGACGAGGGGTTGCCCTCGACGTAGGCCGCGAGGCGCTGCTCGGAGACGGGGAAGGGCACGACGTCCCCGGTCGCGGGGTCCTCGCTGGAGAGGGCGGCCGTGTCACTCTCGGCGGCGAAGCGGGAGAGGAAGATCATCCGCTGGCCGAGGTCGACGTAGTCGTCGGTCTCGGCCGGGACCGCTCCGCGCGCGGTGTCGAGTGCGAGGCGGCTGGCGGCGTTCGTGCTCGGCTGGGCCATCTGGATCGCGACGGAGGTCGTGAACATGTCGCGCCACGTCATCTCCGGGGTGACCTCGTTGCCGGCGGACGGGTCGGCTCCGACGGCGAGCACCACCGGCGTCGTGGCCACCGACCCCAGCGAGGTCCAGCCCGCGTCGGTCTGCTCGGCCGGCGGCTCCTCGGCCGGCGGGGCGAGGTCGGCGAGGGTGAAGGCGGAGTCGCCGGAGCGGTGCTCGGTGATCCGGCTCGTCCAGTCGGGCGCGTCGGGCACCCACACATCGGGCACGCGCCCGGCCTCGATCGCCGCCGCGCCGTCGCGCGCCGGGGTCGCCGTGATCTCGAAGCTCGTGCACTCGTCGCTCGCGGACTCGGCCGCCAGCTGGATCGCGGGGGTCACCTCCGGGGCCGACGCGACGGTGATGGTGACCGGCTCGACGCACGCGGCGCCCGACCCTGTCGCGGCGGAGTCGTCAGCGTCCGCCCCACCCCCGACGAGCGAGGCGACGGCGATGCCGCCGGCGACGAGGGCGACGACGGCCAGGGCCGCGATCGCCGCCCAGACGGGCGAGAAACGGGAGGTGGGGGCGCTGGCGTGGCGTCCCCCGGTCTGTCGTGGCATGAGGCAGCGGTCCGGTGGATGAGGTGGCGGCAGGGCGCCGGCCTGGGTCGAGCACCGGCTCTTTGATGGTAGCCGCGACCCCGTCGAGCCTCCCAACCGCGAGGACTCGGCCGGGGCGGTCACCGGTGCTGTCTGGTTACAGTGCCGGTATGACAGTGCAGTCACCGGCCACCCCGTCCGACCTGCGCGCCGAGCTCCGGGACCGCCACGAGCAGGTCCTCAGCGACGCCGCCTCCGCCCTCGCCGCCCGCTCCTTCTACCAGCGCTACCCCGACTCCCCGTCTCCCCGTGTCCACGGGGAGGGCGCCGCGGAGAAGGGGC
The DNA here is from genome assembly GCA_049582485.1 of Dermatophilaceae bacterium. Lineage (GTDB taxonomy): Bacteria > Actinomycetota > Actinomycetes > Actinomycetales > Dermatophilaceae > F2B08. Next base: position 2,112 of record JBAUUB010000007.1, read on the forward strand.
TCGCCGCATACGAGTCCCACCTCGGGCGACCGTTCGACCTCGGCGACCAGCCCACGACCGGCGAGGCGGTCGGCAGCGAGGTCTCGCCCTACGGCCCCGAGCTGGGGGTGACCTACCCGCGCCTGGACGTCGGGGCGGCCATGGCCGCCGCCCGTGAGGGTATGCGCGAGTGGCGGGCCGCCGGTCCGCGCACCCGGGCCGCGGTGTGCGTCGAGATCGTGGACCGGCTGCACGCCCGGTCCTTCGAGCTGGCGCACGCGGTCATGCACACGAGCGGGCAGCCGTTCGTCATGGCGTTCCAGGCCGGCGGGCCGCAGGCCCAGGACCGGGCGCTCGAGGCGGTCGTCGCCGCCCTGGTGGAGCAGGAGCGGATCCCGGCGACCGCGCGATGGGAGAAGCCCGGCAAGGACGCCCCGCTCGTCATGGACAAGGAGTACGTGTGCGTGCCCCGCGGGGTCGCCCTCGTCATCGGCTGCAACACCTTCCCCACCTGGAACGCCTACCCGGGGCTGTTCGCCTCCCTCGCCACCGGCAACGCCGTCGTCGTCAAGCCCCACCCGCGGGCGGTGCTGCCGCTCGCCATCACGGTGCAGGTGTGCCGCGAGGTCCTCGCCGAGGCGGGCTTCTCGCCCGCGCTCGTCCAGCTCGCGGCCGAGGCCGACGGCGAGGGCCTGGCCAAGGAGCTCGCGCTGCACCCCGACGTCGCGATCATCGACTACACGGGCGGCCCGGGGTTCGGCGGCTGGCTCGAGCGGGAGGGAGCCGCGCACGGCAAGGCGGTGTTCACCGAGAAGGCCGGGGTGAACACGATCGTCCTCGACTCGACGGACGATGTGCGCGGACTGCTCGGCAACCTGGCGTTCTCCCTGACTCTGTACTCCGGCCAGATGTGCACGACTCCGCAGAACCTCTACCTGCCGCGGACCGGGCTGCAGACCCCGGACGGGCCGCTGTCGGTCGAGGAGTTCGCGGCCCGGCTGGGCGAGGCGATCGGTCGGCTCACCGGTGACGACGCCCGGGCCGTCGAGCTGCTCGGCGCGACGGTCAACGAGGGTGTCCGGGCCAACGCCGCAGGGATTGCGGCACTCGCCGAGGAGGCCGGCGGCGAGGTCGTCGTCGAGTCCAGGTCGGTGGCACACCCGGCCTATCCCGACGCGGTCGTCCGGACGCCGGGGGTGGTCCGGCTGGACGCCGAGCGCGAGGACGTCTACACGCAGGAGTGCTTCGGTCCGGTCGCGCTGCTCATCGTGACCGATTCGACCGAGCAGTCGCTGGCGCAGTTCGTCGACACGGTGCGTCAGCACGGGGCGATGACCGCGGCGGTGTACTCGACGTCCGATGAGGTGCTCAGCGCGGCACGGGAGGCCAGTCTGGATGCCGGCGTCGCGCTCTCGGAGAACCTCACCGGTCAGGTGTTCGTCAACCAGACCTCGGCGTTCAGCGACTTCCACGGCACGGGCGCCAACCCCGCCGCGAACGCCGCCTACACGGACGCGGCCTTCGTCGCCCCGCGCTTCCGCGTCGTCGCCACGCGCCGCCACGTCTCCTAGCGGCGGGGCTGAGGCACCCTTTCTCTCCCCAACCGGGAAACGCATCCTTCCCCACGGTTCCTAACCGTGGTGAAGGATGCTTTTCTCTCCCCAGCCGGGAAAGGGCAGCTGCCGCCTACTTGCCGTCGGGGAGCAGGACGTTGAGCACCATCGAGACGAGCGTGATGACGATGGCGCCGATCACGGCATCCCACCAGAACGCGTCGATCGAGAAGTCGAGCCCGAGGGGCTGCGCGATCCACTCCGTCAGCTGGAGCATGAAGGCGTTGATGATGAGGGTGAACAACCCCAGCGTCAGGATGATGAACGGGATCGAGAACAGCGACAGGATCGGCTTGATGAACGCGTTGATCACACCGAAGACCAGGGCCACGAGCACGATGGTCAGCAGACGCGTCGACAGGTCGGGGTCGTCCTCGCCCAGGTGGATCCCGCTGACGGCCAGTGCCGCCACCCACAGCGCCACACCGTTGACGGCCGTCTTGATCAGGAATGCCTGCATGTCCCCATCGTTGCAGATGCCCACCGCGCGACGGCCGCACCGTGCGCCGCAATGTCGCCTCGGCGCAGGCCGTGCCGTGCCTGGCGCCGCCCTACAGTTGTCGCCATGAGCGAGTCGACGACCGGCCCCCGGATCCGCGAGGTGCTCTCGCGCCTGCCCGCCTACGTCCCCGGAAAGCCCGCGGCCGCACCCGAAGGGCTCACCGCATACAAGCTGTCCTCGAACGAGAACCCCTATCCGCCGCTGCCGTCGGTCCTGGCGACCATCCACGAGGCGGCCGGCGCCGTCAACCGCTACCCGGACATGGCGGTGACCGGTCTGACGCAGGCCCTGGCTGACGCGCTGGGGGTGCCCGCCGAGTGCATCGCCACGGGCACGGGGTCGGTCGGGGTGCTCGGGCAGGTCATCCAGGCGTGCTGCGATGCCGGAGACGAGGTCGTCTACGCATGGCGCTCCTTCGAGGCCTACCCGATCGTCACGACCCTGGCCGGCGCGGTTCCCGTCCAGGTCCCGCTCGACGAGGGCCATCGGCACCGGCTCGACGCGATGGCCGAGGCGATCACCGAGCGCACCCGGGTGGTGCTCGTCTGCACGCCCAACAACCCCACGGGGACGGTCGTCCACGACGCCGAGCTGCGCGAGTTCCTCGCGCGCGTGCCGCAGGACGTGCTCGTGGTCATCGACGAGGCCTACCTGGAGTTCGTCCGGGACCCCCAGGCGCCCGACGCGCTCGCCATCTGGCGCGAGCATCCCAACGTCATGGTGCTGCGGACCTTCAGCAAGGCCTACGGCCTGGCGGGGCTGCGGGTGGGCTACGGCGTGGCGCACCCCGAGATGGCGACCGCGCTGCGCAAGGCAGCCGTGCCGTTCGGGGTGAACTCGATCGCCCAGGCGGCGGCGGTCGCCTCCCTCGACGCCGGCGACGAGATGCGCGAACGGGTCGACGCGCTGGTCAAGGAGCGCGGCCGGGTGGCCGACGGCCTGCGCGACCAGGGCTGGAACCTGGCGCCGAGCGAGGCCAACTTCGTATGGTTCGACCTCGGCGAGGATTCCTCGGCGTTCACCGCCGCGTGCGAGGCCGCCGGGCTGATGGTCCGGCAGTACGGCACGGACGGCGTGCGGGTGACGGTCGGCGAGGCCGAGGCGAACGACCGACTGCTGGAGGTATGCGCGCGCTGGCTCGCGCGGTGACCGCACCCGAGTCGGGGTGAGGCTGACGCCGGGCGTTCCTTTGTCGGTTCCGAACCGCTCCAGCGCTCCTTGTGTGTCGGTTCTGGAGCGTCCTGACGTTCCTACTGCCGCGTCACGGAGCGGGCGTGACCTCGTCGACGAGGAGGATGGCGCCCTGCTGACAGTAGGACACCATGTCGGGGTCCACCGTCCCGGTGACGGTGACCCGCTCGCCGAGGCGTTCTGGCAGGTCGGTGCCGGTCACGGTATACACCTGGCCGCTCTGGTCGTCGGTGATGACCACGCAGCCGGACTCGACGCCCTCCTCGAGGAGGCCGGTCACGGTCACGCGCTCGAGGCTGCCCGATCCCGGGGGGATCGTCGCGATCGGTCCGGTCGGGGTCTGCGACGGTGCGGCGGTGCGTGTCGGGGACTCGCTGGTCACTGCGGGGGTGCTGGCCGCCTCGCCCGGTGGCTCGGTCGCGGTGCCGCACGCGGCGACCACCACGGCCAGGCCGGCGATGGAGGCGAGATGGAGGAGAGGGAGGCGCCGCATACCTCAATCGTCCGTCACGACAGTCGGGGCGTCCACAGGGGGTGACGTCCGGATGATGAGATTTCCCGCCACTTTGGGTACGTTATGACCGACCCCATGTGGCCGTGGTCGCACCCTTGACCGCCGCCCGTGACGACCCGCACACGCCGTCACCGACCGTGACACCGGTGTGCACTGACCGCTGACCAACGATGTCCCAGCGGGGAAGGAGTGCCGTGACCGACACCTCCGTCGACACCGACGCGACCGAGTCCGAGTCCGAGCCAGGGACCGCAGGCCGGAAGGCCGGCGAGGGTGGCACCCCGCCCCGCGGCAACGACCCGCTCGCTGCCATGAACGCCAGCCCCGCGGTCGGCGACGGTGGCCCCGACATGGTCCAGATCCTCACTCCCGAGGGTCAGCGGCTGCCGAACGAGACCTACGACCCCATCCTCGAGGGACTCAGCGACGACGAGCTGCGCGGCTTCCTGCGCGACCTCGTCCTGATCCGGCGGATCGACGCCGAGGCCACGGCCCTGCAGCGCCAGGGCGAGCTCGGCATCTGGGCCTCTCTGCTCGGTCAGGAGGCCGCCCAGGTCGGCTCGGGTCGGGCGATGCGCGCCCAGGACTACGCCTTCCCGAGCTACCGGGAGCACGGCGTCGCCTGGTGCCGCGGCGTCGACCCGATCAACCTCCTCGGGCTCTTCCGCGGCGTCAACCACGGCGGCTGGGACCCGCACGAGAAGAACTTCCACCTCTACACGATCGTCATCGGGGCCCAGGCGCTGCACGCGACCGGATACGCGATGGGCATCCAGCGTGACGGGTCGGTCGGCACCGGGGAGGAGGACCGCGACGCCGCCGCCATCTCGTACTTCGGCGACGGCGCGACCTCCCAGGGCGATGTCAACGAGGCGCTCGTCTTCGCCGGGGTCAACCACGCTCCGGTCGTCTTCTTCTGCCAGAACAACCAGTGGGCCATCTCGGTCCCGAACGACAAGCAGATCCCGAGCCCGCTCTACCAGCGCGCCAACGGCTTCGGCTTCCCGGGCATCCGCGTCGACGGCAACGACGTGCTCGCCGTGTACGCCGTGACCAAGACCGCGCTCGACAACGCCCGGGCCGGCCAGGGCCCGACCTTCATCGAGGCCTTCACCTACCGGATGGGTGCCCACACGACCTCGGACGACCCGACGAAGTACCGCGTCTCCGCCGAGGTCGAGGTGTGGAAGCACCGCGACCCGATCGAGCGGTTCAAGGCCTGGCTGAGCCGCGAGGGCATCACCGACAAGGCGTTCTACGAGCGGCTCGACGCCGAGGCCGACGAGCTCGCCGCCTCGATCCGCGAGCGGTGCCTCGAGATGCCCGATCCCGAGCCGCTGTCGATGTTCGACCACGTCTACGTCGAGGACCACCCCGTCGTCGACGCCGAGCGCGAGGAGATGCGCTCCTACCTCGGGAGCTTCGAGGGGGCGCACTGATGAGCACCGACGTGAGCACCACCACCCAGACCACCCAGACCCAGAGCATGACGATCGCCAAGGGCATCAACAGCGGCCTTCGCGCCGCCATGGAGAGCGACCCCAAGGTCCTGCTCATGGGCGAGGACATCGGCAAGCTCGGCGGCGTCTTCCGCGTCACCGAGGGCCTGCAGAAGGACTTCGGCGAGGACCGGGTCATCGACACCCCGCTCGCCGAGGCCGGCATCGTCGGGACGGCGATCGGTCTGGCCCTGCGTGGGTACCGCCCGGTCGTCGAGATCCAGTTCGACGGCTTCGTCTACCCGGCGTTCGACCACATCATCAGTCAGGTCGCCAAGATGCGGGCCCGCTCGCTCGGCACCGTGGCCCTGCCGATCGTCATCCGCATCCCGGTCGGTGGCGGCATCGGTGCCGTCGAGCACCACAGCGAGTCGAACGAGGCGTACTTCACCCACACCGCGGGGCTGAAGGTCGTCTGCTGCGCCAACCCGGAGGACGCCTACTGGATGATCCAGCAGGCCGTCGAGACCGATGACCCGGTCATCTTCTACGAGCCGAAGCGCCGCTACTGGGACAAGGGCGAGGTCGACACCTCGTCCGCTCCCCGCAGCCTGTTCGAGTCGCGCGTGGTCAAGGAGGGCAGCGACCTGACCCTGCTCGCCTACGGCCCGATGGTCAAGACCTGCCTGCAGGCGGCTCAGGTCGCCGAGGAGGAGGGCACGAGCCTCGAGGTCATCGACCTGCGCACCCTCTCGCCCCTCGACCTGCCGACGATCGTGGCCTCGGTGCGGCGCACCGGCCGGGTCGTCGTGGTGCACGAGGCGCCCACCTTCGGCGGACTGGGTGGCGAGATCGCCGCCCGGCTGACCGAGGACTGCTTCTTCCACCTCGAGGCTCCGGTGCTCCGGGTCGGCGGCTACAACGTCCCCTACCCGCCGAGCCGCGTCGAGGAGGACTTCCTCCCCGACCTCGACCGGGTGCTCGATGCGGTCGACCGCTCCCTGAAGTACTGATCCGCCGAACCCGCCGGCCTGCGCACGGGCCCCTCAACGACCCGCCTGTCAACGAAAGAGAGCTCGACACCAGTGGCTACCAAGGAGTTCCGCCTCCCCGACCCGGGCGAGGGACTGACCGAGGCCGAGATCGTCACCTGGAAGGTCAAGGTCGGCGACACCGTCAAGGTCAACGACATCGTCGTCGAGGTCGAGACGGCCAAGTCCCTCGTCGAGCTGCCCGTCCCGTTCGCCGGCACCGTGTCCGCCCTTCTCGTCAGCGAGGGCGACATGGTCGAGGTGGGGACGCCGATCATCAGCGTCGAGACGGGCGCCGCCGCGGGCGGTGACAGTGCATCCGCGCCGGCCCAGGACGCCACACAGCAGGCGGTCCCCGCGCAGGCCGACGACCAGCCTGCCGCGGAGGAGATCGAGGAGGGCAAGATCGGCGGCACGACCTCGACGGGTCGCACCGCCGTCCTGGTCGGCTACGGCGTGAAGAACACCGAGGCCAAGCGTCGTCCCCGCAAGGCGACCGCCGACACCCCCGAGCCCGAGGGCGAGATCGGTGGCCGGCACGAGGTGCGCCTCAACCCCACCCGGGTCGCCCAGTCCAAGCGTCCGGCCGGGTCGCCGACCCCCTCGGCCGCACCCGCCGCGGCGATGACGGCCGAGGCACCCCGGGGCGATCGGCCCCTCGCGAAGCCGCCGGTGCGCAAGCTCGCCAAGGACCTCGGGGTCGACCTCGGCGAGGTCACGGGCACCGGTGAGGACGGGGTCGTGACCCGCGCCGACGTCGAGCAGTATGCGGCGGCCGGGTCAGCGCATACCGCACCTGCGGCGGGGGCCCAGGCTCGTAGCGCCGCACCGGGAGAGCGGGAGACCCGCGAGCCGATCAAGGGCGTGCGCAAGATGATGGCGCAGGCGATGGTCGGGTCCGCCTTCGGGGCGCCCCACGTGACCGAGTGGATCACCGTCGACGTGACGCGCACGATGGAGCTGGTCGAGAGCCTGAAGAAGGACAAGACGTTCCGCGAGGTCAAGGTCACGCCGATGCTCGTTCTCGCCAAGGCCATGTGCCTGGCGATCAAGCGGCACCCGCTGATCAACTCGATGTGGGACGAGGACGCCCAGGAGATCGTCGTCAAGCACTTCGTCAATCTCGGGATCGCGGCGGCGACCCCGCGTGGACTCGTCGTCCCGAACGTCAAGGACGCCGACTCGATGGGGCTGGTGGAGCTGGCCGAGGCGATCGGCGCACTGACCGCGACGGCCCGGGAGGGTCGCACCCAGCCGGCCGACATGGCGGACGGGACGATCACCATCACCAACGTCGGGGTGTTCGGCGTCGACCTCGGCACGCCGATCATCAACCCGGGCGAGTCCGCGATCATGGCGTTCGGTGCCGTGCGGCGGATGCCGTGGGTTGTCGAGGTCGAGACCGGGTCCGGGGTGACCGAGGAGATCGTGCCGCGATGGGTCGGCCAGCTGGCGCTGTCGTTCGACCACCGGCACATCGACGGTGAGCTCGGCAGCCGGTTCCTCGCCGACGTGGCGAGCATCCTCGAGGACCCGGCACGCGCGCTTGTGTTCGCCTGAGCGTTCAGCCGCACCGTGCGGCGTCGGCACGCCCCCCAGCGGGATCGCACCATTGAGGTTCGTCTCGCGTCGAGATCCACAGGTCTGACAGGGTGATCCCATGAGTGAGTCCACGGGAGTCGTCTTCCCCCTGGTCGACGGCCGCCGGTCCACGGCCGCGACCGGCCGCACGATCGTGGCCGACGCGCTGCGCCAGGTCGACCCGATCGGAGCCGCGGCGACCGAGCGTGAGACCAACTGGCGCGCGGGCTATCTCGTGCACTTCCGCAGACTCGTCGAGGCAGGCCTGCCCTCCACCGAGGCGGCGCTGACGATCGCCCGCGACGGGCTGTCGTCGGTGCACACCCGGCTGCAGTGGGGCGACCCGGATGCCGCCGACGAGGCGCTCTCGAGCGCGTTCGCGCACCCGCCGGCGCCGGTCGTCACCGAGGAGGTCCGAGGCACGGGTGACAGGGAGACGGAACTGTCGGTGCCGTACCGCGGGGAGCGCCTTCGCGGTGACGCGCTGCGCCGTCAGGTCGACGCATGGATCGCGGCGGGCGTCGCCGAGCCCTCACTGGCCGAGGTCGTCGACGAGGTGATCGACCACCCGGAGTGGCTGTCGGTGCCGCACCGGACGGTTGTCGTCCTCGGCGCGGCGGCCGAGATGGGTCCGCTTCGCAGCCTGCTTCGCTGGGGTGGCACGGTGGCGGCGGTCGACCTGCCGCGACCCGGACTGTGGGAGCCGCTGCTCGCCGAGGCCGGCGAGTCGGCCGGTCGACTCCTGGTGCCGGCTCGGCCGGGTGACCGGCCGCTGGCCGCGCGGGCCGGGGGTGACCTGATCCACGACCTGTCGACCGTGGGCTCCTGGGTGACCGGACTGGACGGGCCCCTCGTGCTCGGCAACTACGTGTACGCCGACGGCGCCATGAACGTGCGCGTCTGCGCCGCTGTCGACGCGTTGACCGAACACGTGCGCGGGCTGCGCCCGTCGGGGGAGGTGGGGATGAGCTTCCTCGCCACCCCCACGGACGTGTTCGCGGTGCCCGGCGACGCGGTGCGCGCGTCGGTCGACTCGTATGCGGGGCGCCGGGTGAGCAAGGCGCTGCGGGTCCCGCTCCGCACGCTCTCGGGCGGCCGGCTGCTGCGACGCAACTACGTGCCCGGCGAGGACCCCGGCATCAACGACTCCGTCGTCACCCAGCAGGGCCCGAACTACCTGCTCGCCAAGCGGATCCAGCGCTGGCGGGCCGCGGTCGCCCGTGCCGAGGGCGTCCCGGTCTCGTTCCACATCGCGCCGCCGACCCGGACGCGGTCCGTGGTGAAGAACCGGGCACTCGCGGCGGCGTATGCCGGAGCGCACCGCTTCGGCATCGAGGTCTTCGAGCCCGGGACGTCGAACACGCTCATGGCCGCGCTCCTCGTCCATGACGTGATGACCGGCCCCCGAGCGTCGCTGGGCCATCCGTGGCAGGACGAGGCGCACGCCGCTGTCCACGGCGGACTGTGGCGCGCGGCCTACGACCCCCGCTCCGCGCTGGGTCTGGCGGCGCTGCTCGGGGTCGGCGCCTCGCGCTGACCGGTCGCCGGAGCGCCGGAGAACCCGTCGTGGACATCGAGACGATCGCCGCCGAGCTCTACGGTCTGCCGCCGGAGGAGTTCACGCCCGCGCGCAACGGCTGGGCGAAGGCGGTGAAGGCCGACGGTGAGCCCGACCTCGCCGCCGCCGTTCAGAGGCTCCGGAAGCCCACTGTCGGCGCATGGTTGCTCAATCGGCTCGTTCGCGTGCGACCGGAGCAGGTGCAGCAGCTGTTCGACCTCGGCGAGCGACTGCGCGCCGCGCAGGGGACCCTCGGCGCCGGCGAGCTGCGGACCCTCGGGGAGCAACGGCGGAAGCTGACCCGGGCCGTGGCGGAGCAGGCGGCCGAGATCGGGCGAGCGGCCGGGCGCACCGTCTCGGCCCAGGTCGTCACCGCCGTCGAGGAGACGTTGCGCTCGGCCATGGTCGATGCCGCTGCCGGAGAGGCCCTCGCCACCGGTCTGCTCGTCGACACCTTCAGCTCGACCGGGCTTGAGCCGGTCGACCTCACCCGGGCGGTCGCGGTCGGGGGAGTCTCCGGGCTGACGGCGGCCACGGGGTCCGGCACCGGGTCCCGCACCGACGGCGGTGACGCTGCCGGCCTCGCGCGGCAGCGGGCGGAGGCGATCGTGCAGGCCCAGCGGGCCGTCGACGAGGCCGAGAACGCCGTCGAGGTGGCCCGCCGGGACTGCGAGGACGTGCGGCGGCGTGCAGTGGAGGCGGGTCGGCGACGCGAGGACCTGGCGTCGCAGCTGGGCGAGCTGCTCCGACAGGTCGGCGAGCTCGAGGCGCGGGTCCGCGACGCGACCGAGACCGAGTCGGCGGCCCGTCGCGACCAGATCGCCGCGACCCGGACCGAGCGCTCAGCCCTCGACGCGGTCGAGCGTGCCCGGCGACGGCTCGCGACTCTGCGCGGGGCGATGAAGACCTAGCCGACGGTCGCCGGACCGACCGAACCCGCGCGACCAGCGCATACCGGCAGTAGCGTGGGTCCGTGTCGTATCCGGACCCGGTGTACTTCGGCAACGGGGAGGTGCGCGCCCGGTTCCGTCCGGTGGACACACCCCCGGAGCTGCCGCGTCCGAACGGCGCGGCGAGCTACCTCGCGACGGGGCCGTCGACCGGCGGACGGTTCGGCCTGTACCGCTGGGACATGGGAGCGGAGGCGGCCGGGGCGAAGCCGCACTTCCACCGGACGATCACCGAGTCGTTCTTCGTCCTCTCGGGCACCGTCCGCCTCTTCGACGGAGCCGAATGGCGCACGGGTGCTCCGGGCGACTTCCTGTTCGTGCCCGAGGGCGGGATCCACGGCTTCCGCAACGAGTCGGGCGGGCCGGCGAGCATGCTGATCCTGTTCGTCCCGGGCGCCCCGCGGGAGGCCTACTTCGAGGGCCTGGTCGAGCTCGCGGAGGGTCGCTGGTCACCGACCCCCGACGAGCTGCGGGCCTTCTTCGAGGAGCACGACAACCTGCACATCTAACGTCCGACGGGGATCGTCGCCGGGAGTCGTTGGACGCGCCTACCGTTGACGTTCGGCACACGGAGACGGTGACGCGAGGTGAGCGGTGGTGTCCAACAACCAGGACGGTATGCGGTGCGAGCCTGACCCGCGTGACTTTCAGTCCGTCCTCGAGCCGTTCGCGTGGGGCGGGAGCACGTACGTCATCCTCCGGGTTCCACCCGGTCTCTACGCGGACGCGATGGAGCTCGGCACGAGGCGGGCGGCCGGAACCATGAACGGCCAGCCCGTCAACGTCGGCCTGACCCGGGTGTCGCTGCTGCCCGACCCGTACGTGTACGTCGGCCCCGGCCTGCGCGCCCGGATCGAGGCGGACCCCGGCGATGTCGTCGACTGTGTGATGGCTCCGGTCGACCCTGACCACGTCGACCTGCCTGCCGACGTCGAGTCGGCACTCGCGGTCGCTCGGGCGCTGGACCGCTGGGAGTCCGTCCGGCCGGCGATGCGACGCCGGCGGCTCGCCGTGATCGAGTCGGCGAGACGCCCGAGCACCCGGGAGCGACGCATCGCCGAGCTCGTGGCCGAGGTCCTCGCGAGCTGAAATCCTCGTGACCGGATACGGCTACAGCTCGACGAAGACCTCGTCCCCCTCGACGACGACCTCGTAGGTCGTCAGGGGGGAGGGCTGCCTGCCGAGCGCGATCATCCGGCGCGACCACCGGGGCATCTGCCGTCCGGCCACCCCCGGGGTCCAGTCCAGGTTCTCGCCCGATGCCAGGTCGAAGCGGGAGTTGTGCCACGGGCAGACGACCTCACCGTCGGTGAACCGCGTGCCGCCCGGACCCTTGGTGAGCGACAGGCCGAGGTGCGGACATCGGTTGAGCGCCGCGCACACGGTCTCGCCCGCGAGCCCGACGACGATCGACGTTCCGTCGACGTCGACCGCGTGCAGTCGTCCGTCGGTGAACTCCGCGACGGTGCCGATCCTGACTCGACCCGGCATGTCTGTCTCCTCGCCTCCGGTGGTGTGGCTCATTCCTACCAGGCTGTTCGCCGTCGGCGACCTCAGGGGAGCGAATGGAGCGAGGTGACCTCGAAGAGCCGCCACTCTCCGGCGACGCCTTTGAGCTCGACGACTCCGCACGGCTCGAACTGGATGCCGGAGCCGACGACGAGGTCCTTGACGGTGCTCGAGACGACGATGCCGCCGTTGGCCGCGTGGTCCATGACGCGCGAGGCGATGTGCATGCCGAGGCCGAAGGCGTCACCCTCGCGCAGCTGGACCTCGCCGGTGTGGATGCCCGCACGCACCGGCAGGCCGAGCGTGGACACCATCTCGGTGATGGCGACGGCGCACGTGATCGCCCGGGCCGGACCGTCGAAGGTGGCGACAGCCCCGTCGCCGGTCATCTTGATGACCCGGCCGCGGTACCGGTCGACCTGCGACCGGATGATCCGGTCGTGGTCGGCAAGCAGGTCCAGCCACCGCTGGTCTCCCAGCCGGGATGCCTGGGACGTGGACCCGACGATGTCGGTGAACAGCACGGTGGCGAGGACCCGCTCGGTCCGGGCGCTCTCCGGTCGCCCGGCCACGAAGTCCTCGACCGCGTCGAGGGTGGGGCCCACGTCACCGGCGTGGAACGGGACGGTGTCGGCACCCTCGACGACCCTCAGCTCGGCATCGGGGATGTGTTCAGCGAGGTAGGCGCCGTGGGCGAGGCGGTGGAAGCGGGCATCCCGTCGGGCCACCACCAGGGTGGGTGCCTGCACCAGGGGAAGGGCGGCCCGCACGTCGATCTCCCGGTACCAGTCGAAGGTGCTTCGGGCGAGGCCGAGCGGGACCGAGAGTCGTTGGTAGCGCGTCCACCACGTGCGGAAGCGCTGGTCGTCGGCGACGCTCGGCGCCGTCAGCTCGAGCATCGCCCCCGTCGTGCCGTGCTGGTCGGAGTACTGCTCGGAGAGACTCTCCGCGACGTGCTCGGGCATCCCGATCGGGTAGTCGTCCGACCAGATCAGCCTCGCGAACGCGTTGACCAGGACGAGTGAGGTGACCCGCTGCGGGAAGCTCGCGGCGAGCATCATCGCCGACAGGCCGCCTTCGGTGTCGCCGTAGACGACGGCGCGCTCCGAGCCGACGGCGTCGAGCACCGAGATCACCGTGTCGACGTTCGCCTCGAGCGGCAGCCACATCGACCGGCCGGGGATCGGGTCGCTGACGCCCGAGCCCAGCATGTCGAAGTTGATGACCCTGCCGAGGTCGGAGAGCCGGTCCAGGAACCGCACCGCGGTGGGCTCGTCCCAGATGGCGTCGAGGTTGGTGATGGCACCCGTGATGAAGATGATGTCGCGGTCGCCGGACCCGAAGGCCTGATAGGCGATATGGCCGTACGGCGTTGCCGCATAGCGTGTCTCGGGTCGACCGTGACCGGCGAACGACGCCCGCATTCACTCCACGCTACTCCGGGGGCGCCGTTGCCGGGAGGCGACGAGGGCGGCGGCGGCGGTCGTGATCGGGACGGCGGAGATCAGTCCGATGGTGCCGACGGCGCTCCGGACGAGCTCGGTGGCGATGAGCTGGTCGGTGATGATGTCGCCGAGGGGGTCGTCGAGGGCGACGACGAGCACGAGGAGGGGAAGGGACGCTCCGGCGTAGGCGAGAACGATGGTGTTGATGACGGACGCGATGTGGGAGCGGCCGACGCGGATCGCCGAGCGGTAGAGCTCGGTGACGCCGTAGTCGGGGTTGGCCGCGGCCAGCTCCTGCACCGTGGCCGCCTGGGTGACCGTGACGTCGTCCAGGACTCCGAGGGATCCGATCAGGATCCCGGCCAGGAGCAGGCCCCGCAGATCGACGCCCTGGAGCTGGCCGAGCGCGAGGGCGCTGTCGTCCACGGCGCCGGTCAGGCTCAGCGCGTCGACGGCGACCACGGCCAGGAGGCCGGTGACCACCAGACTGACCAGCGTCCCGGCCACCGCGACGGTCGTCGTCACACCCAGGCCGTGGGTGAGGTACAGGACCGAGAGCACGATGGCGGCGGAGCCCACGATCGCGACGGCGAGTGGGGGCTTGCCGTCGAGGATCGCGGGAATGACGAAACCGAGGATGATCGCGAACGACACGGACAGACCGAAGAGCGCCGAGAGCCCTCGCCACCGTCCGAAGGCGAGAACCGCGAGGACGAACGCGATGAGGAGGACCCACAGCTGGGCCCCCCTCAGCTGGTCGACGATGGCGTACCGCGTCTCGGGTGGGTTCTCCGGCACGTAGGACAGCGCAACTCCGTCACCCTCACGGATCGTCGGGGCTCCGACGCCTTCGGGGAGCGGGGTCGAGACGATGTCTCCCTCGAGGTCGCCCGACGTCAGACGCACCGCGGCGGTCCCGCAGACGGGGGTGGCCTCGGGCCCGGACGATGAATTCTCGGGCGCAGGCTCCGGGCACGGCTGCCCATCGATGCTCTCCACCACGCCGGTGACCTGGCTGGCCGACGACGCTCCGACCGGCTCGCGGGACCCGTCGGGCCACAGCGCGGCCATGGCCAGGGCGACGACGGACAGCAGAGCGGCGACGACGGCGAGGACCACCGGCGGAGTCCTGCCGTCGGCCTCGGGTGGGTGGGCGTGCCGTCCGGCCACGTCGGATCAGTCGCTTCCGGGGATCCCGGACACCACGAGCGCGAGGACGACGGCGAGCGCGAGCGATGCGGCCCATGAGTCCCCCGGACGCCAGCCGGCCAACCCCAGGCACGCGAGCATCCCCAGCTCGGCGAGGAACCGGACCGCCAGGAGGACAGCCATCACCCGGAGCAGCCTAGCCACCGCGCGAACCGCCACTCACCGTCGCACCCGCGCCGGGCACTCGGGCGGCTCAGTCGTCTACAGGGGTCGGTGTGCCGTCCACGCAGGCGAGGCGGAGCTCGGCGTCGTCGACGTCGTCGTCCTGGCGGCTCTCGAACTTCACCTCGAGCCGTCCCCGTTCGGCCTCCTGCTCGAACCGCCAGCCGTCGCGCACGGTGATCGACTCGAGGGTGACCTGGTCCCCGTCGCAGGAGGCGACGACGGTGCCACCCGCGGTGGTGAAGGACTCCGTGCGTGACGACACCCCGGCGGTTGTGGCCGGGGTGGTCGGGCCGGTGCCGGTCGGGCCTGGTGAGCCGGCCGTGGCTGTCGGAGCGGGCGCGGGCGAGGTCCCGGTGGCGGAAGTGCCGCCGGGGAGGGCAGACGCTCCGGACGCCTGTCCGACCCCCCGCCCCGCTCGGTCGACGACGATGAAGGTCACCGTGGCCACAGCGACGACGACCACGACCCATCCGAGGGCCATTGCCAGCAGTCGGCGTTGTGGCATCCCCACGTCGCTCACGTCCGCTCTGCCATAGTGTGCCCACTGTGACACACGTGCTCGTCATCGAGGACGACCCGGCGATCCGCTCGTCCCTGATCCGCTCGCTGACCGACCGCGGCCACGTCGTGTCGAGCGCGCCGTCGGGGATGACCGGCCTGCAGCAGGCTCTCGACGAGCAGCCGGACGTCATCCTCCTCGACCTCGGACTCCCCGACCTCGACGGGCACAGCCTCCTCACCATGCTCCGCGCGGTGCGCCGAACCCCGGTCATCGTCGTGACGGCCCGGGATGACGACCCGTCGGTGGTCAGGGCCCTCGACGCGGGCGCTGACGACTACGTCGTCAAGCCCTTCGCCATGGACCAGCTCGAGGCCCGCATCCGAGCCGTTCTGCGGCGCACTGCCGCCGATGGTGCGACGGAACCGCTCCGGGTCGGGGACCTGGTCGTGGACGCTGTGAAGCGTCAGGCGACCTTGCGCGGGACGGAGCTCGACCTGTCGCGTCTGGAGTTTGACCTGCTCCACCTGCTTGCAGGTCGCGTGGGCGAGGTCGTCACCAAGCGCGACATCCTGGCCGAGGTCTGGAACCAGCCGTACGGAGGGGGTGAGCGCACCGTCGACGTGCACCTTTCCTGGCTCCGTCGCAAGCTCGGCGAGACGGCCGCTCATCCGGTGTACCTCCATAGCGTGCGCGGCGTCGGCGTGCGGCTCTCCGACCCGACCGAGACAGCCACCGGCCCCGACTCGTGACACGCCGCATCGCCTTCCTCGTGGCGGCCACGACCTCGGCGGTCGTGCTGGCCTTCATCGTGCCCCTGTGTTTCCTCGTCGCGAACCTCGCAACCGACCGGGCGACGACCCGCGCTCGGGAGCAGGCTCAGAGTGTCGCGACCCTCGTGGCCAGCCTCGAGGACCGGAACACCCTGGCCCGCACGGTGAGTGACGCCGGCATCCGCGGACCGGAGGTCGTCGTGGTCGAGGCCGACGGAACGGTGCTCGCCCGGGACGGAGTCGCCACGGCGGACACCCTTGACCGGGACACTTGGGCCGCCGTCGTGCGGGCCCGGGAGGAGCAGGGTGCGTTCACCGTCGACCAGGATCACGGCCTGGACGCCGTCGTGCCGGTTGCGACCCCCCGCGGTCTCGAGGTGGTGGTCGCCACGGTGCCGACCGAGGAGCTCCGCGAAGGGGTCCTCGGGGCGTGGGTGACGATCGGGACGCTCGGTGTGGCTCTGGTCGCCCTGTCCGTCGCAGCGGCCTTCCGGCTCGGCCGACGCACCAGCGAGCCGGTCGTCGAGGTGGCCCGTGTCGCCCACCGGTTGCGCGAGGGCGATTCGACCGCCCGCGCCGTGCCGGGGGGACCGCCGGAGACCGCGGAGCTGGGACGGTCGCTGAACGCGCTCGCCGATCGGATCCACGAGCTCGTGACCGCCGAGCGCGAGAACGTCGCCGATCTCGGTCATCGGCTGCGCACCCCCGTCACGGCCCTTCGGCTGGACACCGACCTCGTCGCGGACGAGGAGCTGGCCCGTCGGCTGCGCGACCATGTCGACGAGCTCCAGCGCAGCATCGACGACGTCGTGCGTGAGGCCAGACGTTCCGTGCGTGAGGAGCTTCCGAGGTCCAGCCAGATGCCGGCCGTGGTCGCGGCGCGCGTCGCCTTCTGGTCGCCTCTTGCCGAGGACCAGGGGAGGCGACTGACGTTGGCCGTCGACGAGGGCGCGGTGGCCGATCCTCGCACCGGCGCGACCGTGACGGCGCGATCGCCGGTGGGGCTCCCGTCCGAGGACGTGCGGGAGATCGTGGACATCCTCCTGGACAACGTCTTCGCCCACACGCCGGAGGAGGCGGAGATCCGCGTGACGGTCCGGCCGGTCATCCTCGACCGGGTCGAGGGCGCCGGACGCGCCGGGGTCGGCCTCACCGTCGAGGACGCGGGTCCCGGTCTGCACCGGCCATACCGCGGACGCGGCCACAGCGACGCGGGATCGACCGGCCTCGGACTCGCCATCGTCCACCGCCTGGCCGAGGGTGTCGGCGGGTCCGTGCGGCTGGACCGCTCGGACCTCGGCGGACTCCACGTCACCGTCACCCTCCCAGCGCAGGAAGGCCGGCCCATCGGCACGGAGGCGCGGACGCGTCCGTGACGAGGTCCGCCGGCTCTGCGGCCGGTCAGTCGTCGTCATGGTGAGTCGTCGGCACGGTCAGTCGTCGTCATGGTCGTCATCGTCATGACGGTCGTCTCCATGGTCGTCGTCTCCGTCGTCGTCGTCGTGGTCATCATCGTCTCCGTCCTCGTCGCGGTGATCATCGTCTCCGTCGTCGTCGCTGGTCTGGGACCCCCACCCGGGTCCGGGGACCGCGATCGTGGGTCCACGCGAGGTGACGAGGCACTCACCCTGCACGAGGACGGCCGGCGACTCGCATCCCGGCGCCATCAGCGTCACCGTCGGTCGCGGAACCGGAGCGGCGGTCGGCACGGCGGTAGGGGCGGTGACCGCCTCCTGCTCGAGGGGTGCCGCCGAGGAGTACACGGCGAAGGCGGCAAGGCCGCCGATGAGCAGACCGGCGCCGATGGGTGCGGACAACGACACGATGACCTCCGGAAGCGGACTGGGGCTGGACCTGCTCCCAGACTCGCCGCCTCCGCGTCAAGGGCGCCTCGCCGCTATGTCAAGACCGGATCAAGCGGCCGTCGTTGCCGCACCGTCGGCTGTGAGGGGTGATCGCTCTGCGTGCGGTGCGGATGCCTGCCGCCAGCGGGCGATGGAGCCCGCCGGTTGCCGGCCATGACGGTTCCTTAACGGACGGATGAGGTGCTCTTGCCGAGGCAGCCCCGATCGTGGGGTCAGTGGTGCCGTCCGGTGCCTGCCCCGACCTCGTGAGGACCGACTCGTGAGAACCCTCCTGAGCCCCGTTCAACGCGACCGTTCTCGCCTGCTCCTGCAGGTTCTCAGCGGCGCGCTGGCGGCCGCGACGGGAGCCGGCACCGTCGCTGCCACCGCCGCGGTGGCGAACGAGACGGCGCACGAGACGGCCGTGAAGGCGCGCGCGGCCGAGGCGGCAGCCGCCCGAGCGCACGAGCAGGCACTCTCCGAATGGGCCGCCGAGAACCCGGTCGTGGTGACGACGCCACGACCGGAGCGCACCGTCGTCGGCCCCGAGGTCCTGGTCGGCGCCTCCTCCGCGGGCAGCGCCGCCGTCGGCGGCCGACCGTCGTCCGCGGGTTCGTCCGGCCGGGTGGACACGCCCCCGCCTCCCCCTGCTCCGCCGGCGAAGAGCACCGGGTCATGACGGTCCTGACCGCCGCCGACCCAGCCGTCCTCGCCGTGGACGCGGACCTCGGCGCCGCCTCGTGGCGCGCGCTGGGGACCTATGTGGACCTGCGGACCACACCGGACGCGGTGGCCATCGCCGTGGCGCTCGCCGTCGACATCCTCAACGAGGTGGACCGCGCCTGTAGCCGATTCCGCGCCGACAGCGACCTCAGCCGCGCCAACCGGGCCGCCGGCCACGGCGTCACCGTGTCCCCCCTCCTCGTCGCCGCAGTCCGCGTCGCGCTCGAGGCGGCGGACGAGACCGACGGCCTCGTCGACCCCACTCTCGGAACGGTACTCACCGCGGCGGGATACGACCGCACGTTCGCGCTCCTCCCGGCTGACGACCCCGCGCCCACCTCGGTTCCGCGGCCACCGCGCGACTGGCGTTCCGTGCGGATCGGGGACGACCGGGTGTGTGTGCCACCCGGGTCCGCACTCGACCTCGGCGCGACCGGCAAGGCGTTCGCCGCCGACCTGGTGGCTCTCGCCATCGCGCACGAGGTCGGTGCTCCCACGCTCATCAGCGTGGGCGGAGACGTTCGGGTCACCGGGCCGGACGGCGGGGACGACCGGTCGGGACCTGCCTACCCCGTCGTCCTCGGCAGCACCGTCGCCGATCTCGCCGCGGGTGGGAGTCCCGCCAGGGTGCGGCTCCGGGCCGGCGGTCTTGCCACCTCGAGCTCGTCGGCCCGTCGGTGGTCACGGGGCGGCCGGCAGTGGCACCACCTCGTCGACCCCCGGACGGGCGCCCCGACCGGCGGCTCACTGCGCACCGTGACCGCCTGGGGCCGCACCGCAGTCGCGGCGAACACGGCGAGCACGGCCGCGATGGTGCTCGGCGACGCAGCGTGGCCGTGGCTGATCACGCGCGACGTGGCGGCCCGACTGGTGGACGTGGACGGCCGGGTGCGAACCACTCCGGCCTGGGATGCCTCCGGGATCGAGGTGTCCCCATGAGCTCGCCCCTGCTCTGGTACCTCAACCGCGGAACCGGTGTCGTCCTCCTCGTCCTCTTCACGCTCTCCGTCGTGCTCGGCGTCCTCGCGACCGGCCGGGGGGCCAGCCCGCTGTGGCCGCGCTTCGTCACCCAGGGTCTGCACCGCACTCTCGCCGCACTCTCGCTGCTCCTCCTCACCGCGCATGCGGTCACCGCCGTCGTCGACGAATACGTCGACATCCGCTGGTGGCACGCGATCGTGCCGGTCGGAGCGACCTACGAGCCCGTCTGGCTGGGTCTCGGCACCCTGGCCCTCGACCTCACACTCGTCGTCGCGGCGACATCGCTCGCCCGCGGTCGGCTGCCCCATCGTGCGTGGTTCCTCGTCCACCTGAGCACCTACGCCGCCTGGGTGGCAGGTGTCGTCCACGGCGTGGGTATCGGAACCGATGCCGGCCGCAGCTGGATGGCGGCGATCACCGCCGGGTGCGTGGCCGCCGTGGCCCTGGCCGTCGGTGCACGGCTCGTGGCTGCAAGCCGGCGCCACCGAGGCACCCACCGCCTGGACGACGGTCGACGAGGCCAGCCGGTCGACGAGGACGCGACTCGCATCGAGGACCTCCTGCGCACCGGCAGTGGAGGTGCACGATGATCCGCCCCCCGGCTCTCGTCGAGGTGGCACCCGGCCCGCTCCTGCTCTCGGGGCTCGAGGGGGGTCCGGGGTTCGCCGCACACCGGTCCCGCTTCGGCCCGCTTCCCCAGCTCGGCCCGGACCTGCTCCTCGCGCAGGTCGCACCGCTCGCGGTCCGTGGCCGCGGCGGTGCCGGATTCCCGATGGCTCGCAAGCTCGAGACGGTGCTCGAGCACCGCAGCAGGCTCCCCGGACGTCGGCCCGTCGTGGTGGTCAACGCCGCCGAAGGTGAACCGGCCAGCGCCAAGGACACGGCGCTGCTCGAGGTCGCCCCCCACCTCGTCCTCGACGGAGCGGTGCTCGCCGCCCGAGCCCTCGGTGCCCGGTCGGTCCACGTCGTGACCGCAGCCGACCGGCAGTGGGCGGGCCTGGCCGTCGCGACCGCGGTCGCCGACCGCGAGGACCAGGGCGTCCGCTGGCACTGGCACGAGGCGGAGCCCAGGTTCGTCTCGGGTCAGGCGCGTGCCGTCCTCGAGCTCATCGCCGGCCGCGCGGGTCTGCCCGTGACGTCCTGGGCTCCCGAGGCCGTTGCCGGACACCGCGGCAGGCCCACGCTGCTGTCGAACGCGGAGTCCTTCGCGCACCTCGCGGCGATCGTCCGATGGGGCACCGAGCGTTATGCCTCGTACGGAACCGCCGAGGAGCCGGGGACGACGCTTCTGACGCTGAGCACTCCGCCGCAGCCGGACGGGAGGTTCTCGGGAGTCCGGGTGGTCGAGGTCGAGCACGGCGCGCCTGCCAGGCGGACGCTCCGCGACGCGGCACTCGACGCCCCCCTCCTGATCGGTGGGTTCCACGGCGCCTGGGTGCACCCTCGCGACGTCGCCGAGGTGCGCTGGTCCAACGCCCACCTCCGCGGAATCGGGGCGTCCCTGGGTGCCGGATCGGTGCTCTCGCTCGCGGACGGCGCCTGTCCGGTCGCGGAGACCGCGCGGTACACCGCCTACCTGGCCGCCGAGACGGCGGGTCGGTGCGGTCCGTGCAGGAACGGACTCCCGGCCCTTGCCCAGGAGGTCCGGGCGCTCGTGAACGGTGTGGACACGAGAGCCAGGATCGAGGAGCTGACCGGTCTGGTCCGGGGTCGCGGCGCCTGCGCGCACCCCGACGGGACGGCCCGTCTGGTCGCCTCCCTGCTCACCACTCTGGACGACCACGTCGACGGCCATCTGGACCAGCGGTGCTCGTGTCACGCGGACCTGACGGTGGAGGCGCTGTGAACTCGGGCGAGAAGGTGCTCAAGGTCGACTGGCCCCGGTGCGAGGGTCGAGCGCTGTGCGCCGAGCTGCTGCCGGAGCGGATCCTGCTCGACGAGTGGGGCTATCCGGTCATCCTGGGGCCGGTGCAAGCCGACGAGCAGGGCCATGCCCGGGAAGCGGTTCTGGCCTGTCCTCACCGGGCACTGCACCTCCTGTGACCTCGCGCGCCAGGCGTGCGAGCATCCCGAGCTCGGCGAGGAGGCGCAGGCCCCGCAGGGGAGCCGAGACCGCAGCACGGTAGTCAGCAACCCTGAACCCCGGAACCGGTTGGCGAACGCGGAGGCGCGAACCGCATACTGAGCCGGCAATGCTCACCGCATACCGCCCCGTGCTCACGGCCCCCAACGTCTGGCCGTTCGTGCTCGGAGGCATCCTCGCCCGCACCGGCGGCGCCATGTTCGGCGTCGCCGTCATCGTGATGCTCAGCCAGCGGCGCGGTTCCTACACCCTCGCCGGTGCCGTCTCCGCCGTCGGGATCCTCGTCCTCGCCATCGCGGGGCCCGTCATCGGACGCCTTGCCGACAAGTACGGCCAACGGCGGGCCGCGCTGCCGTTCGTCCTGCTCTCCGTCACGGGTGCGCTCGTCACTGTCTATCTGTCCGCGGAGCTGGCGCCGATCGGGGCGGTCTTCCTCGCATACGCGATCTCGGCGATCACCCCGGAGCTGGGGCCGATGTCCCGGGCCCGCTGGGCGCACATCTTCCGAGACCGGCCCGACCGGCTGCATACGGCGATGTCCTTCGAGCAGGTCCTCGACGAGGCGTCCTTCGTCCTCGGCCCGGTCCTCGCCGTGCTCCTCGCCACGACCTGGTTCCCGGAGGCCGGTCTGCTCGGCGCCAGCCTGCTCTTCGGCACGGGAATGGTCACCTTCCTGTTCGCCCAGAGCACCGAGCCGCCGGTCACCGCCCGCGAGCACCGTCCGCCCGGCCTGGCGATCCGACACGCCGGCCTGCTGCCCGTCGCCGTCGTGCTCGTCATGACCGGGGTCATCTTCGGCGCCAACGAGGTCGTCGCGGTCGCCGTCGCCGACGAGGCGGGACAGCCGCGGATGTCCTCCGTCATCCTGGCCTCGTTCGCGCTCGGCTCGACGATCGCCGGCATCGTGTTCGGGGCGATCACCTTCCGCCTCTCGCTCACCAGGAGACTGCTGTATGCGGCGGTCGGCATGTTCGTCCTCGAGGCTCCCGCGCTGGTCGTCGGAGAGCTGTGGAACCTCTGGGGACTCGTCCTCGTCATGCTCGTGGCCGGATGCGCGACGGCGCCCATGCTCATCACGGCGATGACCCTGTCCCAGCACCTCGTTCCGCGGGCGCTGATGACCGAGGGTATGGCGATCGCCGTCACCGGCATCCTCATCGGGATCTCGCTCGGCGCGGCGGTCGGCGGTATCGCGGTGGACTACCTGGGGGCGCATGCGGCGTACGCCGTCCCGGTCGGCGCGGGTCTGATCGCCGTCCTGTTGGCGGGAGCGCGGTACCGGCCGCTGTTGCGGGCGGAGCAGGACGCCTCCGGCACCTGAGCGCCGCATCCACCGGACGACCCAGCCGACCTCGCCGACTCAGCCGCATCCGCCCACTCAGCCGAGGCCCTCGCCGATGCGCCGCAGCTCGGCCTCCAGGGCCCTGCCGGCGACCTCCACCCGCAGGGCGTCCGCGTCGACGTGCACGGCCACGCCGAGCCGTCCGTCGTAGGACATCGCCGCCACCCCGAAGCGCACGTTGCCCTGGATCGGCGCGACCGGCCAGGCCCGCAGGAGCGGCGCGCCGGCCAGATGCATCGGCCGGCCCGGTCCGCGCACGTTGGTGACGAACAGCGCGATGAAGCGCTGTCGCCGGGCCAGCCACGCGAACGCCCGCGACCCCCACCGGCTGCGAGTCAGCTCGAAGGTGCCCTGGGCGCGGGCCTCGTCCTTGGCGGCGCTGGTCGCTGCGGCGATCCGGCCCAGCCGTCGGCCGATGTCGTCCACCCCCGTCGGCAGGGGTGCGAGC
>JBAUUB010000008.1:0-4371 GCA_049582485.1 Dermatophilaceae bacterium
CCGGCACATCGACCACACCATCCCGCACCGGCAGGGAGGCCCGACCAGCTACCCCAACGGCCGCGGCGTCTGCGCGGCGTGCAACCACGCCAAAGAAGCACCCGGCTGGACCGCAGCAGTCACCGACACCACCCTCACCGAGCACGACCCGACCGAGGACACGGCGGCACCGGCGACCCGGCGACGCGAAGTCACTCTGACCACCCCCACCGGTCACACCTACACCAGCCACCCACCACCCGCCAGACCACCACGACAGGAGACGGAGCGAGCCGATACTTCAGCAGGGGCAGGGGCTCTCGGTCAGGCCGGGTGACTTCCGGTCCGGGACTCCTACCGTCGCTTGCATGCACCTCAGCCCGTGCCGCCGTTCCCGGTCGAACCGCCTGCCCTGCCCGCACGCCCGCGGGCGCGGAGCGCAATCGCCCCTGACGATCCTGCGCCGCAAGCTTCGGTGCGACGCTCGACGCGGTGAGCCCGGCGTCTACTGCTCCTCGACCAACCTCTACCTCTACACGGAGGACCGGGGCCTCAAGTTCTGGTGCATGTGGAGCCATGAGCCTGAGGAAGGAGACGCCGCCCTGGTCAACCTCGCCACGACCGAGCGGAGCTATGTCGACCAACGAGCCATCGATCTCGGCCGGGTGCGTCGTCTTCGGCTCAGCATGCCCGCCCTGATTGACTGGGCTGCGATCAGTGGTGACGGGAAAGCGGAGGTCGAACGTGGGCGGGGAGGGTCCGAGAGTCAGTCCTGAGGAACCGCAGTTCCGGACCGACTCCGAGCGCGAGGTGTGGGATCGGCTCCGCCGACAGGCCCATGAGGACTGGACGCTGCTCGCCAATGTCCGTCTCACGGATGAGAAGAAGGACCACGAGCTGGACCTCGTCGTCCTCATGCCGGATGTGGGCGTCGTCGTCGTCGAGGTCAAGGGCGGTGTGGTGTCGTACGAGGACGGCACGTGGCTCACCGGCTCGGGCGGGAGGCGCCGCGCGATCCATCCCGTGGACCAGGCCAGGGATGGAAAGTACGCACTTCGCGCATACATCGAGAGGGACCCGCGCTGGAAGAACTCGAGCCGCTCCCGGATCCGGTTCGGCCACGCCGTCGCGCTGCCCTATACCGAGGTGGCTGAGGACTTCGCGACGCCGGACTGTCCGCGGTGGATGGTCCACGGGCGCAGCGATCAGAAGGATCTCGCAGGCCGGCTCTACGACATCGCGGCTCTGCAGGAGAGCGGTCATCGCGTGGCGAGCGATGACGACTGCGACCTCATCGTCGAGATCCTCCGCGGGCGATCTCTGCCACAGCGGACCCTTCTCGCGGAGGCGGACGAGCGGGAGAGTCGCGCGGACCGGCTCACGGTCGAGCAGGCGTCGATCCTCGCCGTGACCAGGCTGCTGAAGCGCGTCGAGGTTCGCGGGGGAGCAGGAAGCGGCAAGACTGTCCTGGCGATGACCCAGGCCCGTCAGCTGACCCGCGGCATGCATGGTCTGAAGTCACAGCGGGTGGCTCTGGTCTGCTACTCGATCGGTCTTGCGCAGTGGTTCGCACGATCTCTGGCCACGGTGCCGCGACGCGAGCGACCTGCGTTCGTCGGCACGTTCGAGGAGCTTGCCGGCTACCTCGGCGTGACCGAGTTCGGTGGCCGCGACGACGTGCGGTTCTGGGAGGAGCGGCTTCCTGCTCATATGGCAGAGCTGGCAAAGGGCCTGCCTCCGGAGAAGCGGTTCGATGCGTTGGTCATCGACGAGGCGCAGGACTTCGCGGACGACTGGTGGACGCCTATGGTGCGGTGTTTGCGTGACGAGGAGCAGGGCGGCCTGTTCGCGTACAGCGATGAGAATCAGCGCGTCTTCGCCCGCTTCGGCCGTCCGCCCTTTCCTCTTGTTCCGCTCGTGCTCGACCACAATCTGCGCAACACCAAGCAGATCGCCGAGGTCTTCGTCCCGCTGGCGCCGATGCGGATGTATGCGCGGGGCGGCGACGGCCCGGACGTCACCTTCGTGCCGTGCGAGGTCGGGGAGGCGATCGATACCGCCGATGACCGGATAGACCCGCTGCTGGAGGAGGGTTGGCGCCCCGAAGACATCATGCTGCTGACGACGGGCGCGCGGCATCCCGAGCAGTTGGCCCTGCAGGAGACGCTCGGCCAGAACGGGTACTGGTCGACGTTCTGGGACACGGATCTCGTCTTCTACGGACACGTACTCGGCTGCAAGGGTCTCGAGCGACGGGTCGTCGTGCTGTGTGTGAACGACTCGGCCGTGCGCGAACGCTCGCGGGAGCGGCTCTACGTCGGCCTGTCCCGGGCGACCGACCGCTTGGTGGTCGTCGGACCACCCCAGCTCGTGCGTGAGATGGGTGGGCCTGAGGTCGCGGCACGACTCGGGCTCTGACCGTTCAGCGGGCCGTGGCGACGAAGGGTGCCTGTCGGACGTAGCTGCCGTCGTCGATGACGTCGACGATGAACGTCGCCAGGTCCGCTCGGACGATCTTCGACGAGGCCGTCGAGCGGTGGGCATCATGCTCGAGTCGACGACGTGGAGCGCGTCCGACGGGATCGCGAGCGTCTTCCTGTGCGGCCTCCGCAACTGGGCCGCCCACGGATACAGATGATTCCCTCCCTTGATGCAATGCGGAGAGGCGGCGTTCGCCAGGTCGTGCTACTGCCTCTGCAGGGAGCCGGCCGCAACCGCTTCGTCCCGCATGCCGCTCTCGAGAGCTGGCTGCGTGACAGCGGCCTCGATCTGGACGCCGACCGGGCCCGAGGCGCTCACCTACTCGGAGGTCGCCGCGACTCTCAACCACGTGCTCGGTCGGTAGATCCGGTACACCGCACCCGGGATGCCGCGCTATGTCGTGCATGCCCACCGTCGACTGCACATGTCTCTCGGCATGGTCGCCGTCACCACTGCGATCTACACGGCTTCCCGGCTCGGCTCCGCCGCGGGGTGACCGACGACGTCCGCTCCGTCCTCGAGCGTGAGCCGGTGTCATTCATGGAGTTTGCGCAGGCCAACGCGCGTGTCTGAGATTCTCAGCAGACCCCGCGGGGCCGGGTCCCGAGGGCGCACGCGCGGCTAGGTTGGAAGGCCAGTTGCTGCTGTCCAGTGGCAGGACCGAACACGGGAGGGGACATGGATCGAACGCACGACATCGTCATCGTCGGGGGAGGGAACGCCGGGATCTCCCTCGCAGCCCGGCTGCGCCGACTCGGGTTCGAGGACGTGGCGATCATCGCGCCGGGCCCGGTGCATCGCTATCGACCCCTGCTGAACTACGTGGCCGGAGGGCAGGCGGACCTCGATCGGTTGACCAAACCGCAGCGTGTCGTCATCCCTGGTGGCTGCACCTGGATCCAGGGCCGGGCTGTCGCCGTCGACGGCGAGGCACACGAGGTCGAGCTCGACGGGAGTGAACGCATCGGGTACGCAGACCTGGTCCTGGCGCCCGGGCTCGAACACCACCTCGACGCCATCCCGGGGCTCGAGGCGGCCATGCATCAGGGGTGGTCCACCACCGCGCACCTGAGCTCGACAGCGGAGTCGACCTGGACCGCGATCCAACGAACCCGTCGCGGCAAGGTCGTCTTCACCGTCCCGCCGGAGCCGGCGCCGTGCGGCGGCACCGCGCTGAAGCCGCTCTTCATGGCCTGCGACCACTGGAAGAGCGAGGGCGTGCTCCAGGACATCGACGTCCACCTCGTGACACCGTACTCAGCCGTTTTGGACGTGCCGTCGGTCGAGAAGCACCTCCGCGAGGGCCTGGAGCGCTTCCAGGTCACAGTCCACCATCGGTCCACTGTGACCGATATGGACCCGGCGGCTCGCACGATCACACTTGGAGCCGACGGCGCGGACGAGGTCATCTCGGACGTCGAACAGGCCTTCGTGGTGCCGCACTACAGTGCGCCGGAGTGGCTCGCACCGCTCGCGGGCGATCAGGCGGCGGGCCTCGTCGACATCAACCCGCGGACGCTAAGGCACCGACGACTCGACCGAGTATGGGCACTCGGTGATGCGGCGGCCGTCGATACCCGTCCGTCGGGCGGAGCGCTGCGCAAGCAGGTCGACGTGCTCGCCGACAACATCCGGCGGAGCAGGTCGGGGCAGGTGCTGCGTGAGTACGACGGCTACACGATCATTCCGATCACGGTGGACCGTCGACGCCTCCTGCTCGCCGAGTTCGACCGCGACGGCAAGCCTCAGCCCACCGTCTCGTTCATCGATCTCACCGCACCGCGACGGCTACTCTGGGCGTTCGACCGCTATCTCGAGCCGATCGTCTATTACCGCGCGCTGCTCAAGGGACGCGTCTGACTCGGGCCCCCTCGACCGGAGACCTGCGCAGTTGGGCGAGCACCGCATACC
>JBAUUB010000009.1:0-3424 GCA_049582485.1 Dermatophilaceae bacterium
CCCCCGCATTGAGCATCGGGACCCCATTGGCCAGGAGAAGGGTCGCCATCAGGTTGCGCATCGACCGGCGGCGGTCGCGCAGGATCGAGCCGCTCGCGTCGGCCCATCCCTCGCGGCCGTGGTTGTACGAGCGGTTGTCGTCGGTGCCGTCCCGGTTGCCCTCGCCGTTCGGTCCGTTGTGCTTGCGGTTGTATGCAGTGAGATCGGCCAGGGTGAACCCGTCGTGGGCCGTGACGAAGTTGACGGACGCGAGGGGTCCGCGGTCCCGGGCGTCGAAGAGGTCCTGGCTGCCGGCGAGCCGGGTCGCGAGGTCGCGCACCCCGTGCCCGGTGTGACCGTGCTGGGCCGCACGGACGTCGCTGAGCCAGAAGGTGCGCACCGAGTCCCGGAACCGGTCGTTCCACTCGAGGAAGGGCGGCGGAGACTGTCCGGTTCGCCAGCCGCCCGGACCGACGTCCCAGGGCTCGGCGATGAGCTTGACGCGGGAGAGCACCGGGTCCACTCGGAGCGCGACCAGGAAGGGGTGGTCGGGGTCGTACTCACTGGTCCGGCCCCGTCCCAGGGTGACGGCGAGGTCGAACCGGAAGCCGTCGACGTGACACTCGCTCACCCAGTACCGCAGAGAGTCGAGGACCATCTGGGCGACGATCGGGTGGCGCAGGTTGAGGCTGTTGCCGCAGCCGGTGAAGTCGACGTCGACACCTCGGTCGTCCAGCCGGTAGTAGGCCCGGTTGTCCAGCCCGCGCCACGAGTACGTCGGGCCGTAAGCGTCGCCCTCGCACGTGTGGTTGTAGACGACGTCGAGGATGACCTCGATCCCTGCCTCGTGGAGCAGCTTGACCATGCCCTTGAACTCGGCCAGGATTCCGGCCGGGTCGGACGTCGAGGCGTAGGCGGCGTGCGGAGCGAAGAAGCCGAGGGTGTTGTATCCCCAGTGGTTGGTCAGGCCGCGCTGCACGAGGTGGGGCTCGGAGGCGAACGCCTGGACCGGCAGCAGCTCGACCGCGGTCACTCCGAGGCGCTGCAGGTGCTCGATGACCGCGGGGTGTGCCACGCCGGCGTAGGTCCCGCGCAGCTCCGCCGGAACGGCTGGGTGGCGCATCGTGAGGTTCTTGACGTGGGCCTCGTAGATGATCGTCTCGGTCAGCGGCGTCTTCGGTGGGCGGTCCTCGCCCCAGTCGAACCCGTTCTCGAGGACCACGCCACGAGGCATGTGCGCGACCGAGTCCAGCGCGGACGGGATCTGCCCGTCGCCGCGCCAGTCACTCCGGCGCACCTTGTGGGCGTACGACTCCGGGCCGAGCCGCACGGCGCCCTCGATGCCACGTGCGTACGGATCGAGGAGCAGCTTGTTCTGGTTGTAGCGCAGGCCGAGATCGGGCACCCACGGGCCCCGGGCACGTAATGCGTACCGCTGTCCCGCCCCCACGCCCTCGACGAAACCCCACCACCAGCCGTGGGCCCGTTCAGGAAGGGGTATGCGGCGCTCGCTCTCCCCGGTGACGTCGCCAGGCTCGAAGAGACAGAGGTCGATGCCGTCCGCGTGGCCGGCGTACACCGACACGTCGGCGCCACCGTCGCGCAGGGTCACGCCTGGTAGGGGTGGAAGATCGCGGGGGGAGCGTGGGTCGCGGGGACGCGCGGGCGGCGACATGGTGACCCATCCTAGGGACGGCGACCCGGCGATGCGGCCGCGGGGATACGGTGGGTCGCATGAGTGACCCAACCGCCCTGCCCAGCTTCCCACCACCCCCGGATGAGCACCCGCTGCGCGGGCTCGTCATCGACGCCCTCCAGGACCTCGGTCTCGAGCCCAACGTCGACAAGGAGGGGGACGTCGCCTTCAAGGCCAACGATCAGCAGATGTTCGTGAGGTGCCTGGAGTCCGAGGTGAAGATCATGCGGGTCTTCGGTCAGTGGCAGCTGGCCGACCCGGTGCCCCAGGACAAGGTCATGCAGCTCTCGGTGTGCAACGACATCAACCTGTCGATGACGATGGTCAAGACCGGCATCGGCAACGACGCACTCGTCGTCACCTCCGAACACCTCGTCACCGACACGAAAGCCGTCAAGAACCTCGTGTCGGTGAGCGTGCAGATCACCCTCGCGACGGTCCAGCAGTGGCACGAGCGGATCATGAAGCTCTCCGAGCGGATCGCCGAGCAGCGCAAGGCCGTAGCCGACGCCAGTGCGGGTGACGCCACCGACCTCCCAGGGGCGCCCGGTGCCGAGAGCCGGGATGCCGGCGAGGGTGGAAGTGGGGGTGAGACGCGTGAGTGACCTGGTCCGGGTCGAGCGTGACGGAGGCATCGCGACCCTCCGTCTCGACCGACCTCCCATGAACGCCCTCAACGCCGAGATCCAGGGCGCGCTCGCGGCCGCGTGCGCCGAGGTCGGCGCCGACCGCGACGTCGCGGCCGTCATCGTGTACGGCGGCGAGAAGGTCTTCGCCGCCGGGGCGGACATCAAGGAGATGGCGGCGATGTCCCACGCCGAGATGGCGGAGCACTCGACGCTGCTCCAGGACTTCACCCGGGCGCTGGCCCGACTGCCCAAGCCGACCGTCGCGGCCATCACCGGCTATGCGCTGGGAGGCGGCTGCGAGGTCGCCCTGGCCTGCGACTTCCGGGTAGCGGCGAAGCAGGCTCGCCTCGGCCAGCCGGAGATACTGCTGGGGATCATCCCGGGTGCCGGCGGCACCCAGCGGCTCGCGCGCCTGGTGGGACCCGCACGAGCCAAGGAGCTCATCTTCTCGGGCCGGTTCGTCTCCGCCGACGAGGCGTTGGCGATGGGGCTCGTGGACGAGGTGGTCGACAGCGAGGAGCCCGAGGCCGTCTACGCCGCGGCGAGAGCCCGCGTCGAGCCCTACGTCGGCGGGCCGGCGCTGGCTCTGCGCGCGGCCAAGGAGGCGGTCGACCGCGGCCTGGAGGTCGACCTCGAGTCCGGCCTGGAGATCGAGCGGATGCTCTTCTCCGGCCTGTTCGCCACCGACGACCAGACGGCCGGCATGCACTCCTTCATCGAGAACGGACCCGGCAAGGCCACGTTCACCGGCAGCTGACGCGCTGCTGTCCACGTCTCATCGTCCGAACGGTTGATAGCGCACCGGAAGTAGATCTGTAGTCAGTGAATTCCTCTGTGCTGCATGGTTTTTCCTGACGTGATGAAGGTCATGCCGCCAGCGGTGGCGACGCGGGTCGGGGGGGTGCAGGCTGAGGAGTGACGGGGACTCTCGTGGGCACGGTCTCACCAGGATCCCGCCCGGTCCCCGCCCAGGGACGCGTCGTAGGACGCTGGAATGGGAGCGCCTCATGAATGGCTCGAAGACTGTACGAGCATTCGTCGCATTTGCTGCCGCCGCTCTGGTCGCCCCGGCCTCGGCCCTCGCTGTGCAGGGACCCGGCGGTGGCGGTGGCGGTGGCGG
>JBAUUB010000010.1:0-9478 GCA_049582485.1 Dermatophilaceae bacterium
GCGAGCGCGATGCCCACGACGGCAGCCGCGACCCATGCCGGAAGGATGCCGGCGAGGGCCACGACTAAGGCGATCCCGACAGCCGCCGTGACCACCTTGCGCCAGTAGCGGTACGGGAGAGGACGCCGCATCCAGGGCAGCAGATGCCCGGCGAGCGCGAACACGTAGCGCGCCAGACCCGCCGCGAGGACCCACCAGCCGAGGATCGAGCCGACCCCGACGCTGAGCACCAGGATGAGGAAGGCGTCGACCTCCCCGTCCAGGCGGGCACCCAGTGGTGTCGCCGTTCCCGTGCGCCTGGCCAGCCACCCGTCGACGGCGTCGAGGACGAGGGCGGGGACCGCCAGCAGCAGGATGGCGGAGGTCACGGAACGATCAGCGACCAGCTCGACGGTGAGGGCCGCCACGCCACAGGCCAGGACCGCACGGACCGCCGTGACACCGTCCGCCGGCCCCAGGCCGGTCGTGCCGGCAGCGGAGGCGGCCCCGACCAGACCCGCGCTCAGCACGACCCCGCAGGCCGATCCGATGACGACCGCGATCGGGTCCAGCCCGACGAGGTGCGCGAGGGCGGCGAGGAGGCCCCCGAGAGCAAGGAGGCCGAGGGTGACCGCGATCGCGACCGGTGCCCTCGACGGCATCCGCCCACCGGGGCGCACCTCGGTCGGGCGGGCTGCGTCGACCGACTCTCCTGCCGTCCTGACCTCGGCTGACACGTGATCAGGCCCCGACCCCGGCGGTATCTCGGCTCATGACCAGTCATCTCCAACGGTCTGCGCCTCGAACCGGTCCGAGAGCGCATACCGAAGCAGGACGACGTCACCGAGGCGGCAGACGTCGGCCAGGCGGGCGCGCCGGTCGCGGTTCCACGGGAAGTCCCCGTCACCGACGACACGCGGGGCCCGCGAGTCGCCGACGAAGAAGGGGGCGACGACGACCTGCAGCTCGTCGGCGAGACCGCCGGTGAGGAACT
Source organism: Dermatophilaceae bacterium (assembly GCA_049582485.1). Classification (GTDB taxonomy): domain Bacteria; phylum Actinomycetota; class Actinomycetes; order Actinomycetales; family Dermatophilaceae; genus F2B08. The sequence continues at coordinate 974 of JBAUUB010000010.1, forward strand.
GGGTGTGGACGGCCTGTCCACCCTCGACGAGGAGCCGGCGAACCCCTCGGGCGGCCAGGTCGGCGCTGACCGTGGTCATCCGCGGAGCCGGTCCGGCATCGACCACGGTCGCCACCTCACTCAGCTCACGGCGGATCCGGGCCGCGGACTCGGTCGCGCAGTACACGAGCTTCTCGCCGTCACCCGAGGCGAAGAACGCGGCGGCGGGGTCAAGGCTCGAGTGTCGCGTGACCGTCACCTTGTGCGGAGATGGCGGCCGACCTTCGGCGACGCGCCGGGCCCGGCGGGCCTCGGCTCGCACGACGAGGCGCGGGTTGTCGGTGCGCACGGTGACGGCGCCCACGAGGATGGCGTCGCAGCTCGCGCGCACGGCATCGACGCGGTCCAGGTCCTGGGCGTTGGACAGGACCAGTCGCCGCCCCGTGCGGTCGTCGAGATATCCGTCGAGCGACATGGCACAGCTCAGAACCGTGTAGGGCAGCTCAGGCACCGACGCTCACCCCTGAGGTCCGGGACCGACGGGCGAGGATGACGAGGAGGCCGGGCAGAGCACCGACGAGGACCATCGCTCCGTATGCGACGGAGACCGCCAGCCCCTCGCTCGCCTGTGCCCCGGTCACGGCGAAGACCCAGGCCGCCGCACCCTCGCGTGGTCCCCACCCGGCCAGGCTGATGGGCACTGCGGCGACGAGCAGGACGAGGACCGCGGCGGTCATCAGGTGGGGGACCGCCATCGCGGTCCCGACCGCACGCGCGGCGACGACGAAGATCGCCACGTGGCCCGCGATGGCGATCAGTGACGAGACGAGGAGGCCGACCACCACGCCCGGGGAGCGCAGCGAACGCCCGTCGGCGAGCGCGACCGCCGCCACCCGCGTCGGGATGCTCCGGCCGCCGGCACGGGCGGTGCGCACCGTGAGGACCGCCATGATCGGGATGAGCGCCAGCGTCGCGACTGCGAGGGCCAGTGCTGGCCCGGGAACCGGGGTGAGAAGCGCGGCCAGGGCAGCGAGCCCGATGAGGACGACCTGTCCGCAGACCCGCTCCCAGGCCACCGCCCGCAGCGCGAGGCGGACGTCGTCGACCCTGCGACCGTGCTGGACGCCTCGGTCGACGTCGCCGAGCACCCCACCGGGCAGGGTGAGGTTGAGGAACAGCGACCGGTAGTACGACGCCACGGCCGTGGACAGCGGCAGTCCGACCGTCAGCCGGTCGGCGACGAGCCGCCACCGCCAGGCCGAGCAGAGCGTCGTCAGTGCGGCGATCACCGCGCCCAGGAGGAGAGTTCCGGCGTCCAGGGCTCGAAGCCCTTCCCGGAATGCCGCACCCCCGAGCTGTGCGACGACCAGGGCGAGGATCACCGCACCGCCCAACGGACGCACCCACCGCCACCGTGCTCCGGTCATCCCGTCCTCCGGGGGCTCGCGAGGATGTCGGCGTGGGCGACCGTGACCTCGAGCAGTCCGTGCGCGAGCTGCTCGCGGCGCCGGTCGAGGTAGGCCCCTGCGGATCGGTTCAGCTCCGGTCGCTGTTCGCACGCTGCGTGCACCCAGCCGAGCAGCCACTCCTCGGCCAGTTCCCGGCTCTCGGCCCCCACTCGCCAGTCGCTGTCGGCGACCTCGACCTCGGCGCCGCGGCTGACGAACAGCTCGACCGTCCGCCGTGGCGCGTCGGGACCGAGCAGGGATCGGCCATGGACGGTGCGACGCTGGTGGTCGTTGAACGCCGCGCCCAGCTCGGCGTCGAGGGGATCCGGTGGGAAGAACCGGACGACCCCGGTGACCGACAGCGTGAACAACGCGGGGCAGCCGACTGCGACGCACAGGTCGACGAGCACGGTGAGCTCGTCGTCCGTGAGGATGTCCAGCAGCGCGGAGGTCGTGACGAGGGAGGCGCGGGCCAGGTCCGTGGCGGTGAGCCCGGTCAGGTCACCCGGCGCCGTCTCGACGGGGAGCCGGCTGCGCTGCCCATCCCGAGGCGGCTGGCTGGTGGCGATCTCCAGCAGTCCCGGGTCGCGGTCATGGAGCACCCACCGCTGCGAGGTCGGCAGCAGGGGGGCGAGCCATCGGCCCATCGACCCGCTCCCACAGCCGATGTCGTGGATCTCGAGCGTCTGGCCATCCGGCAAGGCATCACGCAGGGACTTCACCAGCCGGACGGAGCGGGCGACCGCGTCGGCCGGCTCGCGCAGCCGCAGCCAGTGCGGGGTCACGCTGCCGGGGAGAGTGGTCATGCGGCGGCCCCCGTCAGGGCCGCGGAGATCCGGCGAGTCGTGTCGGACCAGTCGCGCAGGGTCACCCGCCGAGCCGCCGCGGCCGACCGCAGATCCTCGCGCAGGGCGTCGTCCGAGAGCCAGTCGCGCAGCGCCCTCGCGAACGAGGCGGGATCGCCCGCCGTGACGAGCAGACCCGGCCGCCGACCGTCGGACAAGGCCCCCATGGCCTCCGGAATCCCTCCCACCGCGCCGGCGAGGACGGGAACGGCGCGGCCCAGGGCCTCGGTGACGACCATCCCGTAGGTCTCCCCGCGGGAGGCGACCACCAGCAGGTCGGCCACGGCGTACTCCGCGGCCACCGCGTCCGAGCGCTGAGCGCCCGTGAACGTCAGCCGGGTACCGAGCCCCAGGGTGCGTCCCCGGGCAGCCACGCGCTCGGCGAAGTCGGGCTCGATGTCCATCGAACCGACGCACCGGCAGGACCACGCGAGATCGGCGACCGCCGCCAGCGCCTCGACCAGGATGTCCTGACCTTTCGTGGGAGTCACGGCGCCGACGCACAGGAGCCGGTGTCCGCCGCCGCTCGGTGCGGCCGGCTCGGCCGGCGTGACCCCCGGGGACGCGACGTGGACCCGCGAGGGCTCCACCGCATACGTCCTGACCAGCCAGTCCCGAGTCCACTCACTCGTGGCGACAACGACCTGCGCCGCGTCGAGGACGGACTGCTCCGCGGCACGACGTCCTGCGCCTGCGACGCCGGCCCCGTCGAGCCCGTGCGGGAGGTGCACGACCAGAGCCAGCGACAACCGCTCGGCGTGCTCGGCGACGACCGGTGCGGCCGTCGCCGTGACGAGGCCGTCGAGCAGCACGACCTCCCCGTCGGGGATCGCGTCCAGCGTCCCGGCGAGCGAACCACGCAGGACCGACTCCTGTCCGGGCCGTGCAGCGTCGTCCACAAGCCGCTCGTGGACGGTCCAGCCCAGCTGCGCCAGACCGGCGCACACCATGCGGTGATACGTGTTGCCTCCGCTGGGCCGCCACGGGTCGGATACCGCTGCGGGGCCGACGACGTGCACGGTGCTCACACCGCTCGCTCGAAGGAGGCCCACGCGATGTGCGACTCGTGCAGCGTGACCGAGATGACGCCGACATGGCCCACCGGCCCCAGCTCACCGGCCTTCATCCGGTCCGCCAGCCGATCCGCGACCACCTGGGCGAGTCGCTCGGTCGTCGTGGTCAGCCCCGCCAGACTCGGGTCCTCGTCGAGGTTGCGGTACGTCAGCCCGCCGACGACGGCGGCGAGTGCGGCGGACGCCGCCCCGATGTCGACGACGAGACCGTCGGCGTCCAGGGTCGGGGCACGAAAGGTCGCGTCGACGACATAGGTCGCCCCGTGCAGTCCCTGCGCGGGACCGAAGACCTGCCCGGGGAGGCTGTGGGCGACCATCATGTGGTCACGCACCGTCACACTGAACATCGGCCGACCTCCTTCGTCATTCGTACGTTCGTCGAACGTCGCTCGTCAATCGGAACGAGAGCCACGAGCACGGTCCCCGCCGCCGGTCGTCCGCTCGTGCGCCGCGCCCTCGGGATAGGTGACGACGTGACACACCGCGTCCAAGGTGCCGTCGGCGAGGGACCCCATCACCTCGGGGAGCCGATCGAAGGGCGAGCTGCCGCTCAACAGGGCGTCGAAGGCCGGGTCGCGGAGCAGCTCGAGCGCCAGCCGGAGCCGGTCACAAGTGGTGCGGCGCGCCGAGCGGGTCGGGGACACCGTCCCGACCTGGCTGGCGCGGATCCCGAGGCGACCCGAGTGGAAGGCGCCCCCGAGACGCAGGGTCACGTCGGAGTCGCCGTACCAGCTCAGATCGACCACCGTGCCCTCGGGACCGAGCAGGTCCAGGGACCGCTGCAGACCGGCGGAGGTCGCGCTCGCATGGACGACGATGTCCTGCCCGCCACCGGCGGCGGACGGCAGGGCGAACCGGGCCCCGAGGGCCTCGGCCACCTTCGCCCGGGACGGGTCGACGTCGACCACGGTGACCTCCGTGCCGGGGATGCCGACCAGCAGCCGGGCCACGCACAGCCCCACCATCCCCGCTCCGACGACCGTCACGCGGTCGCCGACCGTCGCAGCCGCGTCCCACAGCGCGTTCACCGCCGTCTCCACGGCTCCGGCGAGGACCGCGCGCTCGGCCGGGACGTCGCCGGGGACGACGACCACGGCGTCCTCCGGCACCACGTACGCCGTCTGGTGCGGATGGAGACAGAAGACGGTGCGACCGAGCAGTCGCGCAGGCCCGCGCTCCACGACGCCGACGCTCAGGTAGCCGTACTTGACCGGTCCGGGAAACTCGCCCTCCTGGAACGGCGCCCGCATGAGGTCGTACTGGTCGACCGGCACACCGCCGCGGAAGACGAGCAGCTCAGTGCCTCGACTGATCCCGGATCTGAGCGCGCGCACGAGCACCTCGCCGGCACGGGGCTCCGTGAGCTCCACCGGCCGGATCTCACCGACCCGCGGTTCGCGCAACCAGTACGCACGAGCCTGCCCTGCCATGGCTCCTCCTCGGTCGGCGGCGTGGGGCCGATGCTATCCAGGGTGTGGCGCTGACCGCGCGCCGACGGATCCGGCTCCCGGCGGGGTGACCCCCGACACTCGTCCGGGGGAAGACCTCGGGACCGGCGGGAGAATGGTTCTGGCGGCCCTGGAAAGGCGACCATCATGGGAGCGATCGAGGTCACCGGTCTGCGCAAGTCCTACGGGTCGGTCATCGCTGTGGACGGAATGGATCTCTTCGTCGACACCGGGGAGGTGGTCGGGCTCCTCGGGCCCAACGGTGCGGGGAAGACCACCGCCGTCGAGATCCTCGAGGGATACCGACGTCCGGATGCAGGGACCGTCCGGGTGCTGGGGATGGATCCGCAGACAGGTGGTCGCGCCTTCCGGGAACGGATCGGCGTCGTGCTGCAGGAGGCGGGCTTCGAAGAGACCTTCACCCCCCGGGAGCTGATCCGGCTGCACGCGGGCTACTACCCGCACCCCCGCCCCGTGGACGACGTCATCCGGTTGGCCGGGCTGGAGGAGAAGGCGGATGCCCGAGTCCGCTCCCTGTCCGGCGGGCAACGGCGCCGACTGGACCTGGCGCTCGGCATCGTGGGCAACCCCGAGATGATCTTCCTCGACGAACCGACGACCGGCTTCGACCCATCCGCGAGACGCAACGCCTGGGAGGTCATCGACGACCTGCGGGACCTCGGCGCGACCATCCTGCTCACCACGCACTACCTGGATGAGGCCGAGCACCTCGCGGACAGCGTGCTGATCATGGACCACGGTCGGGTGGTGGCGGCCGGGACCCCCGCGGAGCTGGCAGCGCGCGCCGGTTCGGGAACCATCATCTCCTTCCGGCTGCCCGCCGGGGTCACGACGGTGGACCTGCCCACGGTGGGGACCGAGCGACGGGTCGCCGGCAGCGACGTCGAGGTGCGGACAGCGTCGCCGACGGCGGACGTGGCCACCCTGTCGGCGTGGGCGGTGGAGCGCGGGCTGGAGTTCGAGGATCTCACCCTGACGCGCCCGAGCCTGGAGGACGTCTATCTCGACCTCGTCGACACGGACCGTCCGGAGGAGGTGCGGGCGTGAGCACCGCACCCAACGCGGGCCCGACCGTCCTGGCGCGGCAGGTCCGACATGAGCTCGTCTCGCTCCTGCGCCAACCCCTGACGATGATCCTGAGCGTCGGTTTCCCTCTCGTGTTCTTCGTCCTGCTCTCGACGCTCATCGGCAACGCCGTCGTGGACGAGAGCACCGGGGTGCGGCTGGTCCAGTTCCTCGCGCCGGCGCTGGCGTCGTTCGGCGTCATCATGGCCACGTTCTCGTTCCTGGCCTCCGGACTCTCCGATGCACGTGCGACCGGTGTGCTCAAACGCCAGACGGGGACGCCGCTTCCGCGGTGGGCGCTGATCGGGGGCCGCATCGGGGCCGCGGTGATCCTCGGCCTGCTCTCGGTATCGCTCATCCTCGTCGTAGGCGTCGTCGCCTACGACCTCCAGCTGTTCGGTCGGTCGTTCGCCACCGTCGTCGTGACGCTACTGGTGTCCTCGTTCACCTTCGCGGCGCTGGGCATCGCCCTCGCCCTACTGCTGTCCAGGCCACCGATCGTCATCGCGGTCACGAACGGCATCGCGATCGTCCTGGCGTTCATCTCAGGGGTGTTCATCGTCAGCGGGACCACGCCTGCCTGGATGGACTCGGTCGCATGGGTGTTCCCGCTCAAGCACCTGGTCACCGTCTTCTCCGACGCCCTGGACCCGTACTCCACCGGATCGGGCCTGCAGTGGGACCACCTCGCAGTGATCGCGCTCTGGGGAGTCGCGGGATCGGCGGTCGCGCTGTGGGCGCTGCGATCCGGACGCGAGCGGTCCGCGGCGCCGAGGCTCGCGGCTCACCCCCGCGCCCGAGCCGCCGACGCACAGCCACGGCGGTCGGCACGGCCGCCCCTCGCGAGCCTCCTCGCCGGTCAGGTAGCACACGCGCGGGCGATCCTCTGGCGAGACGCGTCCTCGGTCTTCTTCGCCATGGCCTTCCCACTCCTGCTGGTGGCGATCATCCCGACGGTCAACGGCGGCGGTGATCTCGACCTCGGCGGGGGCCTGCTTCTCGGGAGCTTCTTCGCAGCGACGATGGCGGTCTACGGCTCGGCCGTGACGTCCTTCGTCAACATGCCCCAGGGGTTGGCCGAGGAGCGCGAGCGCGGAGTGCTCAAGCGGACCAGGGGCACTCCGTTGCCCACCGGGGTGGTGCTCGCGGGGCGGGTCGTCGCCGCTCTGGCCGTCTCGCTGCTGACACTGGCGGGCATCGTCGTCCTCGCCGGGCTGATGTACTCGCCCCCCGTCCCGCCGGGGTGGCCGACCGGTCTTCTTGTGTTCGTCCTGTCGACGGCGACGTTCGCCATCGTCGGACTGGGGGTCGTCTCGCTCGTCCACGGCGCTCAGGCCGTGCTCGCAGCCACGCTCGGCACGCTGCTTCCGCTCTGCTTCATCTCCGACGTCTTCGTCGCCGGCGTGGATCTGCCGGACGCCCTCGAGGCGGTGTCGTGGGTGTTCCCGCTGCGGCATGCGGCGCGGGCGATGACCGAGTCCGTGTCGAGCGTGGCGAGTCCCTTCCCGTGGGACCACATCGCGGTCATTCTCGCGTGGGCGGCGCTGGGCGTCATCGTCATCGCCGCGCGGTTCCGCTCCGAGGCCGTGCAGGACTCCCCGCCACGGACGCGCAGGCATGACGCTCGACGACCGTGAGTGCGAGGGTCGGACCCGGGGGTCGTCGGCTCCGGCGTCCGCCCCGGCGCGGGGGTCCGCATATCGCCCTCGAGAGGTGATGCGACGGCCAAGGAACAGGAGTGGAATGAGTCCCCACGGCTCACGGAGAAAGGACATGTCATGGGACTGCGGAACCGCGGGCTCGACGGACCGACGTTTCAGATGCGCGAGAAGATGTTCGCCATCGGAGACGACTTCTGGATCGAGGACGCCAACGGCAACAGGGTCTACAAGGTCAACGGGAAGGCGGTGCGGCTTCGCGACACGTTCATCCTCGAGGATGCCGGTGGGAACGAGCTCTCCAAGATCCAGGAGAAGAAGCTCAGCGTGCGGGACAAGATGACCATCGAGCGCGGATCGACCAGAGCGACGGTGCACAAGCGTCTGATCGGCATCCGCGACCACTACATCGTGGACGTCGATGGTGGTGAGGACCTCAAGGCGCACGGCAACATCGTCGACCACGAGTACGAGATCGAGCGCGACGGGCAGAAGGTCGCTGAGGTCTCCAAGAAGTGGTTCCGCGTCCGCGACACCTACGGGATCCAACTGGCCCAGGGCCAGGACGTGCCGCTCATTCTCGCGGTCGCCGTATGCGTGGACCAGATGTCCCACGACTGACCCGGTCCGTCTCGGCCTGTCGTCTGCCCGTCGCGCGTCGGATGTCAGCCCGGAGCCGAGACGGGCGGTTGTCGTGGTCGGCCGTCCAGCGACGATCGGCTCGTGCGTGGGCAGGTGGGCCTGCTGGGTGGGGAGCAGGGTGTCGCGATGCCCAGGCCGGTCAGGGTCATCACCAGCCGGTCCCCCACAGGGCTTGGGTCCACCGTTCCGGATGCGCCGCAGCAGCAGTCTGTCGCCACCGGCGAAGGCCCCGGTCGCTTGCCGCGGCTCGGGGCCTTCATCCTCTGTCTCAACCGGAAGGTGTCAAGCCGATCGAGACACGTGTTGTTATGCGGTCTGTATGAGGG
>JBAUUB010000011.1:0-1618 GCA_049582485.1 Dermatophilaceae bacterium
GTCGTCCCAAGCAATCCACCGGAGGTTGTGATCGAGCGGGGTTACCGCGGCCCGAGAGTAACCCGTCCCCGGGGTCGTGGAGACGGTGGCGCCAGCAGGTGCTGCGAGGGTGGCGGCGATCGCGGCCGCGGCACCGAGCGCAGCGACGAATCGCGCGGGCCTCTTGAGCATCTGGAATCCTTTCGACTGCAGCCGGTCCTCGTGCAGAAACCGGTTCTTACCAGTAAGTGCACCATGGGATGAATGGGTTCGCACCTCGAAACTGTTCAGCGCGGTTCGCTCCGACTCGTAGCGGCGTCGCTCACCCAGCACGTACACGAATCGATGGTGATCGAGCACCGCGCAGTAGTCGACTCGAGCGCGACCCGCGGCAGGGTCACTGGCCGAGGGTCGATGCGTTCCGCAAGCCACGACGCCACGGCAGGGGTCGCGCTGTTCGTACCCACGTGGACGTCAACCGACACAGGGCCGAGGGCGCCGTTCTACTTCGCGTGACCACGAGTAGGGCCGTCATCTATGCAACGTTCCTTGCTCACGCCCGCGCAGTCCTGACCGCGTCTCGACACCAGGCGAGAGCGTGCCGATGCGCTCGGTCGATTTGGGGCTCATCACAATCGAGGGTGCAGCGGGGGTGTGGTCGCGGGCGGCGCGTCGATGCCTGGGTGAGGGTCGAAGCCTTCCGATGATGGAGGTTCCTACACCGGCCCATCACGAAAGACCTCGACGTGTTCGACGCTATCTTCCGCCCTGCCGAAATGACCACGTTCGCCCGTCTCGACGACCTCCGCGAGACCGAACTGGCTGGTTCGTGCCAGTCGTCGTCCGCGGAGCCTGATGATGTTGAGGGAGGAGGCGCGCTGTGATTCCCACGATGATCCTGTTCGGCCTCGTGTTCGGTCGATGGTGGAAGTCAGCGCTCGTCGCAGCGACCATCCTGTGGCCAACACTGCTCTGGGCTGAGGACGTGATCACCACCCCAGGCGAGGCCATCGCCGCGGCAGTCCTGGGAGTACTCAACAGCGCCGTGGGGGTTGGCACCCACCAGTTTGTCCTTGGGCTCGTCAGAGTTGCCCGTCACCAATGGTGCCGGTCCGCTCCGGCAAGGTGATCACCGCCCGCGACAGGGTCGACAGGCGGCGGAAGGACACACTCATGGTCCCAGGCTGGGGCGTCAACTGGTGTGTTCAGCACACTCCTCACCCGCCGTTGACAGTTCGATGCCTGAACCGTTGACTTCTCGCATGGAAGTCAGGGCGTGATGAGCTCAACGCCCTCTGACCGCGTACCAGCTCGCGTGGTAGCGGGTGCGGCGGGCTTGGTCGCTACCATCGAGGATCCTGCAACGGTCCGCCGGTTGGTCAACCTTGTGGGCATGTCGGCGGCCATCAGTACCGCGGGATTCGCGGCTCTGTTCTTCGCCTTCGATGAGCCGGGGGCTGGTTGGCCCACCCTCGGGCTCGCCGTGGTGTATCTCATCGCATGGCTCGCCTTCCGTGTCGGTCTGCTCGCGGACCGGGTCGTGGTCGCGGTTGCCCTGGTCTCGACCATGGCCGCGGTGAACCACATCGCTGTGCACGTCGCGCTGGGCGGCTTCGCGCATTCTGGTGGCTACCTGTTC
>JBAUUB010000012.1:0-10042 GCA_049582485.1 Dermatophilaceae bacterium
CGAGGGCGGGGGCACTGCCGGCTACAGCCAGTCGAGCCGGCGGAAGAGCAGCCACAGCCCGCCGGCGGCGCCGAGGATGATCGCGGCCGACAGCCAGACCCCAAGTGGCCGGCCGAACCCCAGGTAGGGGATGTTCTGGCCGAACCAGCCGGTGACGGCGGTCGGCACCGCGATGATGGCGGCCCACGCAGCGAGCTTGCGCATGACCTGGTTGAGTCGGATGTCCTGCAGCGACAGGTTGGTCTCGAACAGGGTCGTCACCATGTCGCGCAGGGACTCGGTCCACTCGGCCGCCCGGAGCACGTGGTCGTAGAGGTCCTCGTAGGACCGCGCGAGCGCGGGGTCCTCCCCGAGCCGGTGCCGCAGGACGCCGCCGACGACCTCGCGCATGGGCAGCACGACCCGCCGCAGCCGCACCAGGTCCTTGCGCAGGCCGTAGATCTGCCGGACGAACTCGTGGGTCGTGCGGTCCCCCTCGAACAGCGCGTCCTCGAGGTCCTCGATCGCGTCGTCGAGCTCCTGGATCGTGGCGAAGTGCTCGTCGACGACGGTGTCGAGCAGGCCGTGCAGCAGGGCACCCGTCCCCTTGGCCAGCATGCCGGGGTCGTCGGTCCACCGTCGCACCACCTCCTCCATGTCGAAGGAGTCGTCCGCGCGGATGGTCAGGAGCGCGTGCGGCAGGACCAGTCCGCTGATCCGTGAGGTGACCAGCTGCTTCGGTGCGTCGCCGCCGTCGAGGCGCACCGAATACGTCATGAAGAACTCGTGGTCGCTCGCGCGGACGAACTTCGGCCGCTCATGGGGGGCGAGGACGTCCTCGACGATCGTCGCGTGCAGGCCGAGGTGGTCGGCCAGGGTGTGCATGTCGGCCGGAGTCGGGTCGACCAGGTCCAGCCACAGGACGACCGAGGGGTCGCGCGCGAGGTCGTCCGCCTCCTCGTATGCGACGGTCGGCTGGACGAGGACCCCGTCCCGCCATGCCATGCCCCGCATCCGGACGCCGAGCCGGCGCTCGTCCGTCGTCACGTTCCGATTGTGGCAGGCGCCTCGGTCGCGGCGACGAAGACATCGACGGTCTCGCGGAAGACCTGCACGAGCGGTGCGGAGCCGCACCGGCGGGAGGTCTCCTCGAACGCGACGCGCACCAGCGTTCCGAGCGTGGCCGCAAGCGCGTGCGCCCGCAGGTCATGGCGGTCCCAGCCCTCGCGCTCGGCGATGAGTGCGGTGACGTCCTCCTCGTGCCGGCGGGCCCGGGCGTTGGCCATCGCGAGGACCTTGTTGTCGGCGGAGATCGCCTCGGTGAAGTGGATGTGGTTCGCCGCTGTGCGGCTGCCGCTGTCGGTGTCACTGCCGGACAGGCGCAGCATGACCGCCTCGAACATCGTCAGCAGGTCAGGGACGAGTCGGCCCGTCGGCCCGCCGGCGCGGAAGACCGCCATCTCCTCGCCGCCGCTGAAGTCCGGCTCCATGCCGAGGACAGCGGACTCCTTGTCGGGGACGGTGTTGAACAGGGTCCGCCGGCTCACGCCGACCCGCCCGGCGAGGTCGTCCATCGTGAAGCCGTCATAGCCGCGTTCGACGGTCAGGCGTGCGGCCTCGGCGCGGATGCGGTTGCGCTTCTCAGTCAGTTTGCACTCTTCGGCCATAGAGTGCATTATTGCACTCTGGCTCATGCAAGTGCAAAGACGTGGGCCCTACGACGGAGACGAGCCGTTACAGAGACGACGAGATGGAGGTATGCGGTGGCACAGGCTGTCGCAGAGCGCGAGACCGCAGCGCGAGAGGCATCGGGACCGGGCCACGGCTCGATGCCGCGGTCCACATGGACCCTGCTCGGGATCATGGTCTTCGCGGCCTTCACGCTCATCCTCAACGAGACCCTCCTCGGCGTCGCCCTGCCCGAGCTCATGGAGAGCCTCGACATCCCGGCGACCACCGCGCAGTGGCTGACGACCAGCTTCATGCTCACCCTCGCCATCGTCACCCCGACGGCCGGCTGGATCCTCGCCCGCGTCAGCCCGCAGCGGGTCTTCGTCGCGGCGATGACGGTGTTCCTGGCCGGGACGGCGCTGGCCGCGGCCGCGCCCTCCTTCGCGCCGCTGCTCGCCGGCCGCGTGCTGCAGGCGAGCGGCACGGCGATCATGATCCCGCTGCTCATGACGACGATCCTGCGGCTGATCCCCGCCGACCGACGCGGCCGGATGATGGGCTTCGTCGGCCTCGCGATCTCGACCGCCCCCGCGATGGGGCCGACGGTCTCCGGTCTGATCCTGCAGAACGGCTCCTGGCGGTGGCTGTTCATCCTCATCCTGCCGATCGCGCTGCTCACGCTCGTCGTCGGCGCGCGGCTGGCGCCACGCGAGATCGCGGCGTCCACCGGCCACCTCGACGCGCTCTCCATCGTGCTCTCCACCCTCGGCTTCGGCTCGCTCGTGCTCGGACTGTCGAGCCTGGGCGAGGGCTCCGAGCTCGCGGTCGACCCGGCCGTCCTGCTCGCCGTGGGCGCGGTCGCCGTGGCGTGGTTCGTCCTGCGCCAGCGCGTCCTCGCCCGGCGGGAGCGGGCCTTCCTCGACCTGCGCACCTTCTCGACCCGCGCATACCGTCTCTCGGTTCTGCTCACCGGGATCACACTCGCCGGGCTGCTCGGGATGGCCGTCGTCCTGCCGCTCTTCACCGTCGGCACCCTCGGCATGAGTCCGCTGTCCACCGGGTTGCTGCTCCTGCCGGGCGCGCTCACGATGGGGCTGATGGGTCCGTTCGTCGGTGCTCTCAGCGACCGGTTCGGCGCGCGGCCCCTCGTCATCCCGGGCGCGATCGTGTTCTCGAGCGCGATGTGGGTCATGACGACCTTCGACGCCGACACCCGCTCCTGGACGATCGTCCTCGCTCACGTGCTCATGAGCGTCGGCATCGCGGTCGTCAACACGCCGATGATGTCCCTCGGGCTGGGGAGCCTGCGCCAGGAGCTGTACTCGCACGGTAGCGCCGCGCTGACGACGTTCCAGCAGGTGGCGGGAGCGGCGGCGACGGCCGGGTTCGTCGCCCTGCTCACCATCGACATCCGCCTGTCCTTCCTCGCGGCTGCGCTGATGTCCCTCGTCGCCGTCGGGGTGGCGCTGCGGGTGCCGCGCCGGGGTCGCTAGTCTCGGGGGCTATGGGAGCGGGCCGCGGTGGCGATTGAGGTCATCGAGCAGGCGCACGCCGACCTGGCCTCCGGCCAGGCGTGGCGGGCCCGCGACGCCCTGTCGCGATACCTGCACCACACGGCCGACGAGGACGTGCTGATCCTGCTCGGCGGGGTGCTCTACGGTATGGGCGACCTGCCGGCCGCCGGTGCGGCGTGGTTCGGGACCTCCAAGCGTGGGGGCGAGGTCGACGACGCCATCAAGGCCTGGCGGGAGCACCACGAGGACCACTTCGGCAACATGTGGCGTTCGCTGCCGCGCTCGGTCCGGCGCAACCCCACCGTCCCGCGGGTCGAGGCGCTCAAGCGCAAGGCGATCGAGCGCGACGAGCTCGACGGCAAGGAGCCGTTCGTCGCGCCTGAACCGACGAAGGACGGCATTGACGCGGCGCTGGTCGTGGCCTACATCATCGCCATCCTGCTCGCCGTCTGCGCGGCGGTCGGGCTCGTGCAGATCCTCGCGTGGATGACGCCCGGCGGCTGAGCCGGCAACGGCGGGTCAGAGGTCGTTGCCGGCGTAGGACTGGTTGAAGCTCTTGTTGGTCAGGGGGAAGTCGGGGACGATCGTGTCCGCCAGCGCGACCGGCAGCGCGGGCCAGGTGAAGAACGACGGGTCGACGACCTTGCACCGGGTGAGCACGCCGTCGCGGATCTCGACCCGGTGCACGAGGGTGCCGCGCCATGCCTCGACCACGCCGAGCCCGCGGCCCGCGCCGTCGCCGGGGTGGGTCGCACCGCGACCTCCCGCCGCACGCGCCGCGAGCTCCGGGACGAGAGCGGCCGACTGCTCCACCTCGCGCGCCCGGACGAGGAAGCGCGCGAGGACGTCCCCGGTGGTCTCGACGACGGGTTCGACGTCCGGCAGGTCGCCGTCGAACGGGTGGTCGTTCCGGGCGTCGACGGCGACCCCGCTGGCCTTGGCGACGTAGCCCAGGACGCCGATGCGGCGGGCGTCCTCGGTCGACAGCGGCGAGGTGCCCGTGAGCCGGTCGGCGACGGTGTGGTTGCCCAGCGCGAGGGCCACGATCTCGGCGGTCTCGCGCGCGACGTCGGCGACGAGATCCAGGTCGGGTGGCCGCCGGAGGATGGTGGATCCCGGCGCGATGGCGCCGCGAAGGAGCCGGTGGCCGGTGACCTCCTTGTTGTGGCGGAGCAGCCGCTCCCGAAGCACCTGCGTGTGGGCGTGCACGATGCCGTACCCGACGTCGTTGACGATGGCGCCGAGGTCGGCCACGTGGTTGTGGAGGCGCTCGAGCTCGAGGAGCAGGGCACGCCCGGCGTGGTCCGCGGGAGCGCAGTCGATGCCGAGGGCCTGCTCCACCGCGAGGACGTAGGCCAGCGTGTGACCGACCGCGGTGTCGCCGCTGATCCGCTCTGCGAGCTCGACCCCGTCCTCGGGTCGACGGCCCTCGAAGAGCCGCTCGATCCCCCGGTGGACGAACCAGAGGCGAGCCTTCATCCGCAGGATGGTCTCGCCGACGACCGAGAACCGGAAGTGACCCGGCTCGATGAGTCCGGCGTGCACCGGGCCGACCGGGATCTCGTAGACGCCGTCGCCCGTGACCTCGAGGAACGGGAACGATCCGGCGTCGTCGTCGAAGCGCGGCTCGGGCGTCGCGTCGTGGCGCATGGGGTAGTACCCGGTCGGCCAATGCCCGTGCCGGACGAGTCGGCGCGGCAACGGGTGGCCGATAGGGACGACACCGAAGAGGTCGCGCACCTCGCGCTCGAACCGTCCCGCCGGGTAGGACAGCGTCGCCAGGCTGGGGATGCCGGCATCGGCCGGCCCGACCGTGGTCTCGATCTCCTGCGGCGGCCGGCCGGGGGTGAGGTAGGTGTGGACGATGCGGACGGAGTCCTTCTCGTGGTGCCCGGCGACGAGCGCGAGGCGGGCGCCGGACTCCAGCACCGGTCGCGCCGCCCCCCGGAGGTCCTCGGGGGAGACGACCGTCGGTGGTGGCAGGGGCGGGCGAGCCATCATGCCGTCACCCCCAGGGCGGCCACGGCGGCCCCGAGGACGTCGCGCAGCGGCCAGGCGAGGACGGTGATGAGGGCGACGACGGCGAAGCCGGTATAGACGACGGCGCGGCGACCCACGGATGCGGGGTCGGCTGCGAGCGGTGCCTGCGGCGCAGGTGCGTCGTGCCGGACCAGGGTCATCCCGAGGACGTGCCGGGCGATCCCCCCGAACGCGAGCAGGAGCAGGCCGAGCGCGACGGCGGTCGGGACGGCCATCCCCCGCTGGAACCCGGCGACGATGATCGCGACCTCGGTGAGGAAGAGGCCGAAGGGTGGGAAGCCGAGGAGGGCGGTCGTCCCCACGAGCCACGGGCGGGCCAGTGTCCCGTGGGTGGCGAGCAGCGAGTGCACGTCGCGGATGTCGTGGGTCCCGGTGGCACCGAGGGTGCGACCGGCGACGACGAAGAGCCCGGCCTTTGCCAGCCCGTGCCCGAGGATGTGCAGCAGGACGGCCGTCATCGCGAGGGGTCCGCCGATGGCCGCACCGAGGGCGAGGATGCCCATGTGCTCGATGCTCGAGTAGGCGAGCAGCCGCTTGTAGCTGCGCTGGGTGAGGACGAGGGCCGCCGCGACGGCCAGGGACAGCAGGGCGGCCACGGTGAGGAGGGTCCGCATGAACTCGGGCCCCAGCACGTGGTCCGAGATCGCCTTGAGGCGCAGGATCCCGTAGAACGCGACGGACAGCAGGACGCCGGACATCAGGCCGGAGACCTGGGCGGGGGCCTGGCTGTGGGCGTCGGGCAGCCAGCTGTGCATGGGCGCAAGCCCGGCCTTGGTGGCCAGGCCGAGCGCGGCGAGCGCGAGACCGACCCGGGCGATGTCGGGGGAGAGGCCGGTCGCGGTGGTGAGCTCGGACCAGGCGAGCGTCGCGGAGTCGCCGCCCGCCGCATACAGCAGGACGATGCCGAGGAACGCGATGGCGACCCCGACCGATCCGAGGACCACGTACTTCCAGGCGGCCTCGAGCCCGTGCCGTCCGCCGCCGTGGGCGACGAGGAAGGCGGTCGTGATCGTCGTCCCCTCGACGGCGACCCATAGGACGCCGAGGTCGTCGGCGAGCACGGCGAGACTCATCGTCGCGAGGAACAGGCACATGAGGGCGGAGAACCGGCCGTTCGGGCGGGCTGTCGTCGCGCCCCCGGTGGCCACGAGCGCGACGGCCCCGACCGTCGTCAGCAGGTATGCGGTGAGCCCGTCGACGCGGAGCAGGCCACCCGCTGTGGTCTGGCCGGCGGGACCGATGACGAGCATGGCCACGCCGCCGGCGAGGACCGCGAGCGCGGCCAGGGTCGGCAGGTGGCGGGTCAGGGGCGCGGCCGGACGCGCGAGGGACAGCGCGGCGAGGACGGCGGGCAGGGTGAGGGTGAGCCATGCGGCGGTCGCCATCGAGGAGTCGGTCATCAGTCCCTCAGCTCGCTCAGCTCGTGCAGTTCGGTCGTTCCGAACGTGGCGCCGATGCGGCGGGTCAGGACGAGGAGGATGAGGACGACGAGGAGGACGTCGAGGAGGACACCGAGCTCGATGACGAGCGGCAGGCCCCCCGACGCGAGCAGGGCAGTGGCCCCGATCCCGTTGTCGACCATGACGAAGCCGATGATCTGGGCCAGCGCCTGACGCCGGGTCGCGAGGACGAGGAACCCGATGAGGACGACGGCGATCCCGACCGGCACGGCGGCGGCCAGGGTCGTCCCGCCCCCGTCGGTGAGCGACCGGGAGACGAGGAAGGCGACCGTCGTCAGACCCGCGGCGAGGAGCATCCCCGTCGTCGGGTTGACGACGGGGGTGGCCTCGGCCCCCGCGTCGACGACCGTGGCGGTGCGCATGATGAGGCCCGGAATGAGCAGACCCTTGATGACGACGAAGAGCGCCGCCCCGGCGAAGAGCTCGGGGTGGCCCTCCGTCACCGCAGTCAGTGCGGCCAGGACGGCGAGGGCGAGGCCCTGCATGCCCACCAGCACGGCGGCGCCGGAGACGGTGCGCCGCCACAGGAGCAGCACGGCGGTGAGGAGCAGGGTTCCGGTCGCGAGGGCGAGGAGCTGGTCGGTCATGGCGGTCACACCGTCAGGTAGGAGGCGGTGACGGACAGGAAGGCCAGGACGAAGGACGCCGCCATGAGCTCCGGGACGCGGAACAGCCGCACCTTGGCGATGAACACCTCGGCCGTGGCCAGGGCGGCCCCGACGAGAGCGACCTTGACCGTCACCGCGACGACCCCGACGAGGACGGCCGACACGGTGAGCTGCTCGGCGACACCCCACGGCAGTGCGAGGTTGGCGAGGAGACCGAGGAGCGCGGTCAGCCGCAGCCACGACGACAGCTCGATCCAGCCGAGGTCCCGGCCGGAGGCCTCCAGGACCATCGCCTCGTGGACCATCGTCAGCTCGAGGTGGGTGCTCGGGTTGTCGATGGGCAGTCGGCCGGTCTCGGCGATGACGGCGATGGCGAGGGCCACGAGGGCCAGTGCGCTCACCGGGCTGACGATCGATCCGGGGTCGTTCATCCGCGCGGAGAGGATGGTCGAGAGCGTCGAGGCGCCGACGGGGATCGAGAGGGCGTAGACCGCGACGAGCACCGTCGGCTCGACGAGGGCGGCGATCATCATGTGCCGGCTCGAGCCCATCCCGCCGAACGCGGTCCCCGCGTCCAGACCGATGAGCGCCACGGCGACCGAGCCGAGGAGCAGCACCGAGACGACGACGAAGAGGTCGGACGGAACGGCCGGCAGCGTCGCCGTGGTGACGAGCGGCAGCAGGACGACGAGGAGCAGGCTCGTCGCCATGAGGACGACCGGCAACGCCGCACCGAGGACCACGCCCGGGGCGGTGAGCGGGGTCTTGCGGAACAGCTTGCGGGCGTCGCGCCAGGGCTGGAGGACCCCGGCGCCGGCTCGCCCCTCGAGACGGGCCCGGGTCTGGCGCATCGTCCCGATGACGAGCGGGGCGACGGCGGTGACGACGAGGGTCTGCACCCCGAGGGTGGCTGCGACGCCGAGGGAGCTCATGCCATCACCCCGATGAGGACGGCGAGGAGCGCGGCGAAGGAGAACCCGACGTAGCGGTGGATGCTGCCGTTCTGGACGGTGCGCGCGCGGTCGCCGATCCGCACCAGCGCCGCCACGACCGGTGCGTACAGCCGGGACTCGACGACGTCGACGACGCGTTGCGAGTAGGCGATGGCGCGCACCGTGTGGCGGGACTCGTCGGCGTGGCTCACGGTGACGTCGCGGGTGGGCGAGAGCGCGTCGTCGAAGACCCGGACGAGGGGTTCGGCGTAGGACGTCGCGGTGTACTGCATCCGCGGACTCGTGCGGACGCCCCCGCAGCCCCACGCGAGGTCGACGCGCCGGCGGGGCACGCGGCGCGCGAGGACGAGGGCGATCGCCACGACCGGGAGGGTGAGGACGAGCGCGAGTGCGGTCAGGGCCACCGGGTCGAGCCGCGCGTCGACACCGGGGAGGGTGAGCCCCCCGGTCGCACTCGCGCCGACCGCACCGGAGGGCAGGGCCCGGGACAGCGCTGAGCCGACTGCTCCTGGGGCCAGCCCCAGTGCGAGCACCGCTGCGGCGCCGAGGAGCTGCGCGAGCCACATGGCCGGCGGTGCCTCGGCTGCGGCCTCGGCGGCCGGGGTGCGTGGCCGGGCGAGCGTGGCGATGCCGAACGCCTTCGTGAAGGTGAGGAGAGCGAGGCCGGCGGTGAGCGCGACGACTCCCATGAGGAGGGGGAGCAGCGCGGTCGTCAGCCGGTCCGTCCGGGCGTCGGCGTGGATGAGGGACTGCAGGAGCGTCCACTCGGCGACGAACCCCGACGTGACGGGAAGGGCGGCGGCGCCGAGCGCACCCACCGCGAGCGCGGCGCTCGACAGCGGCATCCGGACGGCGAGCCCGCCCATGCGGTCGAGGTCCCGCTCACCCGTGGCGTGGAGGATAGCCCCGGCGCCGAGGAAGAGGGTGCTCTTGAAGGCCGCGTGGCTGACGGTCAACAGGAGGGCGGCGAGCAGGGCCGTCGCGGCGACCCCGGGCCGGGACTCACGGGTGAGCAGTGCGACGCCGACCGCGATGAGGATGAGCCCGATGTTCTCGCTCGTCGAGTAGGCGAGGAGGCGCTTGAAGTCGGTAGCGACGGAGGCCTGGAGGATGCCGTAGACGGCGCTCGGGACCCCGAGGGCCAGGACGACCAGTCCCCACCACCCCGGCCCGGTCGGCAGGAGGACCGTCGCGACGAGGAGCACCCCGAAGACGCCCATCTTCACCATGGCGGCGCTCATCAGGGCGGAGACGTGGCTCGGCGCCTCGGGGTGGGCGCGGGGGAGCCACACGTGGAGCGGAACCGCCCCGGCCTTCGCCGCGAACCCGACGACGGTGAGGACGAATGCCAACGTCGCGGTGCCGCCGTCCACCGCGCCCGCCGCGATTCCGGCGAACGACGTGGTCCCGGCGTCCGCCGCGAGCAGAGCCAGCCCCGCACCGACGAGGAGGAAGCTGAGGTGGGTGACCGTCGCATACCAGAGAGCGGCCGGACGGACCGAGCGGCGCTGGGCGTGCTCGGCGAGGACGAGAACGGCCGAGCCGACCGCCATCACCTCCCAGGCGAGCAGGAACGTGATGATGTCGCCGGCGAGCGGGACGAGCTGCATGCCGAGGACGAAGACGACGAGGGCGGACCAGACGGTCCGGGACGCGGCGGCGCCGTGGGCGTATGCGGTCGCGTACAGGCCGGCGAGGACGGCGACCGCGCCGGCCAGCAGGGTGAAGACGCCGCCGAGCGGAGTCGCGCTCCACCCGACGGCCACGCCGGGCAGGGCGGTGTCGAGGACGAGCGTGCCGGTCGCGCCGCTCAGCGC
>JBAUUB010000013.1:0-14994 GCA_049582485.1 Dermatophilaceae bacterium
GTCCCGCAGCGGCCTTCCAGACATCCGGATATGTCGCTGATCGCGACCCTCCGACCCGGCTACTTACTCAGATCGATGACGCAGAAGAGCGTCCCGACCGGATCGGCAAGCACGATGAAGTCCGCGTCGTCGGGATACTGCCAGTTGACGCGCGTCGCACCGAGCGAGATCAAGCGCTCAACCTCAGCGAGCTGCTCGGCCTCGGTGTCGACCCACAGGTCCAGGTGAGTTCGATCGTCCTCGTCAAGATGCAAGCGAGGTCCGGTGCTGAGTTGGGGGACCAAGAACGCTGGGTTGTGCGGCTGCCTTGTGTAGCCGAGCGCATCGGACCAGAATGCTCCAGCACCCTCGAGGTCCGGAACGTTCATCACGACAGCGCCGATTCGCAGCATGCGCACAACACTCGCACGGAGCCCTCGGTGGGGCAACGCCAACGGGGTCGACCACGCCGCAGCTCGCGGAGCAGCACAACGTCCGGATCTGCCACGTTCCGGACGGTCGACTCGGGGGGGAAGACTCGCCTCGAAGAGCACGCGGATCGCCGCAAATGAGTGCGCCTGCCTTGATGGACTTCGGCAATAGTCGATGTGGGCAGGGGTGGCTTGCCTTCGAGTTGGCTTAGTTGACGGTCACGGTGACGTGGACGTAGCGGCGACCCACCTCAGTCAACGACCGGCCACGGCGGGTCCTCACCGACGCGGCCGTCAATACCTTCCCGGAGGATGTCTGCATGTCCAGTGTGCCGGGCGTACTCCTCGATGAGGTCCATCACAATCCGCCGAACGTTCACTGGGCCGCCGTCCGGGCGCGAAATCGCGGCGGCCGAGTCGAAACCACCGCGATCGGCAATCTCGGCGACCGCCGCGCGGGACCGAGCCACGGCGGTGTCCCAGAGTGAGTAGAGCTCGTCCGGAGCGTCCGCTGCGGCCGAGTCGAACTCCCAGTCGTCGCCCTCGGTCTCCCAGACCGATAGGTCCCACGGTGCGGGCATCGGCGCGCCGAGGATCTTCACCTGGAAGCAGTAGTCCTCCTGCACGGCCAGATGCTTGAGCAGGCCGCCGAGCGTGACCTTCGACGCGGCCGTGGTAGCCCTCAGTCCAGCAGCGTCCAGATCGGCGCACTTCCAGCGGAACGTCGTGCGCTGTCTCTCTAGCGCGCCGAAGACAGCCGCCGCCTCGTCGCCGTTGAACGGGGGTTCCCAGGGAGGCATCTCGGTCATGAACCGAACCTAGCGGGTGGAGCTCGAACCGGTCAGCAACCGAGCTACACAAGGAGGACTGGGGATCCTCACTGTCGTTGAACACAGGTTCAGACCGTGTTCGGGTCGAAGGCAACCACCCACATCGCAGGTGCGTGAAGGTCGCCGGCCTGACTGCCGGCGGAAGGACTCACCTAGTGGGATGCTCAGAGGGGTCCGGAGGACGCACCGGTTCGGATCGTTGGGGTCCCGCCAGTTGGGGTGCGTTTGGCGGCCCCTGTTGCGGTTCCGCGCGGTCTCGGCGTGACGTGGACGATCCTGCTGGTGGTTTTTCTCCGGCGTGGTGATGGTCTGTCACGATTAAGGGCATGGCCGGCAGGAGTGGCTACTCGGCGGGCACCCTTGGCGGGTGGCTCGAGGCTCGTCGGCGCGAGCAGTTCGTCGGTCGTGAGGCTGAGCTGGACCTCTTTCGGTCTGCGCTGGAGGAGGGCGGTCCGGGGTTTCGGGCGCTGTTCGTGTATGGCCCCGGGGGCGTGGGTAAGAGCAGCCTGCTCGATGAGTACGCGGCGGTCGCCGGCGATGGCGGCGCCTGTGTGATCCGACTTGAGGGCCGGGATCTGGCCGGCACCCCGGGGAGTGTCCTCGATGCGGTTGCCGAGGTGCTGGAGGTGCCCGCTGACGGTGGCCCGGTCCGTCCTCTTTCGGGCGGGCGGATGGTGTTGCTGGTCGACGGCTATGAGCTGCTGGGCCCCCTGGACGGGTGGTTCCGGGAGAGCTTCCTGCCCCGTTTGCCGGCGACGTCGGTCACGGTCATCGCGGGCCGACTACCACCTCGACCTCAGTGGCGCGGCGACGCCGCCTGGTCAGAGATGATTCGGGTGGTCTCGCTGCGTAACTTCGAGCCCGACGATGCTCGCAGGTACCTCCAGCGCCGCGGTGTGGCTGCGGCGCGGCGGTCGGAGGTTCTGGCCACGGCTCACGGCCATCCGTTGACCTTGTCACTGATGGTCGATGTGCTGGCCCGCGACCCAGAAGCGGACTTGACCGCGGTGCCTACGGAGCTCGTCGGAGACCTGTTGGAGCGGCTGGTGACCTCGGTGCCGTCTGCGGCGCACAGGCGGGCACTGGAGGTCGCCGCGGTGGCGCGAGTGACAACCGAGGGGTTGCTGCGAGACGTCCTTGGCAGCTCGAGCGACCCCCACGCTCTGTTCGGCTGGCTGGCGGGACTGTCGGTCACCGACGCCCGATCAGACGGGGTGCTTCCGCACGACCTGGTCCGTGACCTTCTCGATGCTGACCTGAGGTGGCGCGACCCGCAGGGATACCGACAGGTGTTCCGCGCCATTCGGGCACACGCGCTGGCAATGGTGCAGCAACATCAGGGGCGTCAGCAACAGCGCGCGATCGCCGACCTGAAGTTCTTGTTCCGCAACCTGCGCAGCGTATTGTCGCCGGTGGCTTGGGAGTCGTGGGGGGAGCACTACCCGGATCGGGCAACCGTGGCCGACCGAGAGGTCATCGTCGAACTGATCCGGTCAGCCGAGGGTGAACGCTCCGCGGCGCTGGCCGAGCATTGGCTCCAGCGGCAGCCCGAAGGATTCCATGTGGTCCGAGGGCGTGCCGGACAGGTCCGGGGCGTGGTGGCACTGCTCGATCTGAGTAGCGCCGGCGAGAAGGATCGTGCCGCCGACCCAGGAGCAGCGGCCGCGTGGGGCTACGTGGAGCGCACCGCGCCGGTACGCCCGGGGGAGGTCGTTGCCCTGTGCCGCTTCATCGTCGACGCCGAGACCTACCAGGGGCCCTCGCCGACCCTGAACGCCGTCCCGATCCTTACCCTGCAGCGCCAGCTCACCACCGCGCATCTGGCGTGGGACTTCGTCGCCCTGGCCGAGCCCGACCAGTGGGATGAGTACTTCGCGGCCGCCGATATGCCGCGAGCTGACGGCGCAGACTTCTTCGTCGATGGGCGCCGCTACGGCCTCTTCGCCCACGACTTCAGAAGGGTCCCGGTTGAGGCGATGACCGAGCGGTGGACCGAGCGGGCCCTGGCCGACGACGCCCTGCTCCTTCCCGCGACCGTCCCCGAGCCGGAACTGCTGGTCCTCTCCTACACAGACTTCGATGCCGCGATCCGGCAAGCGATGAAGGATCTGCACCGGCCGGATCTGTTGTCCTCGAGTCCTCTGCTGCGGACGCGTCTGGTCGCCAGCCACGACGGAGCGACCGGCGCCGAGGGGCTGCAGGAGCTGCTCCGCGCCGCTGCGAGGACCCTGGGCGGTGATACCCGCGACGACAAGCTCTTCCGCGCCCTGGACCTGACCTACCTGCGCACCTCGCGCACCCAGGAAGCAGCAGCAGCCGCACTCGGCCTGCCGTTCAGCACCTACCGTCGCCATCTGCGGCAGGGACTGGATCGTGTC
The DNA here is from genome assembly GCA_049582485.1 of Dermatophilaceae bacterium. Classification (GTDB taxonomy): domain Bacteria; phylum Actinomycetota; class Actinomycetes; order Actinomycetales; family Dermatophilaceae; genus F2B08. Next base: position 3,619 of record JBAUUB010000013.1, read on the forward strand.
GTCGCCGTGATGTGGCAGCAGGAGCTGCGCCAGACGTGAGCACAAGTGGACAGCACCTGACCTGGTGAACGACCTGCGCTCACGGGCAACCTCGAAGACACATCGAGATCATCGCCTAGGAGGCAGCCATGACACCAACCCAGCAGGATCGCGCCGTCGTCCTCGGTGGCGGCATCGCCGGACTTCTCGCGGCACGCGTACTCGCCGACCAGTTCGCCGAAGTGACGGTCATCGACCGTGACCCCCTCACCCCGGGGCCGGCAGCCCGCCGTGGCACACCCCAGGCCCGCCACCTGCACGGGCTCCTCGCCCGCGGCCACCAGGTGCTCGAGGAGCTGTTCCCCGGACTGACCGCCGAACTGGCCGGCGCCGGGGCGCCAGTGGGCGACATGCTCGCCAACACCCGCCTCTGCTTCGGCGGACACCGGTTCAGGCAAGGACCCTCCGGACTGACCGCAGTGTGCGTGAGCCGCCCCACCCTGGAGGCGGCGATCCGCGCCAGGGTCGTGGCCCTGCCCGAAGTCCGGCTGCTCGGGGAGCACGACGTTGTCGGCCTCATCGCAAGTCGCGACAACCGCCGCATCGTTGGCGCCCGGGTGATCGGCCGCGCCGACGGAAGCGCCGAAGAGCACCTGCCAGCAGACGTTGTCGTCGACGCCACAGGGCGAGGGTCCCGGCTGCCGATCTGGCTGGAGTCCCTCGGATACTCCACACCGCAGCAAGAACGGGTCAGCCTCGGCGTCGGCTACGCCAGCCGCCACTACCGAGTGCCCCCAGCGGCGCTGGGCACCGACCTGGTCGCCATCTCCGCACCCCTGCCCGGGCGGACCCGTGGAGGAGGACTGTCCCTCATCGAGGATGGCAGCTGCCTGCTCACCCTGATGGGCGTCCTGGGGGACCACCCCCCGACCGACCCGGAAGGGTTCACCCGGTTCGCCGCCGACCTCGCCCTGCCCGACATCCACCAGATCCTGCAGGATGCCGAGCCCCTCGATGAGCCGGTCGGCTACCGCTACCCCACTTCGGTGCGGAACCGCTACGACCGGCTCACCCGCTTTCCCGACGGCCTGGCGGTCCTGGGCGACGCGGTCTGCACACTCAACCCCATCTACGGACAAGGGATGACCGTTGCCGCACTCGAGGCCATCGCCCTCCACCCCCATCTCACCAACGGACTCACCCGGCGCTACCTGCGCGACGAGAGCCGGATCAGCGGACTCGCCTGGGCCATGGCGCTCGGAGCCGACCTGGCCCTCCCCGAAGTGGAAGGCCCGCGCACACCGGCCACCCGCTTCCTCGGCAGGTATATCCAACGGCTCCAGGCCGGCGCCGAACACGACCCCCGACTCGGACAAGCGTTCCTGCGCGTGACCAGCATGATGGACCCACCCGGGGCGCTCTTCCATCCATCCGTCGTAGCGCGCGCCCTGACCGCGCGCCCAACCCACCATCAAGAGGGACCACCGGTTCGATTGTCGGCGTAAAGACTGGTGAGGCAAACCGGTCAGACAGCTTGACCACCCACTGGAAGCACCCGACCCGACCGCATCGGACGCGAAACTGGCACTTCAGGTCTCGCCATCCCGCCACGTCATGATGGCGGTCGGCTCCCGGCGGTAGGACGCACCTGGGAAAGCTCGATGATTGCCGGGGAGGGGCCCATGTCGTGGGTCACCTCAGCCGCTTGTGCCGAGGTGTCGGTCATCTTGCGCCAGGTGGGTGTGCGTTGGCGTTGTGGTGGTTGCACTGCCCGCCTACGCTGAGTTGGTGTATCTGGAGAACGTCGTGTTCGATGCCGTGAGCCCGCAGGTGCTCGGCCGGTTCTGGGAGAGCGCGTTGGGCAGCGAGATGTTGACCGACGGAGCAGACGGCTTCGAGACCCGGTTGGCGATCCAGGATGGCCCGGTCCTCGACTTGTGCTTCCAGCGGGTACCCACTCCGCCCGTTGAGCCGCAGCGACTCCACCTTGACCTGCGGGGCGCCGACGCGCAGCAGCAGGTGGTCGAGCGCCTGCTCGCCGTAGGGGCCAGTCATGTTGACATCGGGCAGGGGCGGGTGCCGTGGGTGGTGCTCGCGGACCCGGAGGGCAACCCGTTCTGCGTGATGGAGGACCGACCGGAGTACGCCGACCCGGGGGCCCTGGCGGCGCTGCCTCTTGACGTGGCCGATCCTGCGCGCGAGCGTGACTTCTGGGCGTGGCTGACCGGATGGGTGCCGGTCGAGGGGGCCGGACTGGTCAGTCTTCAGCACTCCTCGCGCCGGGGGCCACTGCTCGAGCTGTGCCAGGAGGTGCGGCCCAAGGGGGCAGGGAAGAATCGGATGCATCTCGATATCCGGCTCGAGCCCGGTGACAACGCCGATGCGGTGGCGAGCGGCATCGTCCGCCGAGGCGGTCGCGAGCTCCACCCCGGCTGGGGCGACCTGCCCTGGCGGGTCTTCACGGACCCGTCCGGTAACGAGTTCTGTGTCCTGCCAGAGCGCAGATAGCGCCCAGTAGGGTTCAGTGCGCCGCCAGCCGCGGCACGTGGGCCGGTTTCACGCGCGCGCCGTGAAGCCGGTGCGCAGGGCGAATATGGCGGCTTGGACCCGGTCTCGGCAGCCGAGTTTGGTGAGGATTCTTCCGACGTGGGTCTTGACGGTGGCCTCGCTGAGGAAGATCGCTTGGCCGATCTCGGCGTTCGACTGACCTTGCGCGATGAGACGTAGCACGTCGCGTTCGCGGTCGGTGAGTCGATCGAGGAGTTCAGCGTCCGACCGCGTCGGTGTGGGTGGGGGGGCGAAGTGCTCGATCAGGCGGCGGGTGACGGACGGCGCGAGGACGGAGTCGCCGGCTGCGACGACTCGGATGGCGTGCAGGAGCTGGACAGTGGGGGTGTCTTTGAGCAGGAAGCCGCTGGCTCCTGCTTGGAGGGCGCGATGGACGGCTTCGTCGAGGTCGAATGTGGTGAGGATGAGTACGCGTGTGTCGGGCCGGTCGTGGACGATGCGTGCGGTGGCGTCGATGCCGTCCATCCCGGGCATGCGCACGTCCATCAGGACCAGGTCCGGCCGAGTGAGCAGCGACTGTTCCACGGCTGAGGTGCCGTCGGCGGCTTCGCCGACGACCTCGATGTCGGTGATGTCGCGCAGGAGTCGGGCGATGCCCTCTCGGACCAGGTGCTGGTCGTCGACCAGGAGGACCCGAATCATGAGAGCGTGCCGAGAGGTGGCGATCGGGGGTCGTCTGTCGTGAGTGAGTCTGACCCTAGTGGCAGGGTGACCTCGAGGAGGTACCCAGAGGCATCCGGGCCTGCGGTCAGACGCCCGCCGCACAGCATCACCCTTTCGCGCAGACCGATCAGGCCCGTTCCACTCCCGAGCGCCTCTGCCAGGCCGGTGCCACCGCTGCTGCGGACCTGCACTCTCAGAATCCCTTGGTCGCTGGTCACCGCGAGGTCGATCGGGGATCCGTTCGAGTGGCGCATCGCGTTGGTCAGCCCCTCTTGGACCGTTCGGTACGCGCACAGGCTCACGCCGGCGGGAACGTCGGCGGGCAGGGCGAGTGTGTCGCGGACCTCGACGCCGGCACGCCGGATGCCGTCGACGAGCTCGTGGACCCGGTTCAGGTCCGGCACCGGCGCCGTGTCGACCTCGTCCGCGGTCCGCAGTACGTGCAGGAGCCGACGCAGCTCGATCAGTGCATCACGCCCGGTGCTCTCGATGGTCTCCAGGACGTCGGCGAGCTCACGGTCGACCCGCTCGGCCAGGGGCCGTGCCGTGCTGGCCTGCACGACCATGACGCTCACGGCGTGCGCCACGACGTCATGCAGCTCCCTGGCGATGGCGGCTCGCTCACGGGTAACCGCCTGCGCGGTCTGAGCCTGGCGATCAGCGTCGGTGAGCTCGAGCCGGGCGGCCAGCATCTCGGCCCGCGCTGTGCGGCGCCGCACGAGGTGACCGACACCGGCCGCGAACCCGAAGAAGGCCCAGTCGATGATCACGTTCGTGGCCTCGAAGTCGGTGGTACGAAAATCACGCATCGTGCCGGCGAGGACCAGGGCAGTCAGCCACGGCCCTGGCTGAGGTGACCAGGCCGCAACGGCGAACACCACGGCAAGCCAGGCGAAGCCGGCTCCGAGTGTCCCGGCCGGCGACGGATCAACGGACTCCAGGAGGAACACGGCCACCACCGCACCTGCGGCGCCCTCGGGCCAGGTCCGGCTGACCCCGACCGCCATCGGCGGCACCACCGCGGCAAGCAAGCGCATGAGTGTGGGAGCCGGCTGCTCGTCCGAGAACAGCGCCTCGGCCAGCGACACACACAGCAGCACCACCGCCAACACGGACTCGGCCCGCGTAGGACGGGCAGCACGCCAACCCTTCACCCCATCGACGGTACTCACGGGCGCCGACCACGGGTAGAGGTCCCACCGTGTCCGCGACCTGAGGATGACCTCGCCGCGACCCAAGGGGGACGCAGTACTGCTCCGGCGCGGAGCACCGTTGACAGACGGCTCAGCACGAGAGGAACCCCGATGACGACGACCCCACGACCCACTCACACAGTGCAGGACAGTCCCACGCAGGACCGCCGGCTGCTCGGCCACGCAGCCCTCTTGGGGCTGGCACTATTCCTGGTCAGCCTCGCCACGTTCGCACCCGAGTCGGCGCCTGACCCCGGTACCGCCTCGGCCACCGACGTACGCCGCTTCGCCATCGACAACGCCGGCACCATCCAGGCCAACACGGTGGCAGCCCTGGCTTCCATTCCGCTCCTGGTCATCTTCGCGGCGGTCCTCGCCCAGCAGGTGCGGCAGGTACGGCCTGCCTCGATCGGGCCCCACGTGATGGTGTGCCTAGCAGGCGTTGTGGCGATGCAAAGCCTGTACCTGACCGCGGTGTCGTCGATCTTCGCCAGGCCAGACCTCCTCACCGACGTCGCGGACCCGGCGGTCGTCACCCTCTATGAGATGACCGCCGTGGCGGAGTGGCTCTACACCCTGACCATCCTGGTCCCCTGCATGGCACTCGTCGCCACCTACTCGTGGCAGGCGCTACGGTGCCGACTGATCGCCCGCTGGGTCTGCTGGGCCGGCTTCGCCATGGCCACCGCTGGCGCGCTCACGGCCATCATCCACATCCTCCCCTCCACCCAGCTCGACACCTTCCTGCTGCCTCTGTTCGGTTGGTGGCTATGGCCCGCCATGATCGGCGGCGCATCAGCCGCGCGTTGGTGGCGAACCCGGTAGCCCAACCGGGCGCGGCCACGGTCCGGTACACGGCGACATCAAAGAGACATGGCGGTGGCCAGCACGAATCGGCCACGAGAGCATGAAGTGACTGCGCACCCTCCTGCCCTCAGAGCGGACGACAGGAGCCTCGACGTGTGGGGCGGTGTGTCAGGAGAATCCGGTCGGGGGTTGGCCGATCCCGGAGTCGTGGGCTTTGAGTGCGGCTGCGGTGCGGTCGGGCACCTGCAGTTTGGCGAGGACCTGTGAGACGTGGTTGCGCACGGTCTTCTCCGACATGCCTAGGCGACGCGCGATTTCGTGGTTCCGGCAGCCGGTGGCGAGGAGTTCGAGGACCTCCCGCTCGCGTGGCGTCAGGTCCGGGAAGGCGCGGGCGGCGGGCGACTCTGGCGGGCGACCGGCGTAGAACGCGACGATCCGTCGTGCGACGGCACCGCCATACACAGCCTCCCCCGAGGCGACGGATTGCACCGCGCGGACGATCTCCTCACCGTCGGCGCCCTTGACGAGGTAGCCGCGGGCGCCGGCGCGGAGCGCGGCGAAGACGTGCTCGTCGTCCTCGTGCATGGTGAGCACGAGGACCGCCAGCTGCGGTTGGGTGCGCAGCAGCTGGGTGATGACCCTGACCCCGTCGAGCTCAGGCATGGACAGGTCGGTGATGACGACGTCAGGGGCGTGCTCGTGGACCGTGGCCACCAAGGACGCGCCGTCGCCGACGCTGGCGATGACGTCGATCGCCTCGGCCTGTTCCAGGATTGCGGTCAGTCCGTAGCGGTACATCGGGTGATCGTCGGCCAGCACGACGCGGATTGTCATGGGAACGCCAGGGGGAGTGTGGCCGTCACGCGGGTGCCATGGGGTAGCGCATTCTCGATGAGGAGGTCGCCGCCTACATCAGCGGCGCGTCTGCGCATCGAGTCCAAGCCGTGCCCGGGCCCGGATTCCGGCCTGATGCCCCGGCCATTGTCGAGTACTCGCACGCATAGGCTCCCGTTGCTTTGCTTGAGCCGAACGGCGCAGCGGTCGGCCGCAGCGTGCCGCGCGACGTTCGTCAGGGACTCCGCGACGATCCGGAACGCCACTTCCTCGACGTGCGGCGATAACAGCGGCAGCCCGTCGGCCCGGAGGTCGAAGTCCGGGCCTCCGGGACAACCCATACCAAGCGAGGAGGCGGTCTCGCGCACTGCACCCTCGAGTCCGTTGAGGTCCAGCGCGCTGGGCCGTAGCCCCTCGAGCACCCGTCGTATCTCGCGAACCGCCGCGTCGGCCTCTGCGCGTGTTCGCGCGAGTAGCTCGGGAACGGCGCCCGGGTTGGTGTGGAACGCAGTGCCCGCCGCCTCCAAACCCAGCGCGAGGCCGGACAGCGAAGGGCCCAACCCGTCGTGAAGGTCGCGACGGAGCCGGTCTCGCTCGGCGAGGGTGGCCGTGGCGACGCGGGTACGTTCTCGCGCGAGCTCTTCGGCGAGTAGGGCGGAGCCGGCCACGACAGCCAGGTGCGGCGCCAGGGCGGCGACGAGCCGGGCGTCCTTCTCGCTCACCCGGGTCGCGCCGGGGCGCGGACCCATCGTCACGGTGCCGAGCTGTGTCCCGCCGTGTCGCAGGGGCAACTCGAGTGTGGAGCCCACTGGCTCGCCCACCTCGGCGGTCATCTGCCCTGCGGCGTCGCAGACGGCGGCGTACCTCGCACCAGCGGCGGAGGCGACGGCCTCGAGCATCGAGGCCACTGGGTCGTCGTGTTCGACCTCGAGCCCGGCACCGACCCGGTCCACCAGCGTGAGCGGATCCGCCCGCTCGCCGAGCACCAGCCGGTCGACCAGAATCCGCAACCGCAAAGCCACGGGCATGATCAGCACCGCCACCACAGCCGAGGCTGCCAGCAGCGGCAACGGCCCCTCAGGGACGACTCGCGCCAGGGCGGTGGTGAGTCCACCGATGACGATGGCGACGAGCAGTGTCATCGGGACGTACAGCAGCGTGCGCCTGAGCACCACCTCGATGCCGAGCAGGCGGTAGCGCAGCACTCCGACGGCGACCGCGACCGGGACCAGGCCGTAGGCGAGCACAAACAGTGCCTGGTACTCGGTGAAGACCGTCGCCAGCATCGCAGCGACCACGCTCAAGAGCCACAGCAGCTGCTGCCGCTCAGGAGTCTTCGCACGCAGAGCCCGCACGAAGGTCCCAACGACCGTGACGACCGTCGTAGCGATCAGGAGCACGGCCGCCGGTAACCCAACCGCCCAGGTCCACCACGTCGGAGCGGTAAACGGCAGCTCTGTCCCGCGCACGGAGTCGTCCACCAAGCCCTGACCGGTCGCAACAGCCAGCACGGCCAGACCAATGCCGATCAGCGCCAGCCGCACGTGCCAAGACCAGAAGGTCGATGGTGGCCGGCCTGTCGGGTATAGCGGTGGCAGCAAGGTCACCGGCAGGAGCAGCGACGGCAACCACGTCCATGATGCGACCCAGGCCGCGGTCAGGCCCAGCGGAAGGGAAGCGTCGGGGTCGGTGAGCGCACGGGTGGAGTATGCATCCGCAGCCAGATTGGTCACCTGCAGCAACCCTGAGATCACAAGGATCCAGCCGATCGGATTCCGTGGTCGCAGCCGGATCAGCACTGCACCAGAGAGGGCGAAACCCGCGACGACCAGACCAACCCACAAGCTGCTGGCCGACGAGACAACGCCAGGCCGGGACATCACACCGCCCGCCATTGACATCGGGACCGTGGCGAACAGCCCGAGGGTGAGCACGGCCAGCACACCGCCGCCGATCCTGCGGCCCCGGTCCTGCTCCGATGCCGTTGCCATCTCCGAATTGTGGACCCGATTCGCCGCGATGTCCCGGGTCCGCCGTCCCGGGGCCTGCGGGAGATCCTCCCGGTCGCCCCCGGTCCCTTGACAGATCCGTCCCGTCCGCCACCGGTGGTCATCTGAGGCAGGAACCCGACCCAACCCAAGGAGAGATCCCATGAGCACACTGGCCGCGACGTCGTCCCGAGTCGACGTGCTTCACCCGATGCCCGCCGCCACCGCCGGGGCCGTGACCTTCACCCTGGCCATGACAGCAGGCGAGGTGTTCGGCCTCAACGCCGACGCCGGGACAGGCCCGGCAACCAGCCCGGCAGAGATCTCCGCGTACGCCGCCCTGGTCCTGGCCGCCATGCTCGTCGCGCTCTGGCTGGGCCTGAGAGCCCGCGCCGGCTCGCCGAAGCGTCTCGCGGCGCCAGCCCTCGCACTCGCCATCGCGGCAGCACTTCTGCTCGTCGCGTTCTGGTCCGGCTGGTCACAGACACTCGGCGCGGTCGCCATGGCGCTCGCGCTAGAACACCGACGCCGCAACGGCTCGTTCTCCGCCACCACCGCGGCCGCACTCATCATCGGCGCGATCGCGTTCCTCGCCTCCACCACCACCTGCGTGCTCGGCTGAGCACGCCGACATCAACAAGGAGCCAGACATGAACCGCAAGCTGACCACAATGCTCAGCGCACTCGCCCTCGCCGCTCTCGCAGCCAACCCCGCAACAGCCGACGGCGCCCGACACGACTTCCAAGCAGAGGACTACGACGCCTACGAACAGTTCGCCCCAGGCGAGGGCCCTTGCGTCCCCTGGGCAGGCACATTCCACGAGGTCCGCTCCGGAGGATACCGACTGGTGACCACACCCGACGGCCCAGACCCAGGCGAGATCCACATCAACGGCGTCATCGCCGGCCTCATCGAGCTCATCCCAGCCAACCCCACCCTCCCCACCTACACCGGCACCTACCGCGAGAAGGTCAACGGGGTGGCCACCTCCTTCGGCGACAACGGCGACACCGCACGAATCGCGCAATATCGGCTTCGCAGCACCCTGACAGGCACTGACGGCTCGGCCCTCCAGCTCCAACTCGCCGGAAAACTCACCATGAACGCCAACGGCGACCTCGTGGTCTCCCGGAACACCTTCACCTGCCAGTAGGTTCTGTTCCTGTTGCTGGGAGGTTGTTCAAGCGGCGGGGTGAGTGTTCCGCCGGGGGCTGGCGACTTGGAGCCGTGTCCGGTCGCCACCATCGACGTCACCTCGCTGACTCAGATGGGCGAACCGGGCTGCAACCTGGCCGGCTCGACGCTGCGGTTCCCCACCGGGGAAGAGTTCGAGCTCGGGGAGCCTGGGTCCGGCGGAGGGATGACGAGTTCTCGTATGCGGACTCACGAGGTGCGGGCGGCGAACTGGGGCATCCCCGGTGCTGGCGCGGTCGACATCACCGACGGCGTCGTCACCGTGTGGGGGTCGACCCAGTGGGCGGTCGAGCTCCAACTCGAGGCCCTCGCGCTAGCAGGCATCGACGACGCGAACAGCTGAAAGGACAATGGTGCCCAGCCCCCTGCATCCTGGCGTGGCCTCGCCGAGGTTCCCCGGCAAACCAGTGGACGGTCTGCGAGTCCGTGAGCACGGCGACTCCCACGCACGGAGAGACCGCGAACCTGAGCTCCCGTGCGCTCGAGAACCTCTCCGGTCAGACATCTCGTCGCGCCCGGCTCGCGGCGAATAGACGCAGAGTGGGGAGCCGTGGGCGACATCTTCCGCGCTCGCTCTTTCGATACCATGATGGTACTGCAAGTAGTACCATCATGACGTGCCCTCAGTAGCCAAGATCGTCGCTGCGATGCGCGCCAACCCGCGCAATACCCCTACGACGACCTCGCCAAGGTCTGCCAACACTACTTCGGGCCGCCGCGAACCAGCGGCGGCTCGCACGCCGTGTTCAAGACGCCCTGGCCCGGCGACCCGCGGGTGAACATCCAGGACGACCACGGCAAGGCCAAGGCGTACCAGGTCCGCCAGGTCCTCGCTGCGATCGAGAAGAAGGAGGCCAGCTCATGAGCAGCGCCACAGTCGACGTCACCCGCTTCACCTACCGGGTCACGTGGTCCGTCGAGGACGAGGAGTTCGTCGCGACCTGCCTCGAACTGCCCTCGCTGTCCTGGCTGGCTCCTACCCAAGAGCAAGCCCTTTCCGGGCTCCGTGACCTGGTCACCGAGGTCGTCCAGAACCTCGCAGAGGGCGGCGAGCCGGTTCCCGAGCCGCTGTCCGTAAAGTCATTCTCCGGGAAGTTCAACCTCCGCGTCGGCGAGCAACTCCACCGACGCCTGGCGATGGAAGCAGCCGAGGAACACCTCAGCCTCAACCAATACGTCGTGCGTCGTCTCAACAACGCTTCCTGACCCGAGCCGCAACAGACGGTCGACTCGCGGCGCTGTGCAGCACGTCGGGGATGACCCACGACATCGCCGTCGACGTACATCATTGCGCCGGACGCGGCTATAGCCACGGCAGTGCCGAACTTCTGCGTCATCGGCGAAGGTCTGCGCCGCGGACCCTGCTGGCCCACAGTGAGCGGAAGGACACGCCTCCTTGCCGCGCTATCAGTCGACGGCACATGAGGAAGTGGCGAATCTGGCTGCTTCGCAAGGCGAGCGCGTCGTCTCGACCGCCCAGGTAACCGCTTTCGCACTGCCGTCCGTTGTGGTGTGAGGCGCGGCTCGGGCTTTGCTGTACTTCCTGTTGGGTTGGCTGATCAGGTGGGCGATCGAATTGCCCACCCCGCCCCCGGAGTCCCTCTAAGTTTCGGAGGGGCGCAGTGGAGTATGCCTGTGACCTGCATAAACCGGGCGTGAGCGCCTCGCCCGTCCTGCGCCCCTCCTGGGACGGGCGCAGGTAGGAGGCCCGCCGCAGCGGCGAGGTCCCCTCGACCGGGTTTCGGCGCGATGGCGTCATGGCGCAGCGCGAACGCGAACAGCATGTTCAGGACCGTCCGGGTCGCTCTGCCCTGGGAGAAGGAGACTCTGGCCTGCTTGGCCAAGAACCACTCGACCCGTCCGGCGGTGACTTCAGCGAGGGTGTAGTGCTCGAACGCTGGGCGTACGTGCAGACGCAGCCAGCTGCGGTAGCTCTCCTTGGTGTTCTCCGCCAGGTCGCGCACGTCGAGGTCGGCCAACCACACGTCAGCAAGGTCGGAGAACGAGCTCGTCTGCTGCAGGACACCGCTGCCCGGCATGACCGGGCGGTCGCGGATGCGTTCCTTCAGGAGATTCTGGGCGGCGGTGACGGTGGGCGCGAAGACCCGCACCTTCCGGACCCGGCCGTCGAGGTCACGCACCCGGGTCT
>JBAUUB010000014.1:0-20921 GCA_049582485.1 Dermatophilaceae bacterium
GCGAGCAGCACGATCGCCAGCATGGCCAGCGCGTCACCCAGTCCCCCTGAGCCGTAGGCGATCAGGGTCGCGAAGGCGCCGGCCACGAAGGCCACGATATCGGGCACCTAGCTCGTCACGAACGACACCAACGCGATGGTTGCCGCGAGGGGAACGCCGAGCGCCCAGGCACCGACGAAGACGACCGCGGCGTTGGCCGCGCCGATGATCGTGAGACCCATGGCGTAGCCACGAAAGGCGAGGACGGTGTCGTCGAGGATGCTGCGCCCGACCGGGGCGGGCAGACCGAGGTGCCGGCTCGTCCACCCGGCGATCTGGGTCCAGTCCTTCAACAGGAAGAGCAGCATGAACAGGGCGAGCACGCAGCCGATGACCAGACCGCTCGCGGAGCTGAACAAGGACCCGAGCACCCCGTGCACGAGCAGGTTGACGACGCCCTGCGCGAGGTCGCCCAGCTCGCTCGTGCCCTCGGCTGAACCGGTGGCCGCGGTGTCGGCCTGCTGCAAGGAGCTCTCGATCTGTGCCCAGATCTCATCGCTCTGGCTGACCAACCCGCCGACGATGACCGCGACGACCGCGACAACGAGGGCCAGGCTGGCGATCAGCACGAGGGTGGCGCCCAGCCACCGGGGAACCCGCCAGCGCTCAAGGCGGTCGGTGAGTGGCACCAGCAGCGCCGCCAACACCGCGGCGACGGCCAGCGGGATGGCGACCTCGGCAACCAGCGCCGTCAGCAGCAGAGCGAGGGCGAGAACACCGGCCACGCCCAGGATCAGCCACGCAGTCACGCCTACGGTCCTGAACCACGGCGTGGGCTGGGCCGTGGCGAGGCCTCGCTGGGCAGCCGCCTTCACCCGGTGGTGTCCGGAGCCACCCTGTTCCAGCGTTGCCATGGCAGCCTCCTCGTCCCTGCCCTCGATCGTCTCCGGCCGCTCGGGCGGGGTCATCCTCCGAACCGGATGAGAAACGGGGACGTCGGCTGGTCAGGCGCCCGGTGGCGACTCCACGAGCCCGAGGGTCCGGGCCCGGTCGACGGCGTCGTTGCGGGACGTGGTGCCGAGCTTGCGGTAGATGGCGAGCGCGTGCGTCTTCACGGTGTTCTGCGAGACGAAGAGGTGGGCACCGATCTGCGGGAACGTGAGCCGGCTCGGCAGGTACTGCAGCACCCGCAGCTCCGCCGGGGTGAGGGTGTCCGGGGCGATGCCCTCGACACGGACGTCGTGCAGCAGGGTCTCGGTGGAGGTCAGGAAGTCCTCCAGCACGGTGCCCGCGAGGTCGGCGCCCATGTGTCCCCTCGCCTCGGCGAACAGCGTCCGGGCGAGCCCGGCGTCACCGAGCAGCAGGGCCACCCGGGCCTGGACCAGGGGCCCGGCGACGGCGAACCAGGGGGCGATCTGGCGCACCTGCCCGGTCAGCCGACGGGCCGCGCCCAAGGTGACCCGCGCGTCGCCCTTGCTGCCGCGGGCCGCCTGGAGGAGGGCCATCGCCGTGACGCACATCGCCGACGTGGCCAGCCGGTCGAGGTCGTGGGTGCGCACCAGGTCGGCCGCCCGGGCGATCAGAGGCGCCCCTCGGGCCCAGTCGTCGTCCATCAGCGCGACCAGGCCCTGCCACGCCAGTGAGTTCGCCTCGACGACGTACACGCCGAGTGCGGATGCCAGCCGCTCGCCCTCCTCCAGGCTGGCGAGCCCTTCCGCGGTGCGCCGGGTCAACGTGAGCGCGACACCCGCGTTGTGGAACGCAGCCGCCCGGAAACCGGAGTCCCGAGGCAGGCACTGCTGGATGCGGCGGCACAGCTCGATGGTGCCCTCCAGACCGCGGTCACCGACCAGCACGTGGATGGCCGCCAGGGATGCCGAGTACGCGTCAGTGCCGGCGCGAAGAGGCCACCCGGCCCCGGCGTGGTCGTCGGCGGTGAGCAGCCACCGCGTCATCCGGGTCGGGTCGCCGACCTGCAGCCCCAGCCAGGCAGAGGAGAGGGTCAGCCAGGGGTCGGACGCGATCTGGCGGTCGTCGAGCCCGTCGAGCCAGGCGCGCAGCCGGTCCGGGTGGCCGGAGGCGATGCAGGCCGGCACCCCGGCCCACACCAGTCGGCTCACTCGGGGCAGGTCGCCCGCGGTCTGCGCGTGCCGGATCGCGGCGTCCCAGTCACCCGCGGCCTCGTACCAGCTGCTGGCGCGCGCGTGCAACTCCGGCTCGAGCCAGGGCTCCTGCTCGACCAGATCCACCCGCAGGGCATCCGAGAGGAGGTGGTGGTAGCGGTAGCGGCGCCCAGTGCCGTCGAGTGGCACCACGAGCTGCAGCCGCTGGGACAGGTCGGCGAGAAGGCGCGCTGAGTCGTGGCGCTGGACGAGGGCGTCGCACAGGTTGACGTCGAGCTCGTCGACGACCGAAGTGCGTCGCAGGAACTCACGCGTGCGAGGAGGAAGACCCGTGAGCACCTCGCCGCGGATGTAGTCGAGCACGTAACGGTCAGAGCCTGTGGGAACGACCGCCGGCACCCTTGCGGAGGTCCGCCCACCCACGGCCAGCGCCATCAAATAGAGGCCGACCGGCCACCCCTCGGACCGCGCCACGACGTCGCGCGCCCGGCCCTCGGTCAGCGGGATGCCGAGGGTCGCGAGCAGGCGAAGGCCCTCGGCGTCGCGGAACGCCAGGTCGGCTGCGCCGAACTCGACGAGGCGTCCCTCCACCCGGGCCTTCGCGACCGCCTCCGGCAGCCTCTCCCGGCTCAGCACGGCAAGCTGCGAGCCCAGTGGGATGCCTCGGGCGACGGCGTGGAGCACCTCATGGCAGTCGGGATCGGCGAGCAGGTGGATGTCATCGACCACCAGCACGTACGGCGCGGGCGGCGAAGCGGCCAACCGGCCCAGCGAGGGAAGGGACACGGCGGAGAAGCGGGGCTCGGTCGCGGTGATCACGGCCCGGGTGCCGCCGGCATCTGCGCCGACCGACTCCAGCGCGGCGACGAGGTGGAGGGCGAGCGTCGCCGCGTCGTCCATGAAGCGGCCCACCCGCACGAGGGCGTGGGGCCGGGTGTCCTGGGCGGCCCACTGTGCCGCGAGGGTGCTCTTGCCGAACCCGGCACCGGCGCTCACCACGACCAGCGGGACATCCGTGGAGTCCGCCAAGCGCGCCAGCAGGGCACGTCGCTTGACACGAGCGTCGGGGGCCGCCGTCCTGTCCCTGCTGGTTTCGCGCACGTCGTGATCGTATGACTACCGCACCACAGCCCGATGGTGGTTCGACGCGACGGGCAGAGCGCTGCGGCTCAGTCGGTGATGAGGGCGTCGGCCCACCAGGCCGGCGGCGGCTGTGGTGCCGACATCGGCGGCCCGGTGATCTGCGTCGGTCCGACGACGGGCCAGGCGTAGGGATCGACCGTGACCTGCCCCGTGACAATGCCGTCCTTGGTGACGATGAACCGGGTGAGGTCCTGGGCGATGGTGACCGGGCCGGCGTACCGGGTGCGCATCTCGGTCATCACCGGGCCGACCGTCTCGTGGTCGACGGCCAGGTGCCACATCACCGACATCCGGGCGCCCGCGCGGGCGAAGACGCCGCCGGCGGCGGCCGGGCTGGTGTGCACGCCGTTGACGACCTGCTCGGCGAACGCCAGGGGGACGCCCGCCTTCTGGGCGAAGACGCTCGCGGCGGGGAAGGTCTCGTGGATGAGCAGGTCGGCCCCGTCGCACGCGTGGACGAGGGTGTGGCTGGGCCGGGTGTCGCCGGAGAAGACGACGCTCAGCCCGTTGTAGTCGAGTCGGTAGCCGACGGCTCCGTTGAGGATGTGGATGACGGGAAACGAGGAGATCCGCACGCCGTTGCGCTCGTAGACGGTCGACGTGGTCTCGAAGGGCACCTCGGTGACCTCGGTGTGGGCGCCGGACTGGCCGGGGTGGCCGCACAGCGACTCGGTGTCCCAGGCGTGCGCAGCCTCGAGGTGCTGCGCGTAGGCGCGGGTGCCGAGTTCGGGCCGCTCCCCGCCGGGCCCCCACACCTCGACCGGGTCGCGGCGGCCGCCCTTGGCCATGCTCCACACCAGGGTGGGTACGTCACCGACGTGGTCGGCGTGCAGGTGGGTCAGGAAGACCTTGGTCGTGTCGGTGACGGGAAGGTGCAGGCCGTTGAAGTTGGCCAGCGACCCCGAGCCGAGGTCGAAGAAGAAGAAGTCGCCCTGCTCGTTGCCGACCTCCATCAGCACCGAGGCCGATCCCTGGGATCGGTTCACGAAGGGGTCGCCGCTGCCCAAGATCGTCACCCGGATCGCGCCGTCGGGGACAGGGCCGCCCCCCACCGTGTCCGCCGGTTCCGGTTGCCCGGGAGGAGTCCCGACGACCGGGGTGGTCGTCAGCGCCTCGCCGCCGTCGTAGGCGAGCTCGGTCAGGTCGTTGATCTCGGAGTTCATCACAGGTTCCCTTTCGGTGAGGTGCGTCGTCATGGTCGGGCCCGGTCTGCGAGGGCGTCGGCCACTGATGGGTAGGGGTCGTCGAGCCCGGCGAGCGGGCCTAGGGAGAGCCGCCCCGCGTACTCGCGGACCGGCGCGTGGACCGCCGCGAAGCGCACCTCGACCCCGGCCGTGCGGAGGTTCTCCAGGAGGCGGGCGAGGGCGGTGGCGGCGGTGACGTCGATCTCGTAGGTCGCCTCGAAGTCGAGGACGACCACGTCCGGTCGGGGGCTGCTTTCGCGGATGCCGCGCCGCAGCTCCTCGAGCACGGGGTCGACGTTGGCGAAGACCAGCGGCCCGTCGACCCGCACGACGAGCGTGCCCGGCAGCGACACGGCATCCGGGTAGGCACCGAGGTCGACGAACCCGCGCTCGGGGTGCTCGCCGAGGAGCGCGACGTGTGGCTGGCCCAGGCGCTGCATCAGCAGGACCAGGCTGAGCACCAGGCCGATGACGATGCCGGCGGTCACGTCGATGAGCACGACGCCGAGGAAGGCCGACAGCGCCAGCCAGAAGTCGGGCACCCGGATCTGGCGCAGCCGCCAGATCGACCGTGGCTGGATCATCCCCGCGACCGCGTGGATGACGATGGCGCCCAGCACCGGCTCGGGCAGGGTGGCGAAGACGCCGGTGAGGAAGAGGATGGTGAGCACGACCAGTGCCGCGGTCGTCACGAACGACAGGGGCGACTTCGCCCCGCTGGTCTCGGCGGCGGCGGACTTCGACAGGCTGCCGGCGGGCGGGAATCCCTGCAGCACGCCTGAACCGATCGAGGCGGCGCCGTAGGCGAGCAGCTCGCGGTTGGCGTCGACCGTGGTGCCGTCCTTGGCCGCGTACGCCTTGACGACGGCCAGGCTCTCGGCGAAGCCGACGATCACGACGGTCAGGGCGCCTGGCACGAGCGCGATGACGTGGTCGAGGGTCAGCCCGCTCCAGGAGACGAACGCGAACCCGGCCGGGATCTCACCGACCACGGCCACCCCCCGCTCCTCGAGCGACAGGGCAGGCACGAGGAGGATCGAGACGACGACCACGACCAGCGCCGCCGGGACCTTGGGCGCTACCCGGTGCAGGACGAACAGGGTCGCCAGGGCCCCCACCCCTAGCAGGACCGATGCGAGGTCCCAGCTGCCCACCTCGCGCAGCAGGCCCCCCACCTGCTGCACCGTGTTGCCCTCGGGTTTCTCGAGGCCGGCCAGCTTGGGCAGCTGGCCGACGGCGATGTACAGGCCTAGGCCGACGATGAAGCCGTCGAGCACGGGCTCGGCGAACAGCCGTGACAGGAAGCCCATCCGGAGCAGCCCCAGGGCGATGAAGGTGACGCCGACGATCAGCGACAGCATGGCGGTGAGCAGGACGTACTCGTCGCCGCCGGCGGCCGCAAGGGGAGCCACCACGGTGGCCGTCAGCGCACAGATCGTCGAGCTGGGCCCGACGAACAGGCGGGTCGAGGTGCCCAACCAGGCGTAGGCCAGCACCGCCAGGGGCACCGCGTACAGCCCGAACTGCGCCGGGACCCCGGCGATCGCGGCGTACGCCATCGCCTCGGGGACCACCAGGGCCCACAGCGTCAGGCCGGCGACGGCATCACGGGTCAACCAGGGGCGGCGGTAGCCGCCCAGCCATGCCGGTGGCCCGAGCGAGAGCAGTGAGTGGTCGCCACTGCGCCGCGCGTACTGGACCATCGAGGCCTCCTTCGCCTGGGTCCAAGTCTTCAGGGGCTGTCCGTCGGGGGCCTCATCCGCCTCGGATGAGGAATGCCCTGCCTTCGCGCAGCACCGGGTCGTGGCGTCGTCTGATCAGGTGACGGTGGTGCCGGTGGCGGGGGTGCAGGCGTCGACGGCGGCGGTGACGGTGGCGTGGAAGTGGTCGGTGCCGATGGCGTCGGTGAGGTCGACGGCGGCGAGGAAGGCACGCAGCTCAACGGTGGCCCGGGCCAAGTGCAGCTCGATGTTGCGCTCATGGAGGCCGTCGAGGACCTCGCGCAGGGCGACCTCGGCGCTGGCGTCGATGTCGCTGATGAACGATGCGTCGAGCACGACGTGGTGCAAGGGCAGGCGGCTTCTCATTGAAGTCCGCCAGGCGCTCACTGGCGAGCATGAAGTGATCGTCAGTGAGCCATGGTGGGTTTCGCAGTCGAACTGAGCGCGAGCCGCTGATCGATTTTGGGCTTGGTGAACGCATACCTGCGTCCAACCGCCGCGAGTGGTCGCTGTGCCTGGGTTGGGCAGATGCGTGCGTTAGTAGATTTCGGAGCGGTGGCCGAGGTCGATTGCGACGATGACGACCTCGGATCGGCGGATGTCGATGATGACCCGGTAGTCACCTACGCGGTATCGCCAAAGACCGGTCAACGGGCCGCCGAGTGCTTTGCACGCGCTGGCTGGATCGTCCAGGCCGGCCAGTCGCACGAGTGCATCGCGGATCCTTCTGGCTTGGGGCTTGTCGATTTTCTTGAGTGCCTTCTCCGCGCGGGGCAGAACCTGGATGTCCCAGGTCATGCAGGCTCGTCAAGACCGAGCTCGGCGCTGATCTCGGCCAGGGAGCGGCTGTTCAGCTCTCCGCGACGGTTCGCTTCGATCTCGGCGCGCAGCGTGTAGGCGTACTCGAGCTGTGCGAGGTGCTGCTCGACGGCCTCACGAACGTAGTAGGCGGCGGTCCGTCCGGTGCTGGTGCTCAGCGCGTCGAGACGCTCTTTGAGGTCGTCCGGCAGCCGCACACTCAGGACGCTTGTAGACATGTATACAGACTAGCACCTCAGCGGGCGGCCCTCCCCCGCGAGTTGGGCGGGATCAGTTCTGGATCGGCAGTCTGCGGATCCGGATGTTGTCGTTGGTGAACACGACGATGGCAACTTCGTCCAGATCTTCAGCAACTTGCTCGAGATTTCCCAGTGCCCGGTCGCCCTGCCGGAACAGGATCAGTCTTGGGAGCGCAGCACTTGCTCTGGCCAGCAACTCGCCGAAGTCGGTGTCGGAGGAGACCAGGACACGCCCATCGGTGCGCGCGCTCTCCAGGACGTCATCGTCGACGCCACCGGCCAGTCCGCTGTCCACGACGTGAATCACTCATGACCAGCTTCCTCAAGCAGCGGCACCAAGCGCTGACTCAGGCACTCGTCGAGCAGCAACCTCACGCTGACGTTCGCAGCGGAACCTGCCGCTCGCTGACGGCCATGTCCGCGAACTCCAGCGCCGCCCTCACATCGTCAGCGGCCAGGGTCGGATAGTCGCCGAGGATCTCGCGACCGCGCGTCCCTGAGCTACCAGACCGGCGATTGTGGCCACCGGGACTCGAGTCCCACGCACGCACGGGACACCGCCCATGATGGGATGATCGGCGACGATGCGGAACTCGGACATGGATTCAGCCTAGGCCCGTCACACTCTCTCCGGCCGGCGCCCATCGTCAGCGTCTCCACGCACCTGTCGAGCCGCAGCCCCTCTTCCTCGATCCAGGACTCGAGCGGCAGCGGGCGCCTGCGACTCGCAGGTCCTCACCTTGGCTGTCACCCTCCGCCGGCGCGGTCACCACCATGACCCCCGAGCCGGCCGCGGCGCCTATCGCAATCCTCCTTCACCCCCGGAGTTTCGCGTCCAGCGGCGCCTTCTCGCCGCCTGTCGCTCACCCTGATTCGGCATCCTCGATCCTGTCCTCACGACCGCCAGTCGACCGACCTCCCCCTATACGCAATCTCAGCCCGCTCCAGGAGTCACCGACCCGACTCCCCCACGCCTACCCCGGCGCGACCTCAACCCATCGCAGGACCGTCAATGTCCCCCGACCGACCTCCGTCGACGACGACCCAAGCAGCTGAGCCAAACAGGAGCCATACACCTCTTGCATCCGCGGACAAGGTACATTTCGATCATGCGTAAAGATGGCGAGACCGAAGAGGCGACCGCCTGTCCCATGTGCAGCGCGGCAGTCACTTACCGCGGTCGCGGCCGGCGACCCATCTACTGCTCCACACGCTGCAAGAACCGCGCCGCCAACGTCCGAGCCGCGGTCCGCGACGGCGCCCCCCTTGTCGAGGTCGTGCACGTCAAGCGAAAACAGAAGCCCCGGCCGAGCCGCGCCCCCCGTTCCCATAGAGACCGTCGTGACGTCGCAGCCATCGAACGCGTACGACGGTCCCCCCGACTACAAAGCAGACTCTTCGAGGCCATCCGGCACGACGTTGCCGCCAGACGCTACTGGTACACCGAGCATCCTCGAAGCCCCTGGCACGTCCCCCGCGTCGAACTCGCACAACTGGCCACCCTGTGGCTCCCCCACCGACAGTTCGAGACCCCACCGACTCCGATCGTTCAGGACAAAGACAAGGACGCCCTCGCCCGAATCTTGGCCGAACTCGAACAGGACGACGTCGATCACCCCGAGTAGGCGACCTCCGCGAGACTCGGCGATGCCCCAGATCTACTTGAGCGCTTCACCGCCACGCCCCCCACAACACGTCGCCTCCGTTGTTGCCCATTGGACACGTATTGGACACGCGGCGTAAACCAGAACACCCGCCAGCCCCTGTTTATGCAGGTCAGCTGGCATTGATGCTTGGTGGACGTGAAGGGACTCGAACCCC
Source organism: Dermatophilaceae bacterium (assembly GCA_049582485.1). Lineage (GTDB taxonomy): Bacteria > Actinomycetota > Actinomycetes > Actinomycetales > Dermatophilaceae > F2B08. The sequence continues at coordinate 9,030 of JBAUUB010000014.1, forward strand.
TGACCTCTCGCGTGTGAAGCGAGCGCTCTAACCAGCTGAGCTACACGTCCGTCGGCGCGAACACCACCGGGAGACTGTACCTCACAGCCAGAGGTGCTCCTGCATCCAATCCTCGTAGGGCTGAGGCAGCAGAACGACCGATCCGGACAGCCTCAGAACGGCCCAGACGATGACGAGGACGAGGGCGAACGTCAGCAGCGCGAGCACCCCCCGAACGAGCCAGTTCTGGGTCATCACCCACGCGTTCCAGACCGCCAGCCGGTCCTTGACGAAGTCGAGGAGCTGCTGGGCGCGCTCGAACTCGGAGGCCCAGACGAGCAGGCCGAGGATGACGATGAACCATCCGGGACCGGGCAGTGGAACCAGCACGAGCCCGAGACAGACGATGGCGAGCCCGACGGCGAAGACGATCCACCGATAGATGAGATAGCTCTGGGCGTTCGCCCTGATCTTGGCCCGCCAGGCGAAGTCGTGCTCGGGCTGGTAGCGAGGGTCGGAGGGGCGGAACCGCCGCGGCCGTCGGGTGGGCTTCTCCGTCACGGGTCCATCGACTCGGCGCTGTGTCGAGCGAACGAATCCGCCGCGGCCTTGGTCAGGGGACCCACGCCCAGGACACGGTCGTCGACGCGGTCCACGGGCATGACGTCACGCGTCGAGGAGGTGATGAACACCTCGTCGGCCTCCTGCAGGATGTCGATCGGCAGGTCGGCCTCCCGGATGGGGATGCCATCAGCGCGGCACCACTGCAGCACCAGCTCCCGGGTGACGCCGGCGAGCGCGCCACTTGCGAGCGGGGGCGTGAGGATCTCGTCGCCGGCAACGACGAAGATGTTGCTGCCCGTCCCCTCGCACAACTCGCCGCGGGTGTTGGCGAAGATCGCCTCGCTGGCCCCGCGGGCCTTGGCGTGCGCGAGCGCGACGACGTTCTCGGCGTACGAGGTCGTCTTCAGCCCCGCAGTCGCGGCGCGCTCGTTGCGGGTCCACGGCACCACGACGACGCCGCCGCTGACGGGTGGTCGGGGCATCGCACCGGCCGTGACGATATGGGTGTAGCCGCTGTCGCCCCGGTCGGACCCGAGGGGGCCGAGCCCGGCCGTCACGGTCCACCGCACCCGGCCGAACTCGAGCGGCTCCTCGAGCACCGCGGCGATACCGGCCTCGACGACGGCCCGGTTCGCCGGCGGCAGTCCCAGACCGTCCAGGCTGCGGTCGAGGCGGTCGGCGTGTCGGGTCAGGGCGAAGACCCGACCGTCGACGGCCTTCGCCGTCTCGAAGACCCCGTCACCAACGGTGATCCCGTGGTCGACAGCGCTGATCGCGGGGGCGCGGGGCTCGACGCGGGCGCCGTCGACCCAGACGCGGATGTCGCTGCTCATGCGTCCTACCCTTCCAGATCGGTCCGGTTCCCGGCGACAATCACTGTCCCGAGGCCAGCCCCACGAGCCGGGCCGCCTTGAGCTCGGTCTCCGCCCACTCGAGGGCGGGTTCGGAGTCCCAGGTGATGCCTGCGCCGGTCCCGAAGCAGAGCTCCAGGAGCTGGTCACCGCCCGCCTCGGAGCGGAGCCGGACGAAGAACGTGCGGATCCCGACGGCGAGTTCCGCACGGAGGCGGTCCGGCCGGCGGGTGTCGATCCAGCCGATCGCCCCGCAGTATGCGCCGCGCACCTCCGGCTCCAGGTCACCGATGGTGCGGAGCGCGCTGGACTTGGGCGCCCCGCTCACCGAGCCCGGAGGGAAGGTCGCCTCGAGGATGTCGTGCCAGCCGGTCCCCTCACGCAGGTCACCGGCGACGTATGAGGTCAGATGGACCAGACCCGGATGTGTCTCGACCGCGCACAGCGCCTCGACCTCGACGGTGCCGGGCTCGCACACGTGTGAGAGGTCGTTGCGGACGAGGTCGACGATCATGACGTTCTCGGCGACGTCCTTCGGCAACAGCGCCTCGGCCGTGATCGCCGTCCCCTTGATCGGCCCGGAGGTCACGCGCCGACCGTCCACCCGGAGGTAGAGCTCGGGTGAGGCGCAGACGACACCGACACCGGCCGAGCGCACGTCGACCAACCCCGCGTAGGGCGCCGGGTTCCCGCGCTCGAGGACAGCCGCCAGCGCGGCCAGATCCGGCCAGCCGTCGAGGTCGTGGCTGAGCACGCGGCAGAGGTTGACCTGGTACACCGTGCCGGCGGCGATTCGGCGCCGGATCTCGTCGACGCCTCTCTCGTATGCGTCACGCGCCATCGACGTCCGCCACGGCCCGGCGAGTCCCGCCCAGGGCGATGCCGGCTGCTCGTGAGTGGCGGCGGGGACGGGACCACCGCATACCGCCTCGAAGCGGAGCGCGGTGACCTGCCCCTCGAAGGTGACGACGACCGCCCACCAGCCGGGCGGCAGGTCGCCCAGATCATTCCTGACCTCGGCGAGCCCGTGCGCCTCGACGGTGCCGAAGCGCGCGCGATCCACGCGAGCCATCGTACGGGCGGCCGACCCTGCCCTACCCGCTGTGGGTGGCCGCATCGAGTCGCGGCGCACACTGCCGGTCGTCTGCACTAGCGTGACGCACGCGGCCGGTCCCGGTCGCGGCGAACCCCGGCACAGAGGAGACGCGAGTGACGACCGAGGCCACCATCGTCTTCGTCATCGTCGTGGCGGCACGCTTCCTCGTCCCGCTGCTCATCCCGCGGTACCCGCTTCCCGCGATCATCGCCTGTCTCATCATCGACGGCGTCGACCAAACCGTGTTCCAGCTGTTCGGGTTCGACCCGCCCGGATACCAGAACTACGACAAGGCGATGGACCTGTTCTACCTGTCCATCGCGTTCCTCACGACCCTGCAGAACTGGACGCGCAGCGCGGCCGTCCAGATCGCCCGGTTCCTGTTCTTCTACCGGATGATCGGGGTGATGCTGTTCGAGATCACGGGCGTGCGCACCCTGCTGCTCATCTTCCCCAACACCTTCGAGTACTTCTTCATCTTCTACGAGCTCGTGCGGCTGCGCTGGGACCCGCGGCGCTTCGGCCCCCGCTTCTGGCTGCTGTCGGCGGCCGCGATCTGGATCTTCATCAAGCTGCCCCAGGAGTACTGGATCCACGTCGCGCAGCTCGACCTGACCGACACGATGCAGAACGTGCCCTGGTTCACTCCGGCGCTCGTCATCGCGATCATCGCGCTCGTGGCGGTGCTGTGGTTCGTCGTCATCCCCCGGATGCCCCCGCCGGACTGGTCCTGGCGGATCACCCCCGATCCCCTGCCCGAGGAGATGGACACCGCCCGCGAGCGCGACGCCTGGATGGCGCGCAACCTCAAGGTGATCTCCTGGTGGTCCCTGGAGAAGGTGGCACTGATCGGGCTGCTCTCGACGGTGTATGCGCGCATCCTCCCCGGCCTGAACGTCTCCGACCTGCGGATGTTCGTCGGCATCTCCGTGTTCGTGCTCGCCAACGTCGTCGTGTCGCTGCTCGTGGCCCGGCACGTGGGTAGCCGCTCCGGACTGTTCGCGGCCTTCATGGCCCGGGTGGGCGTCAACATCGGTCTGGTCGTCCTCGCGGGACAGCTCGTCGGCGCCCGGGCGCTGTCGGTGAGCGACACCCTGTTCTTCGTCCTGCTGCTGTCGCTGCTCATCACCTACCACGACCGGTTCGCCCCGGTCGGGGCCGTGCGCGCCGAGCACGACCGTCAGGACCCGGAGCCGGCCAACCGCTGAGCGGCCGTCGGCGACGTCAGCTCTCGCGACGTCCGAGCGGCCGGGTCGCGGGACCCTCGATGACCTCTCCCTCCATCGTGAACCGGGACGCGTGCAACGGGCAGTCCCACGTCTGCTCGGCGTCGTTCCAGGCCAGCACCCCGCCGAGGTGCGTGCAGACCGCGCTGACCGCGCAGCGACCCCGGTCGACGTCCGCCACCGCGGTCGGGGTGAGCGGGTTGCCCGTGACGCGCCCGTCGCCGTCGCCGATGTCCTTGGGCAGGGCCAGCCTGGCGCGGTCGCCGGCCAGGTGCGCGGCCACGCGGGCGTTGTGTTTGGCCGCGTCGACGACGCCACGCACCGAGGTGGTGTTGCCGCGGAACGCCGAGGCGTACGGAAGCGGGGTCCCGGTGATGTCGGCCGTGATGATGTGCGCCGCGGCGGGGGCGTTGGTCAGGCCCCACTTGTTGTACCCCGTCGCCACGAAGAGGGCATCGTCGGTGCCGGGCACCGGTCCGATCCGCGGCAACGCACCCGCGGCCCGGTAGTCCTGGGCGGACCACGCCCAGCGCAGCTCGCCGACCTCGAGGTACTCGCGGGCCCACTGGTCCAGCTCGTCGATGCACTCCCGGGTCGAGATCCGCGCTCCGACGGTGTGCCCGTTGCCTCCGACGAGGAGCAGGTCGCTCTCCCCCGCCGCCGTCGCCGGTGCCGTGCGCATCGACCTCGTCCGCCGGTCGAGGGACAGCGACATGCTCTGCGGCACGCGGGACAGGTCCGCCTCGTAGGCCAGGACGTAGGAGCGTTCCCCGGACAGCCGGGCGAAGTCCAGGGTCCGATCCAGGATCGGCGTCTGGGTGGCGAGCACCACCCGCTCGCAGCGGACGGCTCCGACCTCGGTCTCCACCCGCCACGGGCGCCGCCAGCTCAGACCCATGACCCGCACCCCCTCGACGACACGGCCGCCCAGGCTCTCGAGCTCGTCGCGCAGGGCGCGCACAAGGGCCAGTGGGTCGACCTGGGCCTGGTCGTCGAGCGAAATGGCCGAGCGGACGGAGAAGGGCAGGTCGTGCTCGACCAGGATCCGGGCGTCCAGCCCGGCAGCCTGCGCCGCGGACAGCTCGGCGCGCACCTTCCGCTCACCTGCGGGACTTATCGCGTAGGTGACGGCGGTGTGGGTCTGCACGCCCACACCTCGCGCGTTCGCGAGGTCGAGCAGCCAGGCCTGCCCTTCGCGGTTCGCCGTGACGTATGCGGTGGCCGCCTCCGCGCCGGCGGCGCTGCGGATGCCCTGCAACAGTGACCCCTGGAGCAGGCTCACTTTGGCGTTGGTGCGTCCTGTGGTGCCCGATCCGACGCGGCGGGCCTCGACGACGAGTGGCTCGATGCCCTGCTGGGCCAGCCGGACTGCGGTGCTGAGCCCGGTCAGTCCGGCACCGACCACGACGACCGTGGCTCGCTCCGGCAGCTCGACCGGAGGCGCGATGTCCTCCGGCGACTCACCCCGGCGGCCCCACCACACCGCGTCGAGTCCGACGGCCGTCCGGTCGAGGTCCTTCATGATGTTCTCCCTCAGTCTCGTCGTCCGACAGGCTGATCCCCGCCTGGCTTGCGCGTGCGGCCCCGCTGGAGCCAGAACCGCTCTCAGGCATCGTCGCAGGTCCGCAGGATCGATGGGAGGGTGCGCACCGCATACGTGCCGATCTGTTCCGGACCTGTTCCGGATCTCGGCAGCGAACCGCTCGAGCCGCCCGAGGCTCCAGGCGGGCCTACGCCCCCGGCGCCTCGCCACCCGGCCGGAGTCGGGGTGCCTGATGATGGACCAGGGACTCGAGGATCTGGTCGATGAGGGAGGCACCGCCGTCGTTGGCCGGGAACTCCACCTTGACGTCGACGAGGTACTGGGTGAGGCCATCGAGCCGGGCCGCCATCATCTGCAGGACGGCGAAGGCCGCTCGCGGCCGGTCGTGGAAGAAGCGCCCCGGGTCGGCGATCACGTAGACGACCACGTCGGTCTCGGCCCGAGCCGTCGCCGTCGCCGGCTTGCCGAGAATCCACGACATCTCACCGAACACCGCGCCTGGGAACTCGATCCTGGCGAAGGGCGTGTGGTCGCGCTCGATTCGCACGCTGCCGGAGACCAGGACGAGGACACGCTCGGGACTGGAGCCTTCGGCGACGAGGATGTCACCGGCCGCGATGCGCTCTTGGGGCAGGTCGGCGCACTCTTCGAGCAAGGTGGTCACCGGTCCATTATGTCCACCCCTGCCCATGACAGGAGGAGGTCGGCGAGATGACGAGACCCGGGACCATGGGCGCAGGCCGTGCGCTAGCCTGACCCCCGGGTCCACCGGTGGGCTCGGAGGAGGACAGATGTCCAGGGCCACGATCCTCGCGGTCGATGACGACCCCCAGGTCTCGAGGGCGATCGCGCGGGATCTGCGCGCCCGCTACGGGTCCGGCTACCGGGTGGTCCGCGCGACGTCCGGCGAGGAGGCCCTCGGCATCGTCGCCGAGCTGGCTCTGCGGGCCCAGCAGATCGCTCTCCTGGTCTCCGACCAGCGCATGCCGGGAATGACCGGCATCGAGCTGATGTCCCGCGTGCGCGAGAGCTCGCCCGAGACGCGACTGCTCCTCCTGACCGCGTACGCCGACACCGACGTCGCGATCCGAGCGATCAACGACATCGGCCTGGACTACTACATGTTCAAGCCGTGGGAGCCGCCCGAGAGCACGCTCTACCCCGTGGTCGACGACCTGCTCGAGGGCTGGCGCCGGGCCCACCCCGACGATGACGGCACCGTGCGCGTCGTCGGGCACCTGTGGTCCGACCGCAGCTACGACGTCAAGATGTTCCTGGCCCGCAACCACATCCCCTACCGCTGGCTCGACCTCGAGCGTGATGACGAGGCCCGGCGCCTGGTCTCGCTGGCGGGTCTCGAGGAGCCCGCCGACCTGCCTCTCGTGCTCCTTCCCGACGCCGAGCCCCTGCACCACCCGTCGAGTGTCGAGCTGGCCGAGGCGCTCGGCCTGCGCACGCGCGCGCAGCAGCCTCTCTATGACCTGTGCATCGTCGGCGGGGGTCCCGCAGGCCTGGCCGCGGCCGTCTACGGAGCATCCGAGGGGCTGCGCACCGTCGTCGTCGAGCGGGACGCACCCGGGGGCCAGGCCGGGCAGAGCGCCGCGATCGAGAACTACCTGGGCTTCCCGAAGGGCGTGTCCGGGGCGGACCTGACGCATCGCGCGGTGGCCCAGGCGGCGCGCTTCGGAGCCGAGACCGTGCTGGCCAGGGAGGTCGAGGGGCTCGAACAGCGTGGACCGGTCCATGCGGTCCGACTCGCCGACGGCGGTGAGGTCGAGAGCCGCGCCGTCCTGATCGCCACGGGTGTGTCCTACCGGCGACTGAACGCCGAGGGGGTGGACCGTCTCGGGTCGAGGGGTGTCTACTACGGTGCCTCGGCCAGCGAGGCGGCGCAGACGGTGGACCAGGTCGTCCACGTCGTCGGGGCGGCGAACTCGGCCGGACAGGCGGTTCTCAATTTCGCGCGGGTGGCCCGCAAGGTCGTCATGCTCGTTCGCGGCAATGGGCTCACCGCGTCGATGTCCGAGTATCTGATCGACCGGATCACCGCCGCAGACAACGTCGAGGTCCGATTCCAGACCGAGGTGGTCGCCGCACACGGCGACGGTCACTTGGAGTCGGTCACCCTCGTCGACCACACGACCGGGACGGAGTACGACGAGGAGACCAACTGGCTCTTCGTCTTCATCGGCGCCCTCCCCAGGACCGACTGGCTGGGAGACTCTGTGGTCCGCGACGCCAAGGGCTTCCTCGTGACCGGCCCGGATCTGGCGCGTGCCGAGTACCCGCAGCGGTGGCCCCTCACCCGGCCGCCCTACGCGCTCGAGACGAGCGTGCCGGGCGTCTTCGCCGCCGGAGACGTCCGGCTCGACTCGATGAAGCGGGTGGCCTCGGCCGTCGGCGAGGGCGCGATGTCGGTCTACCTCGTCCACCGATACCTCAACACGGTCTGATGGACAGCGCCGAGCTGCGAGGCCTCGCCCTCTTCGACGGTCTCGACGACGCACGCCTCGACGCGTTGCTCGAGGTCGCCACGGAACACAGGACCCGTCGCGGGGAGATCCTGTTCGCCGAGGGCCGGCCAGCGGACGACTGGTGGGTGCTTCTCGAGGGCACCGTCGCTCTCATCCGACAGGTCGGAACCGAGCGGTCCGTGCTGGGATACATGACCGCTCCGGGCCAGTGGGCCGGCGGCTTCGCGGCCTGGGACGAGACGGGCGTGTACTTCGCGACCGGCCGTGCGGAGAACCCCGGCCGGCTGCTCAGGCTCGATGCACGCAACCTTCGGCGGCTCGCCGAGGAGTGGTTCCCCTTCGGAGTGCATTTCCTCGAGGGCTTCGTGAACACTGTGCGCCGAATCGAGTCCACCGCCCGTCAGCGCGAGGCGCTCGTCGCCCTGGGGACGTTGTCAGCCGGTCTGGCCCATGAGCTGAACAACCCCGCATCCGCGGCGACCCGAGCGGCGGACGGCCTCGAGGACACGACCACGAACCTGCTCGACGCCCTGTCCCGGCTTGCGAGCTCGGGCATCGCCGCCGAGGCCTTCCAGGCCCTGAACGACCTGCGGTTGCGCATCAGTGGCAGCGAGGCCGGACTCGGCGCACTCGCGCTCTCCGACCGGGAGGATGAGCTGTCCGACTGGATGCTGGACCACGGCGTCGAGGAGGCCTGGAGGATCGCGCCGTCCCTCGCCGCAGCAGGAGCAGACCTCCCCTGGTGCGAGGAGGTCGCGAACAGCGTGCCGCCGGCATCGCTCGCGGCGGCTCTGGAGTGGGTGTCCGCCGCAGTGGCGACCGGTGGGCTCCTCACGGAGGTCAAGGAGGCGACCGGACGGATCTCCGCCCTGGTCTCCGCCGTGCGGTCCTACTCGCAGATGGACCGGGCGTCGCTCCAGACGACCGACCTGGTCGAGGGGCTCGAGAGCACCCTCGTGATGATGGGCCACAAGCTCGGCACGGGCGTCGAGGTCACGCGGCACTACGCTCCGGGTCTCCCCCCGATCGAGGCGATGGCCGGTGAGCTGAACCAGGTCTGGACCAACCTGGTCGACAACGCCATCGACGCCATGGAGGGCTCGGGAACGTTGTCTGTCTCGGCCCGCTCCGATGCGGTGGGATGGGTCGCCGTCGAGATCTCGGACACCGGGGGCGGCATGCCTCCCGAGGTCCAGGCGCACGCGTTCGAGCCCTTCTACACGACCAAGGACGTCGGCAAGGGCACCGGGCTCGGCCTGGACATCTCACGGCGCATCATCGTCGAGCGCCACTCCGGGGAGATCACCATCGAGTCGGGTCCGACCGGCACGACCGTGCGCGTGCGACTGCCCATCCGTCACGTCGGCCGCGAGTGACACGACCACGGACCCTCCGAGGAGACCTGCGACCGCGACCGACGGACTCTTGAGGCGCAACGTCGGGGCGAGGAGAATGGCCCGGTCACCGGGTCGGCCCGTGCGCCATCGTGACGCCCACGGCCGGCCTGACCTCGAGGAGGTTCAGCCATGCTCGACCAGGCAACAGTCACCGCCAACATCCCGGCCGCCGATCTCGGACGGGCCCGGACGTTCTACGCCGAGAAGCTCGGGCTGACGCCCGACACGGCGATCGAGGGGGTCATGCTCGTGTACCGCACCGTGGGCGGATCGACGTTCAGCGTCTACCAAACCGACTACGCCGGGCAGGCCGGCCACACGATCGCCCAGTGGCACGTCGACGACGTCGACGCCTCGGTGAGCGAGCTCAAGGCCAGAGGCGTCACGTTCGAGCACTACGACGACATGCCCGGCGTCGAGTGGAGCGACGACGTCGCCTCCATGGGAGAGATGGGCAAGGCAGCGTGGTTCAAGGACAGCGAGGGCAACATCCTGTGCATCGACGACGGCTTCCCCGAGTAGCGAGGGGGACACGCCCCCGGCCGCCGCGGCGTGCGGCGGATCCTCGGCCTCTGCGTGAGGGCGGGTGTCACGAACCCGGACGATCGATCCACTCTCGGACGAGCTCGAGGTAGGTCGCGGGGGCCTCCCAGGGAAGGAGATGACCGACGTCGGGCACGTCTTGGAACGTCCAGTTCGGGCGTGACTGGCGGAGGTCCTCGGCGAGGATTCGTGGCAGGGCGCGGTCGCGCTCGCCCCACAGCACCAGCGTCGGTGTCCGGATCCGGTCCAACTCTCGGCGGACCGTCTCCTCGCCGACGGTCAGGGCCGCCACCGCCGAGACGCCGGCACGGACAGCACCATCGATGCGCCACGGCACCCTGAGCCGCTCCACCTCCTCGGCAACGAGGGTCAGGAACTCCGGCGAGATCCGGGTGACGTCGGCACCAGCGCGGAACACACCCTCAGCCAGGCGCACGTTGCCGGGATCCTCCCGCCAGTTCCGCCAGGACCGTGACTTCAGAGTCATGCCGATCCTCATCGGTATCGGCGCCAGCACGGGGGCGACCGCCAGCGAGACCCGCCACGCGCGGGGGAAGCGAGGCGGGTCGGGACGCCCGGGCAGCACGGGGCTGGTCAGCACCAGGTGCGAGACCTGCTCCGGGTGCCGCGCCGCGAACAGCGAAGCGACCAGGCCACCGAGCGAGTGTCCATGCAGCACAACCTGGGTGAGGTCCAGGGCCGCACAGAACTCGTCCAAGAAGTGCGGAGCTCGCTCGGCTCGTGCCGCGTCCTTCTCCTGTGGTCGCGTCCGTCCCGCTCCGGGCAGGTCCGGTGCAAGCACCCGGCCATCCGCCGAGAGCGGCCCCACGACATCCATCCACGACCACGCGCCGGTTCCCATCGGGTGCACCAGCAGATGGGTTCGGGAGTCCCGGACGTCCAGGTCCCCCGTTGCGGAGAGATAGTGGACGTCGACCCCGCCGATGTCCAGCGTCCGGCTGACCACCCCTGCCCACCTCTCGGCACAGTCCCCCCAGTCATAGCCGGGCTCGACGTCGTGCCTCATCCCCGCACTGTACGGGCACCGTCTTAGCGGCCAGCGCGGTGTGCGTGGCGGCCTCTGCTAACGGCGACGGGCACGAATCACTCGGGTGCGCACTGCGGGGTCCGGATCCGCCGCGCCATCGTGCGGGTCGACGGCCGATTCATCATCGGCACACCCAAAAGCGACGCACGTATCCGCGACGTCGCGATCCCACCCCACCTACTCCCCCTGGCCAAGGACCACCTCGCCGATCACACCCGCCCCGGCAAAGACCCCCTCCTCTTCCCCGCCGCCGGCGACAGCAACCGCCACATGGCCCCCTCGACGCTCTACAAGGTCTTCTACCCCGCCCGGAAGGCCGCCGGCCGAGACGACCTGCGCTGGCGGACCCTACGACACACCGGCGCCGTCCTCGCCGCCCAAACCGGCGCCACGCTCGCGGAACTCATGGGACGACTCGGACACTCCACCCCCGGTGCCGCCATGCACTTCCAACATGCCGCCGCAGACCGTGACGCCGAAATTGCACGAAGACTCTCAGCGCTCGTGGCCGGATGACGACCAAGCCGGCTCTCCGCCGTGTCACTCCGCCCGGGACTGTACGACGAACGGTGTTTCCGGCCTGACACGCCAGCGGTGCTGGTGAGGAAGGTGGTCACCGATGACCGAGACACTATCGGGCATGGGCTGATGTCGAAGGAAGCAAGGAAGAGGACGTCGTCGAGAGCGACTCCGGGTGAGCGGGCCGCGGTCGCGGAGCTGGTCAAGGCCGCCCGGGCTCGTGGCGATGACATCACCGGCCCGGACGGGCTGTTGAAGTCGATCACCGCCACGGTGCTGGAGTCGGCGTTGGAGGAGGAGATGACCGATCACCTCGGTCACGCCAAACACCGCGCTCCGGAGGGCGGCGCCGGCAACATCCGCAACGGCACCAGGGCCAAGACGGTGCTGACCGATGCGGCCGGTGAGGTCACCATCGAGGTCCCGCGGGATCGGGCGGGCACGTTCGAGCCGGTGATCGTCAAGAAGCGTCAGAAGCGCCTGACCGACGTCGACGCGGTCGCGATCAGCCTGTACGCCAAGGGTTGACCACGGGTGAGATCTCGGCGCACTTCCATGAGTGTACGGCGCCTCGATCTCCAAGGACACCATCCCCGGATCACCGACAAGGTGCTCGGGCGGGGTTCCCCTCTGGGGCGATGCAGTCTAGTCC
>JBAUUB010000015.1:0-1861 GCA_049582485.1 Dermatophilaceae bacterium
GGGCGTACCTGACCAGCCTGGAGTGGATCCGCGCCAGCGAGAACCTGGCCATGATCGGCCCGGCCGGCACCGGCAAGTCCCACACCCTGATCGCCCTCGGCCACGCCGCCGTCACCGCCGGACACAAGGTGCGGTACCTGACCGCCGCCGACGTGGTCGAGACCCTCTACCGGGGCATCGCCGACAAGACCGTCGGTAAGACCATCGAGACCCTCCTGCGCAACGACCTGGTCCTGGTCGACGAAGTCGGCTTCGCCCCGCTCGACGACACCGGCGCCCAACTGCTGTTCCGGTTCGTCGCCGCCGCCTACGAACGCCGATCCCTCGGCTTGGCATCGCACTGGTCCTTCGAAGACTGGAGCCGGTTCCTACCCGAACACACCACCGCCGTCTCCATGCTCGACCGGCTCCTGCACCACGCCACCACCGTGGTCACCAGCGGCCAGTCCTACCGCATGAGCCGCGCCCGAACCCGCCAAGGAGGTGAGCGCCCCACCCGCTGAAAACTGAACCGCCCTGGGTTCATCGGAGGGCTGGTTGTTTCACGGGCTCCGGGGTTGGAGCCGTGGTGGGGTCCTGCCGGTGGAGGTGTTCGAACTCTAGCGGGGGCAGGTATCCGATAGAGGAGTGGATGCGGTCGTGGTTGTACCAGGTGACCCAGCGGGCGACCTGCCACTCGACCGCGCGCCGGTCGGCCCAGAGGGGTCCGCCGTCGTTGATGGCTTCGGTTTTGAACAGCCCGATCGTCGATTCGCAGAGGGCGTTGTCGAGCGCGTCGCCGACGGTGCCGATGGAGCCGTGCATGCGGTGTTCGATCAGCTCGGCGGTGAAGGTCAGCGAGGTGTACTGCGACCCGGCATCCGAGTGGTGGATCAATCCGGTTGAGGTGAAACGTGATTCGTTGATCTTGCGGGTGGTCAGCGCCTGCTGCAGGGCGTCGGTGACCAGCCCGGTTGCCTTGGAGGTCGACACCCGCCAGCCCAGAACCCGGCGGGAGAAGACGTCGACGACGAACGCGACATAGACGAAACCGGTCAGGGTCCACACGTAGGAGAAGTCGGCCACCCACAACTCGTCCTGACGGGTCGGGGCGTGCCAGGCCCGCTTGACCAGGTCCGGGTGCCGCGGCGCCGTCTCGTCCCGGACCGTGGTGCGGGTGCGGTGCCGGCCACGGACCGCGCCGGCGATCCCGGCGACCCGCATCAGCCGTGCGACCTGGTCGCGGCCGAGGTCGAACCCGGCCCGCCGGGCCGCGATATGCAGCTTGCGCGCCCCGTACACGCCCCAGTTCTCCGCCCACAGCGTGTACAGCGCGTTGGCGGTGTAGGCGTCCTCGAGCACCGCCGGCGAGACCGGGGCGGCCTTATGAGCGTGATACGTGGACGGCGCGATCGTGACACCGGCTGTGGACAGCTCGGCACAGATCGGCTCGACGCCGAACCGCTCCCGATGGGAGTCGATGTAGGCCACGATCACTTGAGTCGGCGGTCGAGCTCCGCCCGAGCGAAAAACGCTGCACTGGTGGTCAGGATCTCGTTCGCGCGCTCCAGCTCGGCCACCCGCTTCTTCAACGCCTTGACCTCCTCGGAGTCCGCGGCCCGAGCCGCCGCCGACGGCGCCCGAGTGCCCTGAGCACGTTCCTCGTCCTCGATCCAGTTCCGCAGCGTGGCCTGGTTCAGATCGAGCAGCGCCCCGACATGCCGTCGCGCGCCCAGCTTCGAGTCGGCACCCTCAGCGAGCCGATCGCGGTACATCCGCACCGCCCGCTGCCGGAACTCCTGTTCATACTTCCTGGCTGCTCCCATGACGAAAGAGTCTCCCTTGCTAGATCAGAACTCTCCGACAAACCCAGGGCGGTTCA
>JBAUUB010000016.1:0-6550 GCA_049582485.1 Dermatophilaceae bacterium
CCTCGGCGGGAGCCTCCGCGGCAGGAGCCTCAGCGGCAGGCGCAGCGTCGTCGACGGCGAGGAGCTCGCGCTCCCACTCGGCGAGTGGCTCGTCGGCGGCCACGCCCGCGTCGGCCTCGGCGCCGGACCGGCCGCTGCTGCGGGCCACGAGCCCCTCGGCGACGGCGTCGGCGACGACGCGGGTCAGCAGGGTCACGGAGCGGATGGCGTCGTCGTTGCCCGGGATCTTGTAGTCGACCTCGTCCGGGTCGCAGTTCGTGTCGAGGATCGCGATGACGGGCAGGTTGAGCTTGCGGGCCTCGTCGACCGCGAGGTGCTCCTTCTTGGTGTCGACGATCCACACCGCCGAGGGAACCTTGGCCATGTCGCGGATGCCGCCGAGGGTCTTCTCGAGCTTGTCCTTCTCCCGCTTGAAGATGAGGAGCTCCTTCTTCGTGTAGCCGGAGCCGGCCACGTCGTCGAAGTTGATCTCCTCGAGCTCCTTCAGGCGCGAGAGGCGCTTCGAGATGGTCTGGAAGTTCGTGAGCATGCCACCGAGCCAGCGGTGGTTGACGTAGGGCATCCCGACCCGGGTCGCCTGCTCGGCGATGGGCTCCTGAGCCTGCTTCTTGGTGCCGACGAAGAGGATGGTGCCGCCGTGGGCGACGGTCTCCTTGACGAACTCGTAGGCGTTGTTGATGTAGTCGACCGACTGCTGCAGGTCGATGATGTAGATGCCATTGCGCTCGGTCATGATGAAGCGCTTCATCTTCGGGTTCCAGCGACGGGTCTGGTGCCCGAAGTGGACGCCGCTCTCGAGGAGCTGGCGCATCGTGACGACGGCCATGCCGTGTTCTCCTTGTGCGATTGTGGTTTGCGTCGGTGCGCCGCGGCTGCGGCCACCTGCCTGGTGTCCGACGCACCCCACCCGGATGGACCGGGACCAGCGGTGGTGCGCCCGGCTTCGTGAGAACAGTCAGCCGAGATGGACACGCGAAGTCAGCCGATCGAGACCGGCTGCCATCCCAGTGTATGCGACGCTCGCCCCGACCTCGAACCGGCGGGTGACGCCGCGCCCGCCGTCAGGCCGGCCGGGCGGCCATCGGGCTGAGCGGCCAGGGCGAGAGTCGTTCCAGCTGGGCGGCGAGGGACAGGAGCAGGTCCTCCCGGCCACGTCGGGCGATGAGCTGGACCCCGATGGGGACGCCCCGCGAGTCCAGCCCCGCCGGCAGCGAGATCGCGGGATGGCCGGTGACGTTGGCGACGGTCGCGTTCGTCACCAGGGGCAGCGAGGCGAGCATCGTGCGAACCCCTCCCCTGCGACCCAGGACCCCGACCGCCGGCACGAGCATCGGGAGCGTCGGAACCATGACGACGTCGGCGGAGGCCAGCACCCGCTCGTCGACGACGGCCGCCAGCGCCTCACCGCGCCGCAGAGCGCGCTCGACCAGGGCCGGGGTGACCCATCCGCCCAGTCGCACCGTCTCCCGGGTGCGACGCTCGAGCCGGTCGGGATGCTCGACCTGCTCTGCTTCCTCTCGCATTCCGGCGAAGAACTGTGGGATGAACGCGTCCTGAACGAGCGGCCACCTGGGTGCGCCCTCGCGCACGTCGTGTCCGAGACCGGCGAGGGCTCCGGCGACCTGCGCCGTGGCGCGGGCGACCTCGCGATGGGTGCGCACCCCCGGCTGAACGGGGCGCGTGCTCCAGCCGATCCGCAGCCGCCCTGACGTCGGCGCACGACCGTGAACGCATTGAGGTGCGGCTCGTGGCGGTCCAGGCGAACGAGTGCCGACTCGACGGCGTCACGCGCCGTCAGCAGACCGCCGCGGACGGCGGCGGCGGTCTCGACAGCGGTGAGCGGACGCATACCGGGACTGTACGCGGGGCCGCCCATCACCACGGACGGGTGAGCGGTGGCTATCGGGGGGGACAGCCACCTCCACCCGTCCGTGGCGGAGAGCCAACCGGGCCTAGGAGGTCCAGGCCCGCCAGAGCGCGGCGTACTCGCCGTTCGCCGCCATGAGCTCGTCATGGCTGCCGAGCTCGACGATCCGACCGTCGCTGACGACGGCGATCCGGTCGGCGTCGTGGGCCGTGTGCAGTCGGTGCGCGATCGCGACGACGGTGCGCCCGGTGAGCAGCGCCGACATCGACCCTTCGAGATGACGCGCGGTGCGCGGGTCGATGAGCGAGGTCGCCTCGTCCAGGACGAGCGTGTGCGGGTCGGCCAGGATGAGCCGGGCGAGCGCGACCTGCTGGGCCTGTGCCGGGGTGAGCACGTAGTTGCCGGCGCCGAGCACGGTGTCCAGACCTTCGGGGAGGGTCTCGACCCAGGGCAGGGCGTCGACCGTCCGCAGCGCCGTGCGCACGGCATCGTCGTCCGAGCCCTCGCGGGCGAGCATGACGTTGTCGCGAACCGACCCGCGGAACACGTGATGCTCCTGCGTGACGAGCGCGACCTCGCGGCGCAGCGTCGACAGGGGCAGGTTGAGCAGCTCGACGCCGCCCACGGTCACCGACCCGGTGCGCGGCCCGTTGATCCCGGCGAGGAGGCGGCCGAGGGTCGACTTGCCCGAGCCGGACGGTCCGACGATCGCGAGCCGCTCCCCCTGGCGCAGGGCCAGGTCGACCCCGTGCAGGACGTCGTGCCCGGACCGGTAGGCGAACCGCAGGTCCGACCCGACCAGCTCCGAGCCGTGCGGCAGGTCGGTGCCGGCCGTGCGGTCGGGCGGGACCGCGGCGATACCGAGCAGCCGGGTCGTCGAGGCGATGCCGACCTGAAGCCGGTCCACGGTCATGACGAGGCGGTCGAACGGCTCGTAGAACATCTCCATGTAGAGCATGGCGGCCGTCACCTGCCCGAGCGTGACCATGTCCTCGGAGTAGGCCCAGGCGCCGAGGGCGAGGACGATCACCCGCGGCAGTGAGAACGCCATGTCCATGACGCCGAAGAGCAGGTTGCGCAGCGTCATGCCGTAGCGCTCGGCCTGCGCCGAGACGGCGATGTCGTCGGCAGCCTGCCGGCGCCGCAGCTCTTGCAGGTCGAGGGCCTCGACGGTGCGCGAACCCTCGACCGTCTCCGACAGCGTCGTGTTGATGCGGCTGTAGGTGCCGCCCTCAGTGACGTATGCGGCCGGCGCCCGCCGCAGGTATCGCGCCACGTGCGGGAGCGCGACGAGCATGAGGACGAGCGCGGGCAGCGCGAGCAGCCAGCTGTTGACGGCCATGGCGATGAAGCTGAGGGTCACCGTGACGACCGCGAGGATGAACTCCGGTATCGCGAAGCGCACGCTGTCGCTCATCGCGCCGACGTCGCGGGTCACGCGGGTCACGAGGTCGCCGGTGCTCGCGCTCTCGACCCGGCCCAGGGGCAGCCGGAGCACGGTGCGGATGACGTGCTCGCGGGCAGCGGCGAGCGCCCCGTGACCCAGGACAGCGGCGAGCCACTTGGCCACGAAGGTGAAGGCGGTCTGCGCGAGCACGATGCCGACGACGAGGAGGGTCAGGGTGCGGATCGTTGCTCCGGCGACATCGCCGTCCGCGGCGACCGCCGCGTCGACGAGCCGACCGAGGATGAGCGGCACCGCGAGGGCCGCCGCGGCAGCCGAGGCGTTGGCGAGGACGACCGCGGTGACGAGCCACGCGCGTTCGCGCAGCAGGCCGCCGACGAAGCCGGCGACGTCTCGGGGTCGGGCCACCGGAAGCCCACGAGCGGGCTCGAGTGCGGCCGCAAGGGTCTGCTCCGCCCGCTCGCGGCGGATCGCGTGACGACGCCAGAGCGCGTGCCAACGCGTGCGCAGTGGGGCGGCCCGGTCGATGTCGACGAGCTCGCGCGGGAGCACCTCGGGCGGGGTGCGGTCCTCCCGCCAGGTGTGCACCGAGTCGGCGAGCGGGTCCTGCGGGCTCACGCGCGCGAGGTCGAGTGCGGGTCCGGTGGTCATGCCGGCACCTCCTCGGATGCGGCTCGCAGCACGACACGGCGGTACTCAGGACGTCGGGCGACGAGCTCGTGATGAGTGCCACGGTCGACGACGACACCGTCGTGCAGGAAAGCCACCCGGTCAGCGTGGTGGAGCAGGAGCGGCGAGGCCGACATGACGACGGTCGTGCGGCCCTCCCGGTGCGGACGCAGGCGCTCGGCGATCGCGGCCTCGGTGTGGGCGTCGACGGCCGATGTCGGCTCGACGAGGACGAGGACGAGCGGGTCCTGGGCCAGGGCCCGGGCCAGCACCAGGCGCTGGCGCTGGCCGCCGCTCAGGCCACGACCCCGCTCGTCGAGCAGACCCTGCCACCCGCCGGGCGTGATGTCGTAGACGTCCTCGGCGCACGCAGCCCCCAGCGCCGCCTCGGCCTGCTCACGGGTGCAGCGACCGTGCGGGTCGACGGCGTGCTGGAGGGTGCCGGCGAACACGGCGGCGGCGGTGTCGCTCACGAGGATGGTGCGCCTGACCTCCTCGAGCGGGACGTCGGCGAGGTCGACCCCGCCGAGGGTGACGCCCCAGGCCCGGTCGGCCTGCTCGCGGTCACGCTCCTGGATGGTGCGGCGCTGCTCCTCGGCCCGGCGGCGGGCCGCCGTGGCCGCCCGGCCGCGCGCGTCCTCGTCGGCGTCCATGGAGAGTGGGTCGACGTCGCGGGGCAGGTAGCGGCCGAGCCGGTCGGCGAGTGCCGCCGAAGCGTCAGGGTCGGCGGAGACGACGACGGTGAGCTCGCCGGGCTCGATCCACAGGCCCGAGACCTGGTCGACCAGCGGCCCACTCGCGTCGAGTTCGCCGTCGTGGTCGCGCGGCCACGGGCTCGGCTGGCCGAGGACGCTCGCCGACTTGCGGGCCGAGACGAAGGCGCGGGTCGCCTTCTGGGTGAGGAAGAAGAAGGTGCGGATCGGCTGGAGCAGGAACAGAGCGTAGCCGAGGAAGGTGATGAGCTCGCCGATCTGCAGCTGCCCGTCGCGGACGCGGGTGACGCCGAGCCACATGAGCGCGACGACGAAGAGGCCGGAGAGCAGGACACCGATCGACTCCACGAGGGCCTGCCAGGCACCGGCGCGCACGCCGGCGCGGCGGACCCGCTGGGACTGCACGGCGTAGCTCGTGCCGAAGGTCCGCTCCCCGCCGATGCCGCGAAGGATCCGCAGGCCGGCGACGATGTCGGTCGCCCGTCCGGTCAGCTCGGAGTCCCTTGTCCGCTCGCGGGTCTGGGCGTTGCCCATCGGCCGGAGCAACGGAGCCGACGTGAGCACGAGCAGCGGCGCCACGAGCAGGATGACGGCGCCGAGCTCGGGATCGATCCGCAGCACGATGACGGCGACCATGACGAGGGCGATGAACTCGCCGACCGCGCGGGTCACGATCTCGAGGAAGGCGCCGAACTGGTCGCTGTCGCTGCCCGAGACCGACAGCACCTCACCCGTCGGCACCCGGCGCGGAAGGACGTGGCCGAGCTGCACGCTCTTGTGCGTGACGAGGGAGACGGTGCCGTAGAGCGCGACGAGCCAGGAGCGCACGATCATGGTGTGGTAGAGCACACCGCTGCCGGCGCCGACCAGGGTCACGGCGAGCAACGTGAGCACCCAGACCCCGAGCCGGGCGGCGTCCCCCGGCACGATGCCCTCGTCGACGGCGCGACCGAGGATCCACGGCGCCGTCGCTCCCGGGAGCACCCAGGTGAGGCTGAGCAGAACGCACACGGCGAATAGCAGGCCCTGGTTGCGGATGAACCACCACAGCAGCCGACCCGGCGACCGGGTGTCTGGCACCGTGGGGTCGCTCGCGCCCGCGGACCGGTCGGTCCACGCGGTGACCAGGGGTGGGTAGTCGCGCATAGCCGAAACAGACTACGTCCGGGGACGGACAGCGGACGAACGGTTTTTGCGCAGGTCCGGGACCCGGCCGCAGTCCGCGGACGGTCACCGCACCGCTCGAGGCGACCGCCGCATACCGTGGACGGGTGAGCCGACCACCAGGACACCCCGCACTGGCCCCCTTCGGGACGACGATCTTCGCCGAGATGACCGCTCTTGCCCTCGAACACGACGCGATCAACCTCGGGCAGGGCTTCCCGGACACCGACGGTCCGCCGCCCATCCTCGAAGCCGCGCGACAGGCGATCGCGGACGGCCGTAACCAGTACCCGCCCGGGCCGGGGGTGCCGGAGCTGCTGGACGCGATCGCGGCACACCAGCGGCGGTTCTACGGCATCGAGATCGACCCGCGACGCGAGGTGCTCGTCACCGTCGGTGCGACCGAGGCGATCGCCGCTGCGGTGCTCGCACTGGTCCAGCCGGGCGACGAGGTCGTCACCTTCGAGCCGTACTACGACTCCTACGCCGCAACGATTGCGTTGGCGGGCGGCGTCCGGCGCACCTCGGTCCTGCGCTTCCCGGACTTCGCGGTCGACGAGGCGTCGCTGCGCGCGGCGTTCTCGCCGCAGACCCGGCTCGTCCTTCTCAACACCCCGCACAACCCGACCGGACGCGTCTTCTCACGCGCCGAGCTCGAGCTGATCGCCGAGCTCGCGCGCGAGCACGACGCGTGGGTGCTCACCGACGAGGTCTACGAGCACCTCGTCTTCG
>JBAUUB010000017.1:0-42240 GCA_049582485.1 Dermatophilaceae bacterium
CGGACTGGCGGTCTCAGGTCTCCGAGGCGCTGACCGGACTCGGCTACTCCACCAAGCAGGCCGGTGACGCGGTCACCGCCGTGGCCAGCGAGCATCCGGACGAGCGTGATGTCTCCACTCTGCTTCGGCTCGCGCTCAGAGGGCTACGCACGTGACCGGCTACACGAACGACATCCATGAGGAGGGCCCCACGCGCGGAGGCCCACCCGATGGTGAGGATGCCGCACGCGAGGACGCCACACCCATTGGTCTCGGCACCGGCGCCGACGGCACACCCCGAGTCGTCGACGCAGCGCCCGTCGAGGGCGGGGAGGATGAGCGGACGGTCGAGGTCGCGTTGCGCCCCCGCAGACTGGCCGAGTTCCCCGGACAGCCGCGGGTGCGAGACCAGCTGGGCCTCGTCCTGACAGCCGCCAAGCAACGCGGTGCCGCGCCCGACCACGTCCTGCTCTCGGGGCCGCCCGGCCTGGGCAAGACCACGCTCGCGATGATCGTCGCCGCGGAGCTGGAGCGCCCGATCCGGGTGACCAGCGGCCCGGCGATCCAACACGCGGGCGACCTGGCGTCCATCCTGTCCTCTCTAGACGAAGGCGAGGTGCTGTTCCTCGACGAGATTCACCGGATGAGCCGCGCAGCCGAGGAGATGCTCTATCTCGCCATGGAGGACTTCCGCGTCGACGTCATCGTCGGCAAGGGCCCGGGGGCGACGGCGATCCCGCTCGAGCTTCCAGCGTTCACCGTGGTCGGTGCGACGACGAGGGCAGGTCTGCTGCCTGCTCCACTGCGTGACCGGTTCGGCTTCACCGGACACCTTGACTACTACGAGATCGCCGACCTCGCGACGATCCTGCGGCGGTCGGCCGGACTGCTCGACGTCAGGACGCACGACGAGGCCATCGTCGAGATCGCGGGACGCTCGCGGGGGACCCCCCGCATCGCCAACCGTCTCCTGCGACGCGTGCGCGACTACGCCGAGGTGCACGGGATCCCGGGTCATCGGGTGACCCGCGAGGACGCCCGAGCCGCACTCGCGCTCTTCGATGTCGACGAGGCCGGCCTGGACCGGCTGGACCGAGCAGTGCTGTCGGCCCTGTGCACCCGGTTCGGGGGCGGGCCCGTCGGACTCTCCACCCTGGCCATCGCCGTGGGGGAGGAGACCGATACCGTGGAGACGGTGGCCGAGCCCTTCCTGGTCCGTGAGGGCTTCATGGTGCGCAGCCCACGAGGTCGTCTCGCGACCGCGATGGCCTTCGCGCATCTCGGCCTGACCCCGCCGCTCGCCACCGCCGGAACCGCAGCCTCGACCCTGCCGTTCGATGAGGAGACACCGCCCTCGTCGGTCGGTCGACTCGGATCCTAGGCCGGGGTGGCCTAGACTCCGACCTTGGCCCCCCACCTCGTCAGAAAGACCCGCATGAACTCCGGCAATGCCGCATCGTTGCTCATCCTGCTGCTCCCGCTACTCCTCCTCGCTGCTCTCGTGCTCAGCCAGCGGCGGCGAGCCCGCGCCATGCAGGAGTTCCAGGCATCGGTGTCGGCGGGAGACGAGGTGATCATGACCTCCGGCCTCTACGGACGCATCGTCTCCGCGGACGAGCGCGTCGTCCAGGTCGAGGTCGCCTCGGGCGTCGTCATGCGGTTCGACCGCCGTGCCGTCGGCATGCGGGCCGGTCAGTCCGACGGACCGACGAGCCGTTGAGCCTCATCCACGACCACCAGAGTCACAGACCACTAGAGACAGACCACTAGAGACAGCATGCCTTCGCAGACCACTCATGCCCGCCCCGGTCGGGTCCTCGCCGGATTCGCGGCCTTCATGATCGCCCTTGTCGTATTGCTCTTCGCGGGCAGTCAGTGGGGCAGTGCCCAGCTCACCCCGAAACTCGGACTCGACCTTGAGGGCGGCACCCAGCTCGTCCTCACCCCGGTGCTGTCTGGGCAGGAGACCGAGATCCAGGAGGAGCAGCTCGATCAGGCCCGCGACATCATCTCCCAACGGGCGGATGCCGGAGGCATCGCCGGCGCCGAGGTCACCACGCAGGGTGGACGCAACATCGTCGTCAGCATGCCGGGCGTGCCGCCCCAGGAGGTCGAAGACGCAATCCGTCGTTCCTCGCAGCTGCAGTTCCGGCCGGTCCTCGTCGTCCAGCCGGTCGGCGGCCTGACGCCCACGCCGACAGGGACGCCGACCGACGGTGCGACCGACCAGCCGAGCGGGACAGCGACCGAGAGCCCGACCGAGGCCGCGACTCCGGCCGCCAGCCCGACGACGAACAGCGGTCCGGTGCCGGAGGGCTTCGCGGCCGAGACCACAGCCGAGCCGACCGCTGAGCCCACGGCCACCGAGCCGGTCGCCCCGGCGCCGACCGCCGAGCCGACCAGCGCCACCGATCCAGCGTGGATCACCGATGAGCTCATCGCTGAGTTCGAGGCCCTGACCTGCACCGAAGATGACGCCGCGACCACGGAGCAGAACCCGGACACCGCGGTCGTCGCCTGCCGTGACACAGGGACGGAGAAGTACATCCTCGGTCCCGTCGTCGTCGACGGCAGCGGGATCGCGGATGCGAGTGCCGGGTACCAGGCCGGCCCCACCGGGCAGCCGACCAACACCGTCGAGATCGCGCTCGAGCTGACCGGGGATGCGCGTGAGGCCTACGGTCAGATCAGCACGGAGATGGTCCAGCTGCCGACACCCCGCAACCAGCTCGCGGCCGTCCTCGACCAGCAGGTCATCGTGGCTCCGTTCTTCCAGTCCGCCATCCTCGACGGGCGAGCCTCCATCACGGGTGCCTTCACTCTCGAGGAGGCGCAGACGCTGGCCCAGCAGCTGAAGTTCGGTGCGTTGCCGATCTCCTTCGAGCTCGAGACCCGCGACCAGATCAGCCCGCTTCTCGGTGGCGAACAGCTCAGGTTGGGTCTGGTTGCCGGAATGATCGGGATGCTCCTGGTCTTCGTCTACTCGCTCTTCCAGTACCGCGTCCTCGGCTTCGTGACGATCGCGTCGCTCATCCTGGCCGGGATCCTCGTCTACGTCGTCGTGACGATCCTCGGGTGGAGGTACAACTACCGGCTCGACCTGGCCGGCATCACCGGTCTCATCGTCGCGGTCGGTATCACCGCCGACTCCTTCATCGTCTTCTTCGAACGGATTCGGGACGAAGTGCGTGACGGCCGGACCGTGCGCAGTGCGGTCGATGCCGGCTGGGAGCGGGCATCCCGCACGATCCTCGCGGGAGACGCGGTCACCCTGCTCGCCGCGGGCACGCTGTACACCCTCGCCAGCTCCAACGTGCGCGGATTCGCGTTCACGCTCGGCCTGACGACCATCATCGACCTCATCATCGTCTTCTTCTTCACCAAGCCGATGATGCAGTGGCTGGTCCGCAAGCCCTTCTTCGGCGAGGGCCATCGGCTATCCGGACTCAACCCCCAGCTGCTCGAGGCGCGCAATCCAAAGTACGCCGGCCGAGGACGTGTCCGCGGCCCGATCCTGGAGGGGGCCCGCTGATGGGACAGCTCGCTCAACTCGGCAACGACCTCTACACCGGCAAGCGGACCATTCGTTTCGTAGAGAACAGCAGGAAGTTCCTCGTCATCTCGCTGGTCCTGCTGCTCCTTGCGGCTATCGGGTTCTTCGTCCGGGGACTCAACCTCGGTCTGGAGTTCCGTGGCGGCTCCGAGTTCCGGGTCAGCGCCAGCGCCACCGATGGCTTCGAAAGCCGTGCGCGCGAGGCCGTGCGCACCGTCGTGCCGAACCAGGCCGTCAACGTGACCCTTGTCGGGGGCGGGACCGTACGAGTGCAGACCGAGCGCCTCGAGGACGTGCAGAGCGCTGAGGTCCGGTCAGCGCTCGCAGAGGAGTTCGAGGTGTCCGACGAGGCCGTTTCGGCGTCCTTCGTCGGCCCCTCCTGGGGCCAGAGCGTCTCGAGCAACGCCCTTCAGGCGCTGGCCTGGTTCGTCGTCCTCGTCGCGATCCTCATGGCGGCGTACTTCCGCAACTGGAAGATGTCCCTTGCTGCCCTGGTCGCCCTGGCGCACGACGTGTTCATCACGGTGGGGATCTATACCCTGACCGGGTTCGAGGTCTCGCCCGCGTCTGTCATCGGCTTCCTCACGATCCTCGGGTACTCGCTGTACGACAATGTCGTTGTCTTCGACAAGGTCCGCGAGAACACGACGAAGGCCTTCGAGACCGGACGGGTGACCTATGCGCAGGCGGCCAACCGAGCGGTCAACCAGACCCTGATCCGGTCCATGAACACCACCGTGACGACGCTGCTGCCGATCAGCGCCCTCCTCATCGTCGGTTTCTTCTTCATCGGTCCCGGGACTCTTCTGGACCTGGCGCTCGCACTGTTCATCGGGATCGCCGTCGGGGCCTACTCCTCGATCATCGTCGCGACGCCGCTCCTCGTGTGGCTCCGCTCGAAGGACGATGACGTCAAGGCGCTGGAGAAGAAGGCACTGCGCCACCAGAACGCGCGCGCCAAGGAGGCGGCAGCTGCGCGTGCGCACGGGACCGACCACGACGAGGAGCGAGACGTCCCCGTGTCGGTGGGTGCGGAGCCGGGTCGTGGAGCGGAAGTCACGGATGCGGAGCCCACTGCGGCGACGGTCACCGGTCGCACCGTCCACAAGTACGCTCAGACCGGCCCGCGCAACCAGCCGAAGCGGGCGCCGAAGTCGAAGCGCTGAGACCTCGGCTGCAACACAGTGGACCAGGACCCAGCGGAGGTGGAACGGATGACGCAGGAGGGCACCGCGCAGCCGCCGATGGCGGGCACAGAGGCCGACGCCGGCGCCGTCGTCGCGGAGCATCTGGTCGACGTTCCGGATTTCCCGAGCCCGGGCGTGGTGTTCAAGGACATCACGCCACTCCTGCAGGACGGTCCGGCCCTGCGTGCCGTCGTGCGCGCCATGGCCGATCGCTACCGTGGTCGGGTCGACGCTGTCGCCGGAATCGAGTCACGAGGCTTCGTCTTCGGTGCGGCACTGGCCTACGAGCTCGGGGTCGGGCTCGTCCTCATCCGCAAGGAGGGGAAGCTGCCGCGTGATCGACACAGCATCTCCTACGAGCTCGAGTACGGCTCCGCGACCGTCGAGGTCCACCAGGACGCGTTCACCCGCGGTGCACGGGTCCTCCTCGTCGACGACGTCCTCGCGACCGGTGGGACCGCAGCGGCCGCGGCGGACCTCGTCGAGACGGCCGGGGGAGTGGTCGCCGACATCGCCGTGATCGTCGAGCTCGGCTTCCTGGGCGGGCGGGCCGCTCTGCCCGGACGAACCGTCTGGGCGCTGCACACGGTCTGACCACGGTTCAGCGGAACCAGCCGTCGGGGATCCGCCCGAACACCCCGACGCGAACGGCGGACGGCCCCTCCAGGTCGCTGGACTACCATTTCGCTATGGCGGAGGATCTCACGACGACCGGCGCGAGCGCCTGGGCCCGATCCGGCCTGGCACGTTTCGTCGGTCCCCGCCTGTCCGCGAACCCTGTGCTCCAGCCTTTGCTGTCCACGGTCAAGGCGACCCACAGCAAGGCCGACCTGTCGGTCATCGAGCGTGCCTACGCAGTCGCCGAACGCGCACACGACGGTCAGATGCGCAAGAGCGGAGACCCCTACATCACGCATCCTCTCGCCGTCGCGAGCATCCTCGCCGACCTCGGTATGCAGCCGGCCACCATCGCCGCGGCTCTCCTGCACGACACGGTGGAGGACACCGAATACGGCATGGAACAGCTCAAGGCGGACTTCGGCGAGGAGATCGCCATGCTCGTCGACGGCGTGACCAAGCTCGACAAGGTGCAGTACGGCGAGGCCGCCCAGGCCGAGACGGTGCGCAAGATGGTCGTCGCAATGGCACGCGACATCCGCGTGCTGTTCATCAAGCTCGCCGACCGGCTGCACAACGCACGCACCTGGAAGTACGTTTCGCCGGCCTCCGCACAGCGGAAGGCTCGCGAGACGCTCGAGATCTACGCGCCGCTGGCCCACCGCCTCGGCATGAACACGATCAAGTGGGAGC
This sequence comes from Dermatophilaceae bacterium, assembly GCA_049582485.1. Taxonomy (GTDB): domain Bacteria; phylum Actinomycetota; class Actinomycetes; order Actinomycetales; family Dermatophilaceae; genus F2B08. The sequence goes on from JBAUUB010000017.1 coordinate 6,031, forward strand.
TCGAGGACCTGTCCTTCCAGACGCTGTACCCCAAGGTCTACGACGAGATCGTGCGGCTCGTCGCCGACGCCGCGCCGGCGCGGGACGAGTACCTGGGGGTGGTGCGCGCCCAGGTCCTCGACGAGCTGGGCCGGGCCAAGATCAAGGCGACGGTGACCGGTCGACCGAAGCACTACTACTCGGTGTACCAGAAGATGATCGTGGGGGAGCGTGAGTTCAAGGACATCCACGACCTCGTGGCGGTGCGCGTCCTCGTCGACTCGGTTCGGGACTGCTACGCCGCACTCGGTGCGCTGCACGCGCGGTGGCATCCGGTGCCGGGACGGTTCAAGGACTACATCGCGATGCCGAAGTTCAACATGTACGAGTCGCTGCACACGACCGTCATCGGCCCCGGCGGGAAGGCCGTCGAGGTGCAGATCCGGACCCACGCGATGCACCGTCGGGCCGAGTACGGCATCGCCGCGCACTGGAAGTACAAGGAGGACGGCCGGGCCGGCGGGTCCCGGAGCCGCGCGCCGAGCCGGGCGGCCGAAGACTCCGGGCCTCTGGGAGACATGGGCTGGATCCGCCAGCTGCTCGACTGGCAGCGCGAGACCGAGGACCCCGACGAGTTCCTCGACTCACTTCGCTTCGAGATCAAGACCCAGGAGGTCTACGTCTTCACGCCCAAGGGCCGCGTGATCGCACTTCCGGCCGGGTCCACCCCCGTCGACTTCGCGTATGCCGTGCACACCGAGGTGGGACACCGGTGCGTCGGTGGCAAGGTCAACGGTCGGCTGGTGCCGCTGGAGTCGCCGCTCAACCACGGGGACACCGTCGAGATCCTCACGTCCAAGGCGCAGGGAGCCGGGCCGTCCCGCGACTGGCTCGGCTTCGTGAAGTCTCCGCGGGCCCGCAACAAGATCCGGCAGTGGTTCACCAAGGAACGTCGCGAGGAGATGATCGAGAGCGGTCGCGAGTCGATCGCCAGGGTGCTCCGCAAGCAGAACCTGCCGCTCCAGCGGCTGATGACCGTCGACAGCCTCACCGCTGTCGCCGCAGACCTGCGATACACGGACATCGAGTCACTCTTCGCCGCGGTGGGTGAGGGACACATCTCCGCGCAGGCGGTCGTGACCCGCCTGCTGGCATCTCTGGGCGGTGAGGACGGTGCCGAGGAGGACCTCGCCGAGGCCACCCATCCTCAGACGGTTCCGAGCCGACGGCGTCGGGTGGGGGATCCCGGGGTCGTCGTCAAGGGAACGACGGACGTCTGGGTCAAGCTCGCCCGCTGCTGCACACCCGTGCCCGGCGACGCGATCCTCGGCTTCATCACGCGCGGTGACGGCGTCTCGGTCCACCGCGAGGACTGCACCAACGCATCAACGCTCCGGTCGCAGCCGGAACGGCTCATCGAGGTGTCGTGGGCGCCCACCGCCGGCACCGTGTTCCTCGTGCAGATGCAGGTCGAGGCCCTCGACCGCAACGGCCTGCTGTCGGACATGACCCGGGCACTGTCCGAGAACGGCGTCAACATCCTGTCGGCGAGCGTCACGACCAACCGCGACCGGCTCGCCATCTCGAAGTTCACCTTCGAGATGGGTGACGCCTCCCACCTGTCACACGTCCTGAAGGCGGTCCGCAAGGTCGACGGGGTCTACGACGCCTACCGGATCACGGGCAAGGGGCGCACGGACAAGCCGATCTCCGCAGCCGCCGAGGTCAGCTGAACTCGGTCAGCGCGGACCGGGCCTGGTCCAGCAGGGCCTGCCGGCCCTGGATGGCGGCACGGATCTCAGCAGCCTTCTTCGCGTTGCCCTTGGCCTCGGCATTCGCCAGGTCGCGCTCGAGGTCTGCGACTGCGCGCTCGAGCTGCTCGACCATGCTCTGGGCCCTCGCGCGGGCCTCCGGGTTGGACGAGGACCACTTGCGGTCCTCGGCCTCCCGCACCGCCTGCTCGACCCGACGGATCCCCTTCTCGGTACGGTCGATGTCGGCGCGCGGCACCTTGCCGGCCTTGTCCCACCGGTCCTGGATGGACCGAAGCGCGGACTTGGCCGCCTCCAGGTCGCGAACGGGAAGCAGGCCCTCGGCCTCGGCAATCAGCTGCTCCTTGACGGCCAGGTTGGCGCGGAACTCCTGGTCCTCCGCCGCGGCGACCTCGTCCTTGGCGGCGAAGAAAGCGTCCTGAGCGGCCTTGAACCGCGCCCACAGCGCGTCGTCGTCGGCACGTCCGGCGCGACCCGCTGCGCGCCACCGGTCCATGAGTCGCTTGAACTCGCGAGCAGTCGGGCCCCAGTCCCGGCTCCCGGACAGCTGCTCGGCCTCCCGGACCAGTCGCTCCTTGGCCGCCTTGGCCTCGGACTGACTCGCGTCGAGCTCGGTGAAATGCGCGCGGCGGGCCTTGTCGAAGGTGCTGCGCGCAGCGCTGAACCGATGCCAGAGCTCGGCCTCGACGGGCTTGTCGAGGCGGGCACCTGAGCGCTGGTGGGACTTCCACTCCTCGAAGAGGGAGCGGAGCTCCTCCCCACTGCGCTTCCACTGTGTCCGTTGGGGATCCTGTGCGGCGATGGCCTCGGCACGGGCGACGATGGCCTCTCGTTCGGCGAGCGCGGCGGCCTTGGCTGCGGCCCTGTGTGCCGACTCCTCCTCGCGCCGCCGGTCGATGAGACCGGTGACGCTATCGAGCCTGGCCCGCAGCGCATCCAGGTCACCGACGAACGTCGGCGTGCTCGCCTGCTCCGACAGGTGTGCGAGCTGCTCGGCCGCATCCTTGGCGGTGAGCTCACTCGGGCCGGTGAGGCGCTGCTCGAGGAGCTCGGTCATGCCGTACAGCTCGTCGTACTTGCGCGCGAAGTACTGCAGGGCCTCGTCCGGGCCCGCGCCGGGGTAGGACCCGACGGCGACCTCCTCGGCGCCGCTGCGAACGAACACGGTCCCGTCCTCGGCGACCCGGCCGAACCGAGCGGAATCGGAGTGGTCCATCGTGGCGGGCGGCGTCGGTCGAACCGGCGCGATACGCGCGGCCAGGGCTGCGGGACTCGGGACGGCCGGCCGTGGGGGAGAGGGCCGGGGCGGAGCCGGAGTCCCCTCGGTCGCGGTGGTCGTCGTCGACACGCTGGCACCTGCCACCGTATCCCGGTCGGACGCCGCACCCGGCGCCTCCTGATCGGCTCCGACGGTGCCTTCGTCGTTCTCGGCCGGGGCCTCGTCGGTCACGCTCTCGTCTGTCGCGCTCTCGTCTGTGGTGGTCTCGTCGGTTGCGCTCTCGTCCGTGGTGGTCTCGTCGGTCACGCTCTCGTCCGTGGTGGTCTCGTCGGTCACGCTCTCGTCGGTGGTGGCCTCGTCGATTGCGCTCTCGTCGGTCATCCTGCCGTCCCGAGTCGTTGAGTCCGTCCCAGGCGTGTCCATCTCGGCTCCGTCGGGGGTGACCCGATCCGTCGTGGTCACATCATCGGCCGTCATGTCGTCGGTCGTCGCCGGATCCGGCGCCGACTGCTCCTCGACCACCTCGTCCGTGGTCGCAGGGGTCGGCTCGTTCGGGGTGTCGGTGCTCACGTCAGACCTTCTTCTCGGTGACAGCGATCCGCAGGATGCTGAGGGGCAGGGCAGGGGCACCATCGACTCCACCGCCGTCAACACCGGCGGCGACGACCTGGTCGATGATCTCCATGCCGGATGTGACGTTACCGAAGATCGTGTATCCGCCGTCCTCGGGAGGCCAGACCGAGTCCTCGGCCACGATGAAGAACTGGCTGCCCGTGCCCTGTTCGACATCGGAAGTCCTGGCCATCGCGACGGTTCCGCGGGGATAGCGACCGTCCTCGGGCACGTACTCGACGCCGAAGCCGTACCCGGGGCCGCCCTGGCCCGTTCCGGTCGGGTCGCCGCACTGCAGGACGACGTTGTCGGCGTCGAGCAGCCGGTGGCACGGGGAGTCCCGGTAGAAGTCCAGCCGGGACAGCTGCAGGAACGAGGCCACCGTCTGAGGCGCCCGAGTGCCGTCGAGCTCGATCACGACGTCCCCGCAGTTGGTCGTGAGGACGGCCTCGAAGGTCCGGTCCGCCGCGTCGTCGGACGGTGGGAGCTCCAAGCGGGCCTCCGTGCCGGGAGCCGAGGGCGCCTGGGTGCAGTTGTCAGGCAGTGACACGGCCGGCGAGGTGGTCACAACCGCCTCCGGAGCGCTCTGGTCGGCGGAGTCCGAGCCGAGGACGTCGACGAGGACCACGATGGTGGCGACCACGGCGAGCACCGCCAGGACGGCCACGAGCACCATCGCTGTGCGTCGTCTCCTCGCCCGCCTGGTCGATGCGGCCTTCTCTCGCCGGGCGGCCCGTCGGCGCGCACGGTCGCGTTGCTGCTGCTGGCTGGCCTTGTGCGGTCTCGCCGGCCTGCGGTTCCTGGTCGACACAAGCGCACATCCTAAGGCGACTAGGCTGACCGGGTGCTGACCGTCGCCTTTCCCGCCGCTGCCTTCGCGACGAACTGCTACGTGCTCGCGGCCTCGGCCGGGGAGGAGTGCGTCATCGTCGACCCGGGGATCGGGGTGGAGGACCGGATCGCCGAGATCCTGCGCCAGCACCGGCTGCGCCCGGCAGCGGTGCTGTTGACCCACGGCCACCTCGATCACGTCTACTCGGTCACCCCGGTCTGCGGTGGCGAGACGGCCGCCTACATCCACCGCGACGACCGCTATCGGCTCGTGGACCCGGTCAGGACCCTGGAGCCCGGGCTCGTCGCGATGCTGGAGCAACAGTTCGGGCGGGCCGCAGCATGGGCGGAGCCGTCGACCGTGGTCGAGGTCTCCGACGGCGAGCGGCTCAGCCTTGCCGGCCTGCACCTGGAGATCCTCCACGCCCCCGGCCACACCGAGGGCTCGGTGATGTTCCAGCTGCCCACGGTGCCCGACGGTCTCGGCTCGGACCACGACCTCAGGGCCACCCTGCTCTCCGGCGACGTCCTGTTCGCCGGCTCGATCGGCCGCACCGATCTTCCGGGTGGCGACCACGCGGCCATGGAACGCTCGCTGCGCGATGTCGTGCTGCCGCTGCCGGACCCCACCCTGGTTCTCACCGGGCACGGTCCGGCGACCACCATCGGCCGCGAGCGGACGACCAACCCCTTCCTCCAGAACCTCTGACGTCCCGCATCACCTCTGACCATCGGCTCCGACCACCGTAGAGCCACCGACCTTCGCACCCCGACCCGACCTTCGACACCGACGAGGACCCACGCACACCCATGGCGACCAAGGTGACCCCGCTCTCGGGATTCCCCGAGCTCCTCCCGGCCGAGCGACTGCTCGAGCTGTCCTTTCTCGACACGATCCGCGAGGTCTTCGAGCTGCACGGGTTCGCGCCGGTCGAGACCCGTGCCGTCGAGCCGGTCGACCGCCTGGTCGGCAAGGGCGGCGACACCGACAAGGAGATCTACGCCGTGAGCCGGCTCGCGGCGCGTGGCGAGGAGAGCGGCGAAGCGGACCTGGGGCTGCACTTCGACCTGACCGTCCCGTTCGCCCGCTACGTGCTCGAGCACGCCGGCCGGCTGTCCTTCCCCTTCCGCCGCTACCAGATCCAGAAGGTCTGGCGCGGCGAGCGCCCCCAGGAGGGCCGCTTCCGGGAGTTCACCCAGGCCGACATCGACGTCGTCGATGCGGGGACGCTCGCACCGCACTTCGAGGCGGAGATGCCGCTCGTCATCGCCGAGGTCTTCGCCCGACTGCCGATCGGAGGGTTCCGCATTCAGGTCAACAACCGCAGGATCCCCGAGGGGTTCTATCAGGGCATCGGCCTGACGGACGTCGCTGGCACCCTGCGCATCGTCGACAAGCTCGACAAGATCGGCCCGGACGGGGTCACCCGACTGCTCCTGGAGGCCGGCGCCACTGCGGGGCAGGCCGAGCAGTGCCTCGCCCTGGCCGCGATCCGGACCGACGACACCGGCTTCGTGGACCGGGTCCGGGCCCTCGGCGTCGACAACGACGTCCTCGAGGCGGGCCTGCAGGCCCTCGCCGCGGTCATCGACACCGCGGCCGCGGTCGCCCCCGGCGTCGTCGTCGCCGACCTGCGGATCGCGCGCGGACTGGACTACTACACCGGCACCGTCTACGAGACCCAGCTGGTCGGCGACGAGGAGTGGGGGTCGATCTGCTCGGGTGGGCGCTACGACGCCCTCGCGAGCGATGGCCGGACCACCTACCCCGGCGTCGGGATCTCGATCGGGGTCTCCCGGCTCGTGCACCTCCTGGTGACCAAGCGGGGACTGACGGCGAGCCGCAGCACACCGTCGGCCGTGCTCGTCGCGGTCACCGACGAGGACTCGCGTCCAGCCTCGACCGCGGTGGCCACTGCGCTGCGCGCCCGGGGGATCGCGTGCGAGGTCGCCCCCCGGGCCGACCGGTTCGGCAAGCAGATCCGGTATGCGGACCGTCGGGGGATCCCGTACGTCTGGTTCCCGGGTGCGGACGGGACGAGCGACGAGGTGAAGGACATCCGCTCCGGCGAGCAGGTCGCCGCCGATCCTGCGACCTGGGAGTGTCCGCCGGCCGACCTGCGCCCGACCGTCGTCGGCGGCTGACGGCTCAGGGGCGAAGGCGCCGTGCGGGACTCAGCCCGGCGTCGGCCAGCTCGAGGTAGGCAAGCGCGTCGATCACGGCGACGTCGCCTCGCCGCCACGCCCCGGCCGGGTCGTCGCTGATTCTCGCCAGGGCGGTCATCGGCTGACGCGACAACGCCCGCAGCGCGAAGAGATCGAGGTCGGCGGTGGAGTCGATGAACCGGGCCGCCGCGGTGGCCTCGCGCACCCAGCGCAGCCGGAGCGTCAGCCAGAGCGCGCCGACGAGGATGATCGGCAGCGCCGCCGTCACGATCGCGGCGACGAGTGCCACCCGCTCCACCGCGGTGACCAGGTCGGTGCCGGCGGCGGCGATCTCGGCCCCGACCGCGGAGACGTCGCGCAGTGGCTCGGCCAAGCGGTCCTCGATGAGCGGCAGGTCGTCCACGCGGTCGCCGGCCCCGAGCATCCGGTCGCGGAAGGATCCGCCGGCGTCCTCGAGGCGCCGCCCCGGTGCGGCCAGGGTCATCGTCGTGACCTGGACCCATCGCGCCACGAGGATCCAGGTCACCACCCACACGAGCATGAGCAGGTCGGCGAGAAGCTGCCGGGAACGACGTTGCGGAAGGTCCGCATACAGAGTGACCACGCTGACTAGACTCGCACCTGCGCGCACCGCTGCACGCAGCGACCGGTCTCGCCGGTCGGTTCGGACCGCTACGAAGGAGCAGGTCGGGCCCATGAAGGTCGGAGTACCCCGCGAGGTCAAGAACAACGAGTTCCGGGTAGGCATCACCCCGGTCGGCGTCCACGAGTTGGTCCGGCACGGTCACGAGGTGCTCATCGAGAAGGACGCCGGAGTCGGCTCCGGCATCAGCGACGAGGACTTCACCGCCGTCGGTGCCCGGATCATCGGGGTGGCCGACGACGTGTGGGGGGAGGCCGACATGGTGATGAAGGTCAAGGAGCCCGTCGCCGAGGAGTACCACCGGCTGCGTGAGGGCCTGGTGCTGTTCACCTACCTGCACCTCGCCGCCGACGAGGCCCTAACCCACCGCCTCATCGAGTCCGGCACCACGTCGATCGCCTACGAGACGGTCCGCCTGCAGAGCGGGATGCTGCCGCTGCTCTACCCCATGTCGGAGGTTGCCGGCTGCCTGGCACCCCAGGTCGGCGCGCACTCGATGATGCGGCCGCAGGGTGGTCGGGGCGTTCTCATGGGTGGCATCGGGGGAGTGGCCAACGCCAAGGTCGTGGTGCTCGGGGCCGGAGTCGCAGGCCAGAACGCCGCGAACATCGCCCTCGGCATGGGCGCGGAGGTCACGCTCCTCGACACCGACCTCGACAAGCTGCGGATGAGCTTCTGGCGCTACGACAACCGGGTGCGCCAGATCGCGTCCTCGGAGCTCTCCGTGCGCAAGGAGGTTCTCGAGGCGGACATGGTCATCGGCACCGTCCTCGTCCCCGGCGCCAAGGCCCCCAAACTCGTCACCGACGACATGGTCGCCCAGATGAAGCCCGGCTCGGTCCTCGTCGACGTCGCGATCGACCAGGGCGGCTGCTTCGAGGGTTCGCGGCCCACGACCCACGCCGACCCCACGTTCCCCGTGCACAACTCGATCTACTACTGCGTGGCGAACATGCCCGGCGCTGTTCCGCACACCTCCACCTGGGGTCTGACCAACGCCACCGTCGCCTACGCCGTGCGCCTCGCCGACCTGGGGTGGCTCGAGGCGATGCGCGCGGACCCCGCGCTGGCCCAAGGGCTGAACACCCACGGCGGTCACATCACGTGCGCGCCCGTGGCCGAGGCGTTCGGGCTCGACTCGATCCCGCTGGAGCAGGTGCTCACCTGAGCGGCGCCACCCCACTGGAGCGGGCGGTCGCCGGGTGGCTGACCCATCTCGACGTGGAACGCGGCCTGGCCACGCACACCCTCGCGGCGTACCGCCGCGACCTCGACCGTTATCTCGAGCACACGCGCGCTCTCGGCCTGGGGCGCCCGGAGGAGATCACCGAGGCCACCGTCTCGGACTTCCTGCGCGCGCTGCGCAGCGGGGGTGCCGACCGGCAGCCGCTCGCCGCGTCCTCGGCGGCACGCACCATGGTCGCCGTCCGGGGGTTCCACCGCTATCTCGCGGCCGAAGGGCTGACCGACCACGACCCGGCCCGGGCCGTGGCCCCGCCCACGCCACCGAGCCGACTGCCGAAGGCGATCCCGGTCGACGAGGTCGAGCGGTTGCTCGAGGCGGCCTCGCTCGGCGACGCGCCGATGTCGCTGCGGGACCGGGCCTTGCTCGAGGTCCTGTACGGCGCCGGGGCGCGGATCTCCGAGGCCGTCGGCCTCGACCTCGACGACGTCGACCTCGACGAGGGCGTCGTGCGGCTCTTCGGCAAGGGCTCCAAGCAGCGGGTCGTCCCGCTCGGCTCGTATGCGGTGCGCGCCCTGGGCGAGTACCTCGTGCGGGCCCGACCCGGGCTGGCCACGCGGGGCCCCGGCACCCCCGCGGTCTTCCTCGGCCACCGCGGCCGACGGCTCTCGCGCCAGTCGGCGTGGGCGGTGATCCGGACCGCCGCGGAGCGCGCCGGTCTCGAGAAGGTGTCACCGCATACCCTCCGGCATTCCTTCGCCACGCACCTGCTCGACGGGGGCGCGGATGTGCGGGTCGTCCAGGAGCTGCTCGGCCACGCATCGGTGACGACGACGCAGATCTACACCCTCGTGACGGTGCAGCGACTACGCGAGGTATACGCGCAGGCGCACCCGCGGGCGCGCTGATAAGGTCGGGGCGATCAGCGCGACGCTGACCGGCGATGGTGGGAGAGGACTACGTGGCTTTCGAGGAGACCGCTGAGCACGCGCCCGGCGCACCCCCGGGCACACACGACACATTGCCCGGCACGGACGACGCCGGCCACGGGACCCTCGGTCCGACCGGCCGACCGCTGCCCGACTTCCCCGTGCCGCCGCCGCTGGCCGCTCACGGGCCGGCCCGGATCATCGCGATGTGCAACCAGAAGGGCGGGGTCGGCAAGACGACGTCGACGATCAACCTCGGCGCGGCCCTAGCGGAGTACGGCCGACGGGTGCTGCTCGTGGACTTCGACCCACAGGGGGCGCTGTCGGTCGGGCTCGGGGTGCGCGCCAACGAGCTCGACGTGACGATCTACAACCTGCTCATGGAACGCGGTCACGACGTCCGGGACGTCATCCAGACGACCGCGGCCGAGGGTGTCGATGTGATCCCCGCCAACATCGACCTGTCGGCGGCCGAAGTGCAGCTCGTCGGCGAGGTCGCCCGGGAGCAGATCCTCGCGCGGGTGCTGCGGCCGGTGCTCGACGACTACGACGTCATCCTCATCGACTGCCAGCCGTCGCTCGGCCTGCTCACGGTCAACGCCCTCACCGCCGCCCACGGCGTGATCATCCCCCTGGAGTGCGAGTTCTTCGCCATGCGGGGTGTCGCGCTCCTCGTCGAGACGATCGAGAAGATCACCGACCGGCTCAACCCCCGGCTGCAGATGGACGGCATCCTCGCGACGATGTACGACGGCCGCACCCTGCACTCCAAGGAGGTCGTGCGCTCGGTCGTCGACCACTTCGGCGACCAGGTGTTCCACACCGTCATCAGCCGCACCGTCAAGTTCCCCGACGCCACGCTCGCGGCCGAGCCGATCACGAGCTACGCCTCCACCCACAGCGGAGCGGACGCCTACCGGCAGCTCGCCCGCGAGCTCATCGCCCGTGGCGGAGCGGCCTGACCCGATCACCCCGGGAGGGGTGATCACCCGTCGATCACCGGAGCAGGTCTTCGAGGTCCACCTCGATGTCTTCTCCGGTCCCTTCGACCTGCTCCTGGGCCTGATCGCCAAGCACCGGCTGGACATCACCGAGGTCGCCCTGGCGACCGTCACGGACGAGTTCATCGCACGCATCCGGGCTCATCAGGCCGCCGAGACCGACTGGGACCTCGACCAGGCCACCGAGTTCCTCCTCGTGGCCTCGACCCTGCTCGACCTCAAGGCCTCCCGGCTGCTGCCGCAGCGTGGACCCGAGGACGACGAGGACCTGGCCCTCATCGAGGCGCGCGACCTGCTGTTCGCGCGCCTGCTGCAGTACCGCGCCTTCAAGGACATCGCCCGGACCTTCGGCGAGCGGATGGGGACAGCGGGCCGGATGCTTCCCCGCCAGGCCGGGCTCGAGCCGCGCCTGGCCGCCCTGCTGCCCGAGCTCATCATGACCGTGACCCCGGAACAGCTGGCGATGATCGCAGCGCGAGCCCTCACGCCACGCCCGGTCCCGACCGTGGGGCTCGACCACCTGCACGCGCCGGCGGTCAGCGTTCGGGAGCAGGCCGGCCTCATCGGCGCGAGGCTTCGCCGGGACCGCGTCTGCTCATTCCGTAGTCTGGTCGCCGATGCCGACAGCACCCCCGTCATCGTGGCCCGGTTCCTGGCGCTCCTCGAGCTCTTCCGGGATGCCCAGATCGCCTTCGACCAGGTCGAGGCCCTCGGTGACCTCACCGTCCGCTGGACCGGCGCCGACGAGGGCGAGATCGACGTCGGCGACGAGTTCGACGAGGATCTGCCCCCTGTGGACGACAACCACCACCCAGCCGCCGACCGATCCCAGGACGACACATGACCGACACCGACGACGGACCCCGGACCGACCCGGCCGCAGCCACCGCGCCGGGGGGACCCGCCGAACAGATGGGGCTCGATGTCGCGGCCTTCCCAGGGGGCCTGCGTGGGGCTCTGGAGGCCGTGCTGATGGTCGTCGACGAGCCGGTTCCGGAGATGACGCTCGCCACCGCGCTCGAGGTGCCACTCGAGGACGTCTCGGCGGCACTGGTCGCCCTCGAGGACGAGTATGCGCGGGCCGGGCGCGGCTTCACGCTGCGCCAGGTCGGCGGTGGCTGGCGGATGTACAGCCGCAGTGACTACGCGCCCGTGGTCGAGAAGTTCGTGCTGGACGGGCAGCAGGCGCGGCTGACCCAGGCGTCCCTGGAGACCCTGGCGGTCATCGCGTACCGCCAGCCGATCTCGAGGTCTCGTGTCAGCGCCGTGCGTGGGGTCAACGTCGACGGGGTGGTCCGCACGCTGCTCAGCAGAGGCCTGATCGAGGAGGTCGGGTCCGAGCACGAGTCCGGCGCGGTGCTCTACGGGACGACGACATACTTCCTCGAGCGGCTCGGTCTGCGCTCACTCGACGACCTACCCGCCCTCGCTCCCTACCTTCCGGAGGTCGACGTGCTCGATGAGATCGCAGAGGCGGGCCGAGGATGACCCCGCCCCGTCAGCGCCCTCGCCGCGGTGGTTCCCAGTCCCGCGGCAGCAAGTCCGCGTCCGGGTCGACCAAGCGGTCCCAGCCGACGCGCACGGTCAGCGCGGCCGCGCAGCCCGACGTGGATGTCCACGACCCGGATGGCGTGCGGCTGCAGAAGCTGCTCGCGGGAGCAGGCGTCGGATCCAGACGTCACTGCGAGAAGCTCATCAGCGAGGGTCGGGTGCAGGTCGACGGAGTGACGGTCACCGAGCTCGGAGTGCGCATCGACCCGTTGCGTCAGGTGGTCCATGTCGACGGGGACCGGATCCAGCTCGACGAGTCGCGGGTCTACCTCGCGTTCAACAAGCCCCTCGGCGTCGTCACGTCGATGAACGACGAGCTCGGCCGCGTCGACATCGGCGACTACCTGAGCGGGCGCAGCGAACGGCTGTTCCACGTCGGGCGTCTCGACGCCGACACCGAGGGACTCCTGCTGCTGACGAACGACGGGGATCTGGCCCACCGGCTGCAGCACCCCCGCTACGGGGTGCTCAAGACGTATCTCGCCCAGGTGCCCGGTCCGCTGCCGCGTGACCTCGGCAAACGGCTGCGCGCGGGGATCGAGCTCGAGGATGGACCGGTCGCCGTGGACTCCTTCAAGGTCGTGGACTCCCAACCGGGCAAGGCTCTGGTCGAGGTCGCCCTCCACGAGGGCCGCAAGCACATCGTCCGCCGGATGCTCGCAGAGGTGGGACACCCGGTCATCAGCCTCGTCCGCATCCAGGTCGGGCCGATCCGGCTCGGCGACACGAAGTCCGGCAAGTGGCGGGCCCTGTCGTCGGCGGAGGTCAGCGCGCTGTACTCGGCCGCAGGGATGTGACATGCCCGGACCCAGCACCCTCCCGGGGCGTCCCCAGGTGACCGGCCACGTCCACGTCATCGGTGCCGGCCTGATCGGTGCCAGCATCGGCATGGCGTTGCAGGCGCAAGGGGGCCGAGTGACCCTGGAGGACCTGTCGCCGACCACTGCGGCTCTGGCCAGGGACCTCGGCGCCGGGTCCCTGCCGGGCCCGACCGGTGCCGAGGCCGCGTCGGTGGACATGGTCGTCGTCGCCACCCCGCCGGACGTCACCTCAGACGTCGTCGTGGCGGCCCAGCGGCGTTTCCCCTCCGCCGCGGTGACCGACGTCGCGTCGGTCAAGCGGATCATCGTCGACGAGGTCGCGGCCCGTGGGGGCGACCTTTCCCGCTTCGTCGGCGGGCACCCGATGGCCGGCAGAGAGCGCAGCGGCGCCATCTCGGCCAGGGGAGACCTGTTCGAGGGCCGGACCTGGGTGCTCACCCCGACTGACGAGACAGCTCCGGCCGCGCTGGCGGCGGTGCGGCGACTGGCCGAGTCCACAGGTGCCGCCGTCGTCGTCCTCGACGCAGGCGAGCACGACGAGGCGGTGGCCTCGGTGAGCCACGTCCCCCAGATCGCCGCCTCGGTCGTCGCCGCGCGTCTGGAACACCTGTCCGACACCTCCGCGGCCCTCGCCGGGCAGGGCGTGCGGGACGTCACCCGGATCGCGGCGAGCGACCCGGGCCTGTGGACCCAGATCCTCGTCGGCAACGCTCCGGCCGTTTGTGCCGTCCTGGGAGAGGTCATCGCCGACCTGCAGGGACTGCAGGAGGCCCTGGCCGCCATCGCCCGCGATGGGTCGCACGACCTCGGGGCGCCCGGGTCGCGGGCGGTGATCGCCGGTCGTCTCGCGGCGGGCAACGCGGGTCACGCACGCATCCCGGGCAAGCACGGCTCGGCGCCCACCGCATACGGCTCGGTCATCGTCTTCGTCCCGGACGAGCCGGGGCAGCTCGGCCGACTGTTCAACGACGTGGGCGACGCCGGAGTCAACCTCGAGGACCTGCGCCTGGACCACGCCCAGGGCCAGCCGTTCGGCCTGGCCGAGATCTTCGTCGTCCCCGGTGCCGTCGGGCACCTGACCGAGGCGCTCACGGAGCGCGGATGGAGGTTGCACGGATGACGACCCGTCGTCCCGTCATGATCGCGATCGACGGCCCATCCGGGTCGGGCAAGTCGAGCGTGTCCCGCGCGGTCGCGCGTTCGCTGCAGGTGGGGTACCTGGACACCGGGGCGATGTACCGCGCGCTGACCTGGTGGTGTCTAGAGCAGGGCATCGACCTCGACGACATCTCCGCGGTGGCGGACGCCGCACGTCGGGTGCCGCTGATCATGGGCACCGACCCCGCAACCCCCACCGTCGCCGTCGACGGTCGCGACGTCGGTGCCGAGATCCGGACCACCAACATCTCGTCGGTCGTGTCGATGGTCGCCACCAACCTCGACGTCCGGGCGGAGATGCGCCGGCGACAGCGTGAGCTGATGGGCGAGATCGCCCACGAGTCCGGGGGAGTGGTGGCCGAGGGGCGCGACATCACGACCGTCGTCGCTCCCGACGCCGACGTCCGCATCCTGCTGACGGCATCCGAGGAGGCCCGCCTGCGACGCCGGTCCGCCGAGCTGCATGGCGAGGCCTCGGCCACCACGATCGAGGCGACCCGCGACCAGGTGCTGCGCAGGGACCGCGACGACGCGACCGTCTCGACCTTCCACGTCGCCGCCGACGGAGTCGTGCTCGTCGACACCTCCGACCTCGACTTCGACCAGAGCGTCGCGGCCGTCCTCGAGGTTGTCGCCGCGGCGGAGTCCTCGTGACGCCCGACATCCCACCTCCTCCGGAGTGGCGCTCCACATGGTTCCGGCGCGGCACCCGACCGATCCTCGCCGCGCTCTACGACACGCAGGTCCACCATCGCGAGCGGATGCCGGTGACCGGACCGGTCGTGGCAGTGCTCAACCACACCGGATTCCTCGACGGGCCGTTCGCCTTCGGCTTCCTGCCACGGCCCGCCCACTTCCTCGTGTTGGACCGGACGTTCGTCGGCGGCACGGGGCGCGTGCTCACCTGGTCCGGGCAGATCCCGCTCGACCAGCGGCACGGGGACCGGCGTGCCCTCGGACAGGCGCTCGAGGTGCTGCGCCGGGGAGGGGTGCTCGGTGTCTTCCCGGAGGGCGGGCGGGGTCGTGGCGACCTCGCCGAGGCGGGCAAGGGCGCGGCCTGGCTGGCGCTGCAGTCGCGGGCGACCGTGGTCCCGGTGGCCTGTTTGGGCACGCGGCGCACCGGCGACCTCGCCAACTCGTGGCCTCGACCGCGGACCCGGCTCGTCCTCGACCTCGGTGAGCCGCTGACGGTCCAACCCCTCACCGGGGTGCCTGGGCGGGTGCGACTGGAGCGGGCCAGCGAGGAGATCCGCAGCAGGCTCGCGAGCCACGTGACGGCCGCATCCGAGCGGCACGGGATTCCGCTGCCGACCGACATCCCCCCGGACCTCCTGCCTGAGCTCCCCTGACCGGCGCGTGGTGGGTGCGGTGTCCGACGTGGGGGAGAATGGCCGGATGAGTTCTTCCGAGGAGACCACCGCGCCGACGGCGCCACCCGCATCGTCGACCGGCGACGCACCTGCGCGCGTCGAGAGCGAGGGAGTCGAGGTCGAGCGCGCGCTGCGCGCCGGTCTCGAGGACTTCGACCTCACCGACGAGGACCGCGCCCTCCTCTCCGGAGAGTATGCGCCGGACGCCGATGCCGACCTGGGCCCGCTGCCCGTGGTCGCCGTCGTCGGGCGCCCCAACGTCGGCAAGTCGACGCTCGTCAACCGGATCCTCGGTCGGCGTGAGGCCGTCGTCGAGGACGTCCCCGGAGTGACCCGGGACCGTGTCGCCTACTCGGCGGACTGGGCCGGACGACGCTTCACGCTGCTCGACACCGGCGGATGGGCAATCCATGCGAGCGGCATTCACCTGCGTGTCGCAGAGCAGGCCGAGGTCGCGATCGAGATGGCCGACGTCGTGATGTTCGTGGTCGACGCCGTGGTCGGTGCCACCGATGACGACGAGGCCGTCGTGCGGCTCCTGCGACGCTCCGGCAAGCCGGTCGTCCTGGTCGCCAACAAGGTCGACGACCAGCGCTTCGAGGCTGATGCAGCCGCGCTGTGGAACCTGGGCCTCGGCCAGCCGTGGCCGGTTTCGGCCCTCCACGGGCGGGGCAGTGGTGACATGCTCGACGCAGTGCTCGAGGTCCTCCCGGAGGTTGCGGCCCACGGTGGTGTGGACCTCGAGGGTGGCCCCCGACGGGTCGCGCTCATCGGGCGCCCAAACGTCGGCAAGTCCTCCCTGCTCAACAAGCTGGCCGGCGAGGACCGGGTCGTCGTCGACACCGTCGCCGGCACGACCCGCGACCCGGTCGACGAGCTGATCGAGCTGGGAGGTCGGACCTGGCGCTTCGTCGACACGGCGGGAATCCGGCGTCGGGTGCACCAGACCAGGGGGGCTGACTTCTACGCCTCCCTGCGCACCCAGACGGCCCTGGAGAAGGCCGAGGTGGCGGTCGTCCTCATCGACGCGGGCGAACCGATCGCGGAGCAGGACATCCGGGTGGTCCAGCAGGTGATCGACGCCGGTCGCGCACTCGTCATCGGCTACAACAAATGGGACACGACCGACGAGGAGCGACGGCACTACCTCGAGCGGGAGATCGAGCGTGAGCTCGTGCAGATCCCATGGGCACCCCGGGTCAACCTCTCAGCGCGCACCGGCCGACACCTCGAGAAGCTCGTGCCCGCTCTGGAGCTGGCCCTCGAGTCATGGGACACGCGCATCCAGACCGGACGCCTCAACGCCTTCCTCGGCGAGGTCGTCGCCGCACACCCGCACCCGGTGCGTGGCGGAAAGCAGCCGCGCATCCTCTTCGCGACGCAGGTCTCCACCCGTCCTCCCAGGTTCGTGCTGTTCGCCTCGGGGTTCATCGAGGCCGGATACCGCCGGTTCGTCGAGCGCCGACTGCGTGAGGGGTTCGGGTTCGAGGGCACCCCGATCGAGGTCTCGGTCCGCGTCCGCGAGAAGCGCCGCCGCTGAAGCGACCGGGCGATTCGGAGAAGCCAACCCCCGTGCGATATGGTGCTTCTCGCTCTCCCCGGAGGGCAGCCACGGGCTGTGGCGCAGTTTGGTAGCGCACTTGACTGGGGGTCAAGGGGTCGCAGGTTCAAATCCTGTCAGCCCGACCAGAGTTGATGCAGGTCAGAGACTGCAGAGCGCCGAACAGCGTAGACGTGCACGATTCGTGCATGAGCGAACTGCTCGCGGCTCACGGATGTGGCCACTTCACTGTGTGCGGACCGCACCTCGTCGAGGTGCATAGCCGCATCTGAGGCCGTGCGGGGCATCGGCTCGGCGGGCACGAGCACACCTGCCACCGACCAGCGGGGTCATCGGGGTTTGAGGGCGAACGTCGCGGACCCCTTGAGGTACTCGAAGTCTCGGCCCTGGTTCTTGAACACCACGGTGTAGGAGTAGTCGCCGGTGGGGCCGGAGACCGTTGCGGCGATCCGTTCACCCCAGATGTTCGTTCGGGGTCCGCTGCCCTCGAGGTCGTTGTCCTTGGCCGACCATGTGGCGGTCCCGGCGGCGAAGAACTCTCCGGCAGTGATGGCCTCGTCCGTCCCGTCGACGAGGCCGTCGGTGTCGATGCACGGCGACCAGAGGTTCTCCAGCGACGGTGACTTGCCCTCCTCAAAGGTCCACAGCTCGATCGGCACCGTGCCCTCGAACGAGCCCCTGATGTTCCCCGACCCGACGTTCTTCTCCGTGATGGCGATCGGCGCGAGCCCCAGTACAGCAGGGAACTCCGGTGGGTCGCCGACCTCCCCGCCGAGGACCCACTCGCGGAAGGCGGTCTCCGCCGCGACCATCTCGTCGGTGCAGAAGTCCTCGCGGGTGGTGTTGACGAATGCCACCAGGTCGTTGGTGCCATCGGCGATGGTGGCGAAGAAGTCATCGGCGGTGAACGTGATGGGCGGGTCAGCGCCGGCCGGCGCCGACCCCAGAGCGAGCACCGTCAGGCACACCACCACGGTTCCCGCGAGTCGTGAATGCGACATCGATCCACCTCCCTGGATGCGGACAGGTCCCCACCTGCCGTTCCGCCGAATGTTCCTCCCCGGGTGCGCCACCGTCAAGAGCCGCCAACACCACCCGCACGGCAAGGGAGCTCAGCTGCACGGGTGTCCCCGGGGATGCCGGACAACAGGCCAACGGACCGGCTACGCACGGGCACCTTGGACGGGGGCGGCTGCCTCGCGGCCCGTCCCCGACTTCGCGAAGGGTGGGCTCTAGGGTGATCGCTATGGATGAGCCGTCGTCACGTGTCACGTACGTTCTCGTCGACGGCGAGAACATCGACGCCACCCTCGGCACGTCGGTGCTGGGACGACGCCCGCGTCCAGAGGAGCGGCCACGGTGGGAGCGGCTGCTGCACTTCGCCACTGAACAGTGGGGTCAGCCGGCCCGCGGCTTGTTCTTCCTCGCGGCCAATAACGAGTTGCCGATGCCGTTCGTCCAGGCGCTGCTGGCCATGGGGTGGCGGCCGATTCCGCTCTCCGGCGGCGCCAACGAGAAGGTCGTCGACATCGCCATCCAGAGGACCCTGGTCGAACTGAGCCACCGAGAATCCGACGTGATGCTCGTCAGCAATGACGGTGACTTCGTCGAACAGATCGGCGATCTGCTCGGTAGTCGACGTGTCGGGGTGATGGGCTTCACAGAGTTCCGCAGCAGCGCGTTCGCGAACCTTGTGAAGCAGGGGCTCGAGTCATTCGACCTCGAGTACGACGTCGGGGCCTTCAACACACAGTTGCCACGCGTGCGGGTCATCCCCATCGACGAGTTCGACCCAGCCCAGTTCCTGGTGGACTGAAGGATCGATCGGCCGGAGCTCGGCGGCCGATATGGATCCCCTGGGGCGGCCGCATCTCCCGACGTCCGGGCGCAGAGATCAGCCGCTCTTAGCGGCGCCGCTGAACCACGCTCGTCCTACAGTGTCTGAGTGACGTCCCATGGAGTGCGCGTGACGGCCCGCGGGGGACCGGTGCCTCGGCTGCTCGCAGGTGGTGACCCGGCCGGCCTGCTGTACGGCGCAATCGTCTCGGCCACCGCTCTGGCGGCAGTCAGTCTGAGCTCATCGGAGGCGGTGCGCGTTGCGATCACCACGGGGGCGGTGTTGACCATCTACTGGCTGGCCGATCTCTATGTGCACGCCCTCGCGATGCGCTTCGATGGCGACAGTCGGGGTCTGGTGAGCAGGCTCGCCAGTTCGGCGACCCGAAAGTCCGGGGTGCTCATGGGTGGCCTCCCGGCAATTCTGGTGTACGTCGTCGTGTACGCGGTGACCCGGAATCCGACCGTGGCGGCGTTCTCCGCACTGGGATCGGCGATCGTCATCCTCACGATCGCCGGCTACCTCGGGGCGCGACATGCCGGCGACTCACGTCGCTCGGCGATGCTCGAAGGCAGCGGAGCGGGGATGCTCGGTGTCGTCGTCCTCTTCGCCAAATCCCTGCTGCACTGAGCAGCCCCACACAGCGCGTAACGTGCAGCGACTGGCGGGGACGCCGTCCACCTAAGCGGTCAGACTGTGGTTGACTCCGCCCAGGCCGTCCGAACGCCTGCGCGCAGGCTGACCACCTTGGCGGACTGGAATATCGCTCCGGCCACGGTGAGCACGACGACCATGACGTACCACCACCAGTCATCGGAGACCTGAGCTGTGAACGTGCCGCGGGTGAAGGTGTCGCTTTCCATCGCCCCGGTCAGCAGCATGAGCCCTCCGACTATGCCGATCGCTCCGCCGACGGCGCTGAGCAGAACCAGCACGATCATGGGCATGTCGACGACGACTGCGGCGATGCCCAGTACCGCGCCGACGACCAGACCCACGAGGACGGCGACCCAGTTCCAGTCGATGCCCAGCGCGACCACGAGACCGGACCCGACGGCGAAGCCGACCGAGGCCATCACGAGAACCACGGCCACCGCATACGAGAAGTAGGCGAAGATCGCGAAGATCAGGGCGAACACCAGTCCGAGAACCCATCCGAGCACGGTCCCGAGGAAACTCTGGTCGGCGAGGCCGGCCACCAGTCCGGCACCGAAGGCGAAGCCCGCGAACGCGCCCCAGATCGGAAAGACGATGCGAAGCGCGAAGGCCCCGCCGAAGCACAGGACCAGACCCGCGACGATGGCGAAGATCCCGAGAAGGATGTCGATCATGGTTCGAGGCTACAAACCGCTGTGGCTCGGCAGATCACCCCTGGCAGGTGATGTCTGCGACCGATCAACACGGCAGAGTCACGTGTGCAGGCCCGGCTGGGCGCACCACGCCGGACCGTGTCACCACCTGAGAGGACAGGGCATGCCGGACATCAGTTTCGAGCGCAAGCGGTCGCTCACGCGGCAGGAGGCGGCGGTGTGGCTGAAGGCGTTGGCCAAGGGCTTCGCCGACGGCGACGAGGTGAAGCTGCCGGTAGGTGGGGGAGGCGTCGTCACCTTGCGAATCCCGGAGAACGTCGAAGCCGAGTTCGAGGTGGATGTCAGCGGAGACGAGGTCGAGGTCGAGCTCGAGTTCACGTGGTCCCTGACCGCTGCCGAGTAGCGCAGAGAGCGCATCTTCGTGAGCCGTGAGGGAACAGGGACGCACGGTGGCACACCGGTGAAGACGGACACGGCGCCCATGGATCCACCTCGGCGTCCACGAGTTGGGCTGGCGGACATCATCAGACTGCTCGCTGCGTGGGCTTCGGCTACGGTCGCCCTGATCGTGACGGGGGCCCTGCTCCCGGGCCTGTCCGCGAACGGCTGGTGGCCGTACCTGGCCGTCGCGGCCGTCGCGGGCCTGGTGGGGTTGGGCCTGCGACCCGTGCTCGTCGAGCTCTCGGCGCGGCTCGGCTGGTTGGCCGTGCTCGTGGTCGCGCTCGGCGGCCAGGCGCTGATCATGTACCTCGCCATTCTCTATGTGCCCGGAATCGAGTCCACGCCACTCACCGCTCTGGTGGCCACCTGGGTCAGCGCAGGGGTGGGGACCCTGATCTCGTGGGCCACCACGGCTGGGACGGATGACGGACTCGTCGCTTCTCTGGCTCGCCGGGCTCGTCACCCACACGCTGTCGCCGACCCGCAGGTTGACGGCATCGTCTTCGTCCAGATGGACGGCGTGCCCTTTCCGGTGCTGCGCTGGGCCGTGCAGTCAGGCGCCGTGCCGAACATCCGAGGCTGGCTCACCTCTGGGGACTACGTCCTTCGCCCATGGACTGTGCAGATCCCGTGCACCACCCCGGCCAGTCAGCTCGGCATCCTGCAGGGCACAACCGCGGGGATACCCGCGTTCCGGTGGTACGACCGCGAGCTGGGACGGGTCCTCGTCGCCAACCGGCCGGCCGACGCGCGCGTGATCGAGGAGCGGGCCAGCACCGGTCACGGCCTCCTGCACGACGACGGCGTGTCGATCTCGAACCTCTTCACCGGCGACGCTCCGCGGTCACTGATGACGATGAGCCGCATCGAGGTCCAGCGTGGATCGACCCAGACGCGGCGAGCCTTCGCCTGGTTCCTGGCATCGCCCAGCGGCTTCATGCGGAGCTTGACCAGAACCGTGGCCGAGATCGTCAAGGAACGTTGGCAGGCGCGCCGTCAGGTCAAGCGGGGGCTCGATCCCCGTGTACACCGCGGCTGGACGTTCGCCGTCCTGCGAGCGGTCACAAACGCTCTGCTCAGGGACCTCAACACCGCACTCGTGGCCGAGGAGATGCGGCGTGGGACCCGAAGCATCTACGTGGACTACGTCGACTACGACGAGATCGCGCATCATGCCGGCATGTTCCGCCCGGAGTCCCTGGCTGCTTTGGACGGCCTGGATCGTGCCGTTGCGGTCATCGCGCGGCTCGCCGAGGGGGCACCGCGTCGCTACCGGCTCGTCATGCTGTCCGACCACGGCCAGTCGCAGGGTGCCACGTTCGCGGACAAGTACGGCCGCACGCTCGGCGACCTCGCTGCGGCCCTGATGCAGGAGGATGTCGAGAACGTCGACGGCTCCGTCGAGGGCCTCGGCCGAGCGGACTCGATCGTCGGTGACCTGGGGACGGGAGGCCTCACGGGGAAGCTTGCGGCGCGAGCCGATGAGGGGCTGACCCGCGCCGCAGCAGACTCCCAGCCGAACGAGGCCGACGCGACGTCGGACCCCGTGGTGGTCCTCGGCTCGGGCAACCTCGGGCTGCTCTACGTGCGAGGACCGCTGCGGTTGACGCTCGACGACCTCGACCGTCGGTGGCCCCGTCTGGTCGCCGGTCTCCTCGACCATCCGGGCATCGGCTTCGTGGCGGCCGTGGACGATAGCGGGTCCCCCTGGGTGATCGGATCCGGCGGTCGAAGGAACCTCGCGACCGGGCTGGTCGCCGGGTCGGACCCGTTGCGCGAGTTCGGACCGCATTCGGCTCGCACCCTGCATCGCGCAGTGATGTTGGACGAGGCGCCGGACCTGTATGTGAACAGCACGATCGACCCCGTGACGAACGATGTCAACGCCTTCGAAGGGCTCGTCGGCTCCCACGGCGGCCTGGGCGGATGGCAGGACAACGCCATGCTGCTCGCACCCGCGGACCTGATGTCCGCAGTCCCGGACCGGATCGAGGGAGCCGATTCCCTGCACCGGGTGCTCGTCGGGATGCTCGAGCAGTGCGGCCAACGAACTCGGCAGATCACACCCGCCGAGCTCGACAGACAGGGACCGGACTCATGACCTCCCTGACGGCCGTGAACCGTCCCTCCGTGCGCGCCGTGGTGATGCCGATCGCGATCCTCGTCCTCTACTTCGTCATCCCCGTGGACGCCGAGCGGGCGCCGGTCGGGGTGCTGCTGGGCATCGCACTGAGCGTTGCCGCCCTTGTCGGTGTGGTGGCGGTCATCGTCGCCGAGGCTCGCGGTGCGCATCGGCTGGTGGGACGGCATTTCGTCCTGGCGCTCGAGCTGGCCGTGGTGGTCTTCGCGTTCGCGTACTACGTCATCGCGACCAATGAGGCTGAACAGTTCGCCGGCCTCGGCACACGCGTCGACGCTCTGTACTTCTCGACGGCCACAGCGGCGACGGTCGGGTACGGCGACGTGCATCCGATCGGCCAGCCGGCACGGGCCCTGGTGACCCTGCACATGCTCTTCAACCTCGTGTTCATCGCAGGCGTCGTCAACCTGGTTCGAGACCGTATGAGCGAGCGGCGAGCAGCGCTCTATCGAGCCGGGTCGGATCGTTCCGATGAGGTGGGATGAGTCATCACCCCGGCGCGCATTTCGGCGGTCCCGGTCAGGCCTCTCCGCCCACTTCGCCTGCGAGGGCTCCACGTTCGACCGCAGCGGAGAACTCGGCGTAGTCCCCTGCGTTGAGGTCCGCGTAGGAGTGCGCGAAGTCGACCAGGGCGAACGGGAGTCGATCGTCCTCGCCAAGATAGGCCGAGAGGGCGATACGGTCACCCGAACGGGCGTGTGCCCGGGCCAAGGTCCAGGCGCACAGCTCGGCATACAGCGCCAGGCCGTCCGGTGCGAGCGTGTCGACGTTTGCCGAGCCCTTCCAGTCATGGAGCTGACGCACGTAGAAGTCTCGCGAGGTGCCGTCCAGACCGGTGGCCCGATGCCAGCCGAGGAAGATGTCACTGGCCGCCTGCATCATCTGCTGGCCGGTGACGACCCGCTGACCCTCGTTGTCATATGGACTGGCACCGAGGTGACGACCGAGGACCGACTGTGGCGCCTCTTTGACCTGCAGGAAGAGCGGGTCGTCGTCATCGCGACCGAGGAGGACCACGATCCAGCACCGGGTCCCGACGCTGCCGACGCCGACTACCTTCCGAGCCATATCCACGAAGGTGTACGAACGGAGCAGTTCGCGGTGATCTTGGCGGAGTGTGGCGGCGTAGTCCTCGAGGACGGCCGCGATGAAGCTCTCGATCTCCTCACGGCCCAGCCCTTGGGCGAGTTCTGACACGGGGACGATGAGCGGGGGGTCGCTGACGATCCGCCGCTGCCCGTCGATGACCTCGGTGAGCTTGTCGAGGGCCCGATGGTGGTCGCGCCGGCGAGCCTTCTCGGTGCTCTTGAGCATGCGCTTGCGCATCCGCGGGTCGAGCTGGTCACCGAAGAGAGCGTCGACGCCGTGCAGGTCGACGCGCGCGTACCACAGGGCCAGGTTGCCCATGGCCGCGAACGACGCCATGGCGTCGCGGTACCTGCGCACAGCCCCCAAGACGACGTTGCGGGTCTGCTTGGTCGAGAAGTCGTTCTCGCGCCCAGCCACGACCAGGCTCGCCACAAGGCGCTTGAGGTCCCATTCCCAGGGACCCGGGTAGCTCTCGTCGAAGTCATTGATGTCGAACACCAGTGTCCGCTCCGGAGAGGCGAACATGCCGAAGTTGGCGAGGTGCGCGTCGCCGCAGAGGCGCACGTTGACTCCGGAGACGGGAGTCCCCGCGAGGTCCTGGGCCATGACAGCCGCCGCACCTCGGAAGAACGCGAACGGTGACGCGGACATCCTCGTGTGGCGGATCTCGATCAGCTCGGGCACCCGGGTGACGTCCTGCTCGCCGAGAATGTCTACCGGGCCGGGCCGAGCCGCCGTCGAGAGCTCAGCATGTGCTTCGGGTGGGACGCGATCGCGCGCCTGCCGACCGACCTGTGCCCGCTCTCCGGGATCGTGGGTGTTCACCCGCCGAGGATCTTCGACTTCTGGGCGGCGAACTCCTGCTCGGAAAGGATGCCCTGGTCTCGAAGTTCCGCGAGGGCCTTGAGACTGGCGATCATGTCGGTGCCGGGAGCGGCAGGTTGCGCCGGTGGCGGTGGCGGTGGCGGAGGCGGCGCCCGATCGGCCATCTCCTGTTGGTACGCCGCGTTCTGCTGCGCCGCGATGTCGGCGTCCCGCGACGCGAACTTCTCCGCTTGTCGCCGCTGAACGCGTCCGTGCACGGCACTGGCAGTGCCTGCCACAACGGCTGTGCGGGCGACTCCTCGCAATAGGCCAGGCATAACGACTCCTCAGTCCTCGGCCTCGAGTGCCTCGAGCGCCGCCATGACCTCGGGGGCAGGGATGCGGGCACTGGCGATGAGCTCCCCTCCGCTGTGACGGACAGCGCCGACGAAGGGGATCGCCCAACTGTTCTCGTACACGATCAGAGCGGCCACCGTGCCGGAAGTCATGGCACCTGCCGCCTCTTGCATGTCGTCATCTCCCAGCAGTCCTGAGCGAGCGCCGGCGAAGTATGAGAAACCGGCTCCGGGACCGGCCGGATCGGTCACCTCGATCGCTTCGACGGTGCCGTCCTCCGACTTGCTGACCACGAGGAGGTCGAGGAGACGGATGACGCCGGACTCGACAAGGTCGACCAGTGCCGCACCCGCGGAACCGTCGAGGCGGTCACTCGGGAACTCGATCAGGACGTAGTCGATGGGGCCGTGCATTTCTGGTGTCTCGCTCACTGTGATGCTCCTGTCGGTCGTGTGGTGGTGGTCGGGTTCACTCGCCGAGAACGTCTCGGCCGTGCATGGACAGCGCCCAGATCACGGCGATGCCCAGGGAGATGATGATGATGCTCCACAGCGGGTAGTACGGCATCCAGACGAAGTTCGCGAGAATGCTGACCGAGGCCACGACGATGGCGACCACCCGAGCCCACGTGGCGCCCTGGAGGAGTGAGAAGCCGGCAACCGCGACCACGATGCCCAGAAGCAGGTGGATCCAGCCCCAGGTCGTGACGTCGAACTGGAACAGGTACTCCTCGCCGACGACGTAGAACGTGTCGTTGAAAAGCGCGACGAGACCCTGCAGGGCCTGCATAACCCCGCCGATGATCATGACGGTCGCGGCGAAGACGATCAGGCCGACCGCTCCCGCGCTGTACTCGCTCCGTGCCGGCGAGCTGGTCCGTGTGGTTGACATGGTGCCTCCTCTTCGGCGGCGCTGATGGCCGCTCTGCGGTTCCTGGTTCCTCGGGCTTCGTGCCTGCGGTTTCGTTTCTACGGCCTCGGCTGCGCGACCGCCTCACCCTCGAGAGATGACCTTGTGGTCGACGCGTCCGGTGCGGCCGCATCGACGGCGACCGGCGCCGGCCACGCAGCAGGTTCCTCACCCTCCCGGCCGGCGCGAGGTGGCCGCCCCAGGAAGGCGATGACGGCCAGCACGGCGAGCACGACCAGCGCCAGGCCGATCACATCCCATGCGGTCGGACGATCCCAGAACATCAGCGCCAGGCCGGCGACCACGAAGGTGGTGACCCACAGCATGCTTTTGTGCCGATACACCCAGGACCCGACGGTGTCCAGGTGCCAGCCGGCACTGTCGGCACTTCCCCTCGCGTGTCCGATCCCACGGTCGAAGAACGCACGGACCTGCACCGCCCGCCGCGAGGGCCCGGTCAGGAAGGCCGCGAGTGCGACGAGCAGTCCGAGGACAGCGGTAGCGCGCAGGCTGGTGCGCAGGAAGCGGACCAGCATGTCGAAGACGTTTCCCGCGCTCTCCGCCGTGAGGACGTCGGCGGGAGTGGTTTCGACGTACAGGGTTCGGGTGAGCGTCAGGGCTGCGCCCAGGGCGACCATCGCGACCGACAGCCCGAGCGCTCCGCGCAGCAGGGCTCGACGGCGGTCGCCGGCGAGCAGCACCCCGGCAGCGAGAAGCGCCAGGGCGACCACGGGCAGCCAGACTCCCAGCGCGTTGAGGATGCCGTAGAAGCGCTGGGCCTGGCCGATGCCGTCGGACTCGGCCAGCACGAAGGTCCTGTCGACCGTGGGGACGTTCGCAGCCAGCGTGAACCCCTGGTCGACAAGCCGTGTGCTGACCGCCTCGATCACTGGAGCCAGGTTGAGGGTGATCTGGTTGTCCTGTGCGGTGATCGCGCCGCCTGTGTCGCCCTGCAGCAGCGTCACCAACTGCGCGTGGGCGACACGGTTCACCTCGGCCCAGACGGTCTCGAACTGGTCGCTGGCGACGAAGTTGCCGGTCTGGGTGCGTGTGAAGTCCTCGATCCCACGCGTGAGGGGTTGTGCGAGCGCGGGGAGAGCAGCGGCGACCCGGGGTGGCATGTTCTCCTGCTCGGACAGGGTCTGCAGCGCCGCGCTGGTGACTTCGGCGACATTGAGGTTCTCCATGATCGCCACGGTCACCTCATCCGCGATCGCGGTCTGGACGCCGGGGTCGGAGGCGATCGGTGCGACCGTCTCGACGTACCGATCCGTGTCGGACACGACCGTGCTCGCCCACACCGACAACACCGAGAGCGGGGCCAGTAGGCAGGCGAGGACGATGAGCAGGGCCGAGGCGAACGCGCGGGTGCTGCCGCCCCCCGTCCCAGAACCAGGCCCTGGCTGTGATGCCACCGTCACCTGCGCGGCCTCCAGCTCGGCGACCCGCTGTCGCAGGCGCGCTAGCTCCTCGACCTCGATGACTGTCGTGTCGCTGGTCGCGGCGTCGCCTCGTGCGACATCACGTGCACCAGCTGCGTTGCCCGTGTTCTTCTCCAGTGGGTGTGTGTCCACGACTCCACGCTCCGGCGAGTTCAGGACGAAGTCATCACCCCTGACGGGTGAACGCCTCGACGCCGCGGTCGCCCTCCCGGCGGACGGCTCGTTGCCACGCGGAGTCCGGTGGGTCAGCCGGCGGTCGACTACGACTCACCCCATGCGGGTGATCCGGCGGCGTCGATGAGAGTGTGCGATGAGAAGGTCACCGCGCTGGTGGACGCCGCGGGCGAAGGGGCGAAGAGGCCCTGGAGTCCCGAGGTGCATGAATGAGCCGAAGGTGTGCCGTGACCGAGCAGCGAGAGGACCTCGACCCGGTGGCGGTCGCTCTCGCGCTCTCAGGCATCGTGGTGGACACCGCAACAACGGTCACGCGTCGAGCCACCTCGGCGTTGCACCCCGTGAGCCGGGTCCTCCTCGAGCCCTCATGGCTCCCTCGACGACTGCGTCCCCAGACTGTGATCGAGTCCTTGGCCCGCCAGGGTCAACAGCGCAGAAGCGCACTTGCTCTCGAGCTCGCCAGACGACTCGACATCATCGTCCCCGTCCTTCTCGCCGAGGTCCTGCGTCGCGCAACGGTGACCGAACTCGTCCTGCGGTATGTCGACCTCGACCGCGTCGTGGCGGGCGTGGACCTCGACGCCGCAGCCAGTCGGCTCGATGTGGCCGCGATCGTGGAGCAGGTCGAGGTGGACCCTGTCGTCGCGCGTGTCGACCTTGACGCCGTGATCCAGCGGATCGACATGGAGAGCGTGCTCGACCGGATCGACATGGAGAACGTCATCGAGCGGATCGACATGGACGTCGTCCTCGACCGGATCGACCTCACCAGAATCGTGCTCGAGCGGGTGGACCTGGACGCGGTCGTCACGGCGATACTCGCCCACATCGACCTGGTGGGTCTGGCGGGTGAGGTGATCGAGGGCGTCGATCTGCCCGAGATCATCCGTGAGTCGACGGGCTCCATGGCTTCCGACACCGTGCAGGGTGCCCGCATGCAGGGCATCGTCGCGGACGAGGCGGTCAGTCGCGCGGTGGACCGGCTGCTGCTGCGCCGTAGGCACCGCGCGACGCAGGCCCCTGGCGGGCCCGGCAGACCAGGCCAGGGGGAGTGATGCCGGAAGGCGCAATGTCGCCCATCCCGCGCGACGCCCGGCCCTACCAGGGCAGACGAGCCGGCGTCGTGAGCCGAACCGTGGCGGCCTCGCTCGACTGGATCGTGGTCCTGATCCTTCTCCTCACCGGCTACGGTGCCGTCTCGGTCGTGCTGTTCCTGATCGACCCACGAGGGTTCGAGTTCCCCGACATCAACCTCCTCTTCAGCCTGACCCTCGCATTCAGTGTCCTCGTCGTCTACCAGACCCTGGCCTGGTGGCTCCTAGGCCGGACGTACGGCCAGCGTGTCATGGGACTTCGGGTCGTGAACTTCCGGGGACGCCGAATGCGGCTCTCTGGCTCACTCCTCCGGTCCTTGTTCTGCGCGGCCTTCCCTATCGGGCTCATGTGGGTGGCGGTCAACCGCGAGAACCGCTCCGTTCAGGACATCGTCCTGCGAACTTCGGTGGTCTACGACTGGCAGCCCAGAGGCCCGCAGCCCATGCGGCCGAGGGGGGACGCGCAGGCCGAGGCCGGTGGTGCGCAACGGCCGGTCAGCGGAACATAGGGGCGGTGTATGTGCCGCTGTGCGGGACGGTCCAGATGACCGTCGCCACCACCGACGGCGCGACCACCTGGGCGTTCCGCTACTCGACCGTGGGGCGATCGCGCTCACTCTTCCACAGTGCCGACGTATCGACTCTTCGGCAGCAGTACCCCGACCATCCCGCCTTGCCTGATCTCTCGGACGACGCCCGGCTGGTGGTCTCCGAGCCGCTCGGGGACCTGCGCGGGGCCTGGAACGAAGTACCCGAGGCCTCCTGCCTTATCGTTGACGGAGCCGGGCAGGACCTGCGACCGTTCAGACCCACGCCTCCGTGACCCGCCCACCCCGAGGAGCCTCGATGACATCCCGGCCGACGACGCTGGCTGACCTACCTTCCGTGCCCGGCACCGAACTCGGCGCGGCCCTCTCCGAGTACCGGTCGATCCGGGAGGGCATCGAGCGCAGTATCCTCCCGCTCGCGACCTCGGTGGACGGTGTCACCTTCGACCTGCAGTCCTCGCTCTACGGCCTGGACCTCAAACGGGGCGCATACGTGGTGATCGGATCGACGGAGCAGACCCGGTTGGGTCAGGTCACCGACCTGCGGGTGGGGTCCA
Source organism: Dermatophilaceae bacterium (assembly GCA_049582485.1). GTDB lineage: Bacteria > Actinomycetota > Actinomycetes > Actinomycetales > Dermatophilaceae > F2B08. The sequence continues at coordinate 35,529 of JBAUUB010000017.1, forward strand.
TCGACGCGGGTGAGGGCGCCTTGGCTCCTGGGGGCAGCGTCCATGTCCAGCTCGCCCAGGGATCGGGGATCCTGCTCGAGGGCGAGGGCCGTCCATTCCACGCCGAGACGGTGCGCCCCGCAACGTCCGCGGAGGTCGCGGCATGGTCGGAACGGAACCCCACCCGCTATGCGGGTCTCGACGTGGGCGAGCTGCTCCTCGCGCCAGGGGTACCGGCCACACTGGACAGCGGGGGACTGGACCGCCACACGTTCATGTGCGGCCAGTCCGGATCAGGGAAGACCTACTCCCTCGGGCTCCTGCTCGAACGGGTGCTCGCGGAGACGACACTGCGCGTCGTGATCCTCGACCCGAACTCCGACTACGTGGGGCTGGGCGACGTCCGGGAAGGCGTCGACGCCGCTGACGCGGAACGTTATGCCGGCGTGCCGTCGCAGGTCGCGGTCTGGCGTGACGACCCCGAGGCGAGCCATCCGCTGCGACTCCGGTTCGCCGACCTGGACCGAGCAGCGCAGGCCGCGGTCCTCGGTCTCGACCCCATCCGCGACCGGGACGAGTACGCCCGCCTCACCGAGCTGCTCGCGCACCGAGAGGCGGGCAGGCCGCTGGTGACCGGCCCGGGTGACCTCCTCGAGTCCGATGCGCCGGGAGCGCGGAACCTTGGGCTGCGGGCGACGAACCTCGGAGTCTTCGACTGGAGTGTCTGGTCGCCCGATCTCCCGTCCCTCGTGGACGAGATCCGTCGACCGACCGCTCGGTGCACGGTGGTCGACCTCGGCTCGTTGAACACTCCCCAGGAGCAGCGGCTCGTAGCCCAGGCGGTGCTCTCAACGCTGTGGGATTCCAGGCTGTCGCGCAGTCCGTGTCTCGTGGTCATCGACGAGGCCCACAACATCTGCCCGGCGGAGGCTCTCGACCCAGTCACGCAGCTCGCCGCCGAGAGGGCGGTTCAGATCGCGGCCGAAGGCCGCAAGTACGGTCTCTACATGCTGACCTCTACCCAGCGACCCCACAAGGTGCACGAGAACGTCGTGTCCCAGTGCGACAACCTGCTGCTGATGAGGATGAACTCACGGGCTGATCTGGTCGACCTCAGTCGAATCTTCTCCTTCGTGCCCGAGGGCCTGATGGCGGGAGCGACGTCGTTCCGGCAGGGACAGGCCCTGGTCGCCGGCAAGGTGATGCCGCGGGCGGCCTACGTGGCCATGGGCGCTCGCGTGTCCGAAGAGGGTGGTGCCGACGTGCCACGAACCTGGGCGACCCCTCGTGACCAGCCCTGACGGGCAGGGTCGGGACGACTCTGCGTCACCCGAGCAGACCAACCCGGGAAGTGCAGACGAGGCACGCGAAGCCGTCGCGGTGAGCACCGACCCGATGCAGCTCCAGAGCCGGTGGGTCCTCGACTTCGTCACAACCCCTCAGGCCGGGCCCGTGCATGCCGACCCACGGCTGAGCACGGAGCTGACGTTCGGTGACGGGGCGGTCTTCGGTCGCGGCGCGGTCAACCGGTTCCGGGGATCCTACGAGGCGGGGGATGACGGGACGCTGACGTTCGGCGGGATCGCCGCAACTCGGATGGCGGGTCCGGAGCCCGCGATGGCGCAGGAGAACGGCTTCTTCACCGCCCTGTCGGCGACCGAGGCCTTCCAGATCGTCGGGGACCGCCTGGTGCTGCGCGGGACCGACGGTGAGACCGTCGCCGTGCTCGTCCGGACGGCGCAGGACGACGTCCCCGACTGAGCGCGAGGCCCTCGCTGCCACAATGCTCCGATGCGCATCGCGATCATCGGCGGCCACGGCAAGTCCGGCAGAAGCGTCGCGGCAGCGCTCGCAGAGTGCGCCGTCCCGTCGGTGAGTCTCGGCCGTGCCGACTGGGAGCATCTGCCGAGAGCGCTGCGGGACTGCACCGCCGCATACCTGATCGCACCGAACCTGCATCCCGACGAGCCCGCCTACGTGCGGACGGCCCTGGACGCCATCCGAGCGGCGGGGATCCCCCGAGTGGTCTACCACTCCGTGGCGTCGCCGTACGCCCCGGCCATGCCGCACCATCTCGGCAAGGCGGCAGGCGAGGACCTCGTCCGGCGCAGCGCTCTGCAGTGGACCATCCTCCAGCCCGGGGCATACCTGCAGAACCTCGACCTCACGGAAGCGGTACGCGTTCCCTACGCGGTCGACCGGATGTTCGGGTTCCTCGACCTGCGGGACCTTGGCCGTGCCGCGGCAACGGTTCTGATCGAGCCGGGTCACTCGGGGGCGACCTATGAGCTGGCGACCCTGCAGGCGTCCGTGGCGGACCTCGCCGCCGAAGCCGGCGTCACCGCGGAACGGGACCGGGACCGGGCCCGCGGACAGGGCGACACGCTCGGCGAGCGGGAGCAGGCATGGCTGTCGGCGATGTTCGACTACTACGACCGCTACGGACTCCCGGTGGGGGTCGGCCCCCTGAGGTCCCTGCTCGGGGTGGGATACACCCTTTTCAGGTGAGGCGGTCCTGAGCGGGGGACCACACACTGACGTCGACCGAAAACCGAGTAGAGGAGTATCGACTGTGTCGTTCTGGGACATCGTGTGGTTCATTCTGATCAGCTTCGCCTTCGTGGCCTACCTGATGGTCATGTTCAGCATCATCGCGGACCTGTTCAGGGACCCGGAGGCGTCGGGGATCCAGAAGGCCCTGTGGATCGTCGCGCTGATCTTCCTGCCGTTCCTGACGGCGCTGATCTACCTGATCGTCAAGGGTGGGGGCATGGCGGAGCGGCAGACTCGCAGCGTCGAGCGGATGCGTGAGCAGCAGGACGCCTACATCAAGCAGGTCGCCGCCTCGGCATCGCCCGCGGACCAGATCGCCCAGGCCAAGACGATGTTGGATGCGGGTGCTATCACGCCGGAGGAGTTCCAGCGGCTGAAGGAGAAGGCGCTGGCCTGACCTGGTCACCGGACGCCGGACGTCGGTTACCTGTGCGTAGCATGGGGAGGTGACCACCCACCTGCCCGCCGAGGTCCGCCGAGCACTGGAGGCCGGGCTCAGCTACCCGGAGGTCGGGGCGACGCTGGACGTCGAGATGCCCGAGGGCTACCGGCACAGTGAGCGGCGGGTCAGGGTCGGCAAAGGTCGCGAGGCGTTCGACCGCGCCGCGGATGCGGTGATGTCCTGGCAGATCCATCGCGGGGCGGGGCTGACAGTGCTGTCCTCCGACGATCGGGCCGAGCTCGACGAGGTGGCTGTCGTCCGGCTGACCATTGGTCCGCTCCATGTCGACGGGCCCAACCGGGTGGTCACAGTCATCGACGAGCCGGACCGGCGCGGCTTCGCGTACGGGACCCTGCATGGGCACCCCGAGCGAGGCGAGCAGGCGTTCATCGTCGACATCGACGACCAGGACGTCGTGACCTTCACCGTTCGATCGTTCACTCGGCGAGCCTCGCTGCTGGCTCTGGCAGGTGGGCCCCTCAACGCCAGGATCCAGGACCGGATCGCCGAACGGTACCTCATGGCGCTGCTCGAGGCGGCGCACCAGGCCCGCAGCTGATCGCTGCGCATCAGTCGCGTGCCAGCACGGCAGGCCCGTCGGCAGGGTGTCGACATCGACGCTCGTCGGTGCGCTAGCCGAAGTCACCTGCCTGTCGACGCAGCCGGGCCAGGACCTCGACGAGTGCGGTCGTGTCGCGTCGTGAGATCCCGGGATCGGCGAAGACCGTCTCGTTGAGCAGTCGCGTGGCCGCGTCGGCGACCTCCCGCCCGGCACGCGTGATCTCGACCAGGGTGGTTCTTCGATCGGACGGGTGCGGGACGCGTCGCACGAGGCCGGCCCGCTCCAGACGGTCCACCGCGTTCGTGACACTGGTCTGATGAACCTGGAGCCGGGCCCCGATGCGGCTCATCGGCAGCGTCCCTCGACGCGAGAAGACCAGGAGCATGAGCACCTCGTAGCGTGCGAAGGTCACGTCCAATGGCCGCAGGACCCCCTCCACGCGGGAGAGAACCAGCTGGTGGGCCCGCATCAGTGAGGTCACGGCAGCCATCCCGGGTGCGGCCTCGGACCACCCGTGCTCGGTCCAGAGTCGTTCCGCCTCACGGATCGGGTCGAGCGGGAGCTCCTGACTGGGCATGGCGGTCATCCTATGCCGAAGTCATGCAGCGTCCGACAGTTGGACGTCCTACTAAATGCCCGGCTACCCTGGCTGCATGGCCACAGCTGACCTCCACGTTCCCCGTCACCCCGTGCGGTTCGTCACCGCGGCGAGTCTCTTCGACGGCCACGATGCCGCGATCAACATCATGCGGAGGCTGTTGCAGAGCCAGGGGGCCGAGGTCGTCCACCTCGGGCACGACCGAAGCGTCGAGGAGATCGTCACGGCGGCGATCCAGGAGGACGTCCAGGGCGTAGCCGTCTCGTCGTACCAGGGCGGACATGTCGAGTACTTCAGCTATCTCGTCGAACGGCTGCGCGAACGGGGCGCCGGACACGTCCGGGTCTACGGGGGCGGAGGGGGAGTGATCGTCCCCTCCGAGATCGACCTCCTGCGTGAGCGGGGGGTTCACATCTTCAGTCCGCAGGACGGACAGCGCCTCGGGCTGCCCGGCATGATCAACCGCCTCATCGCCGACTGCGACGTCGACCTTGCGGCCGACGCTGTTCCCGTGGAGGCGCTCCTGTCCGGCGAGGAGCGGGCCCTGGCGAGAGTGATCACGTCACTCGAGGTCGGCGCTCTTGCCGAGGACGACCTGACGCGACTGCGCGCGGCGGCGCAGCGGCATCGCGCTCCCGTCCTCGGTATCACCGGCACCGGCGGCTCGGGCAAGTCCTCCCTGACCGACGAGCTCGTGCGTCGGCTCCGACGTGACAGCGAGGACAAGCTCCGTGTGGCCGTGATCGCCGTCGACCCCACGCGCCGGCGCGGCGGGGGTGCGCTGCTCGGGGACCGCATCAGGATGAACTCGATCACCGAGGGGACGGTCTACTTCCGCAGTCTGGCCACCCGTTCGGCGGGAGGGGTTCTGCCGCCTGCGCTCGACGACGTCACCGCTGCGTGTCGGGCGGCCGGATACGACCTGATCATCGTCGAGACTCCCGGCATCGGCCAGGGTGATGCGGCGATCACCGAGCACGTCGACGTCAGCCTGTACGTCATGACGCCCGAGTACGGCGCCGCCAGCCAGCTCGAGAAGATCGACATGCTCGACTTCGCCGACGTCGTCGCGATCAACAAGTTCGAGCGACGCGGAGCCGAGGACGCTCGCCGCGACGTGGCCCGGCAGATGGTGCGCAACCGCGAGGCCTTCGGCGCGTCGTGGCGGGACATGCCGGTGTTCGGCACCAGCGCCGCCCGCTTCGACGACGACGGGGTCACCGCGCTGTACCACGCGTTGCGCTCTGAGCTCGGGCGTCGCGGCCTGCGTGATTTCGAAGGTCACCTGCCGACCGTGGACACGAAGGTCTCGACCGGCCTGACCAGCGTCCTGCCGCGCGGGCGCGAGCGCTACCTCGCCGAGATCGCCGAGACCGTTCGCGGCTACCACGCCGAGACGCGTCGCCTCACCGATCTCGCGCGCGAGTCCCAGCACCTCGCGACCACCGCCGACCTGCTCGGTGCGCAGGCTCCCCAGTCCCTCGAGCGGATGCGTGCCGAGCGCGAGGAGGCCATGGGTCCGGCTCGTGCACTGCTGGAGTCGTGGCCGCAGATCCGGGACGGCTACACGGGCGACGAGCAGGTGTACGTCGTGCGCGGGACCGAGATCCACACCCCCCTGACGCGGGAGACGTTGAGCGGTAGCCGCGTGTCCCGTGTCGCCCTCCCGCGTGACCGGGACCATGGCGAGCTGCTCCGCTTCCTCCGGTCCGAGAACCTGCCCGGCTTCTTCCCGTTCACCGCCGGCGTCTTCCCCTTCAAGCGCAGCGGGGAGGCACCGGCCCGCATGTTCGCCGGCGAGGGCGACCCGCACCGAACCAACCGACGATTCCACCTCCTGTCGATGGGACAGCCGGCGACGCGACTGTCGACAGCCTTCGACTCGGTCACCCTGTACGGCCGGGATCCCGCCCCCCGACCCGACGTCTACGGCAAGGTGGGGACCTCCGGCGTCTCGGTGGCGACGCTGGACGACATGAAGGACCTCTACGCCGGCTTCGACCTGGTCTCGCCCACGACGAGCGTCTCGATGACGATCAACGGACCCGCGCCGACCATCCTGGCGATGTTCCTGACCACCGCGATCGACCAGCAGCTCGACGCGTTCCGCGCCGAGGAGGGCCGCGAGCCGGACGGGGCCGAAAGCGAGGCGATCAGGGCTCGTACGCTCTCGTCGGTGCGGGGCACGGTCCAGGCCGACATCCTCAAGGAGGACCAGGGCCAGAACACCTGCATCTTCTCCACCGAGTTCGCGCTCCGGGCGATGGCCGATATCCAGGAGTGGTTCATCGACCACCGGGTGCGCAACTTCTACTCGGTCTCGATCAGCGGCTACCACATCGCCGAGGCCGGGGCGAACCCGATCTCCCAGCTCGCCTTCACGCTCGCCAACGGGTTCACGATCGTCGAGTACTACCTCGCGCGCGGCATGGAGATCGACTCCTTCGCGCCCAACCTGTCGGTCTTCTTCTCCAACGGGATGGACGCCGAGTACACGGTCATCGGCCGGGTCGCCCGCCGGATCTGGGCGGTGGCGATGCGGGAACGGTACGGCGCCAACGAACGCTCACAGAAGCTG
>JBAUUB010000018.1:0-1548 GCA_049582485.1 Dermatophilaceae bacterium
GGTGGCGAGGACAACGACTGGGTGGAAGGCGGCCGCCACGCAGACCTCCTGCAAGGCGACAACGCCCAGCAGTTCCAGAACGACGTCATCGGTGGCAACGACGTGGTCGCCGGTCGCGGCGGCAACGACGACATCGAAGGTGAGGGCGGCGACGACATCCTCATCGGAGAGATGTTCGGCACCGACCGCCACCTCGGCAACATGGGCTTCGACTGGGTCACGTACTACGGTGAGAACGCCAATGTCGATGTCGACCTCAACCGTGGGGTGCTGACGCCGCCGAACCAGGCCGCGCTGCGCGACCGCTACGCCCAGATCGAGGCGATGTCGGGTTCCACCGGCAACGACGACCTCAAGGGCGCCAGCGTGGGTCCGGACCTCGGTCCGGTCGAGCTCCACAAGGCGACCGCCGAGAGCATCGCTCTGGTGGATGGTCTGACGGAGCTCCTGCAGCCGGCAGGGCACGATGACTACGCCCTGCGGTTCATGGTCACCGACCCGGTCGTGGACGAGGACGGGGTCAACAACCTCATCGTCGGCGGTCCCGGTTCGGACAGCATCGAGAGTCGTCTGGGTCAGAACTTCATCGACGGTGACCTCATGCTGCGGGTTCAGCTCGCACATGTGGATCCCACCACCGGAGACGTCCTCGAGGTGCAGGACTCTGCCCTGGGCTTCCAGGCTCGGGTGTTCAGCGGCCAGATCGACCCAGGCAACCTGCGGATCATCCGTGAGCTGGTCGACCTGTCAGGCGACGCCGATGTCGACACCGCGACCTACCCGGGTCCGATGGCCGACTACGCGGTCGACGACCTGACCGACGGCTACTTCGGTGTCACGCATGTCGACGGCGACTCCTCCGACGTCCTCCGCAATGTCGAGCTGGTCCAGTTCGACGACGTGTGCTGGGACCTGCGGATCGGCGCCGAGTGTGGCACCGACCCGGCAGCGGCCGCTCTGGTCGAGGAGACGCCGGCGGAGACGCCGGCGGAGACCCCGGCGGAGACCCCGGCGGAGGTTCCGGCGGAGAACACCCCGGCCGCGATCGCCGACCTCACGGTCGCCGACCCGCTGGTCGTGGACAGTGACGTCACCGCGGAGGTTCCGACCGACGCGGACGGCGTGACGGATGCGACCGCAGCCGGACTCACGTTCGTCTTCGAGAGTGCGGCGAACGAGGAGTTCACCGATGGCGTGGAGGAAGTGCAGGCCACCGACTCGGTGACCTACACACTCGCCGACACCGACGTGGACCGGTATCTGCGGGTCACGGTGAGTTTCACCGATGATCTCGGGAACGCCGAGGTGGTCACCACCACCGTGGTCGGACCCGTGACGGTAGCCGTTCCGTAAGGAGCAGTCACCTCTCCCAGCTGCGGGGTCGGGCGCGATGCGCCCGGCCCCGCAGTCACGTCCGCGCCCCGGGCGGGATGCGGCGGTCCGCACGCCTGAGTCACCCGCCGGAGCAAGACCCCAGAGCACGCACCAAACCTGAGTCACCCGCGGGAGCAAGTCCACAGGGCAGGCACCGCACAGCAGGTGGCAAGG
>JBAUUB010000019.1:0-17703 GCA_049582485.1 Dermatophilaceae bacterium
AAGAGGACCAGGGCGGCGCCGACGATGGCGACCAGACCGCCCACCACGAGGAGTGGGCGCTGTTTCATCAGTGCTGACTGTACCTGCGACGCCGGGTGGTCGCGAGACCGGCAACGGCCGCGACGGCGAGGGTCAGCCCGGCGAGCAGGCCGAGGGAGCCCATGTCGGTCGAGTCGGCCGGGACGTCGGTCTCGACGACCGGGCCGGTGGCCGCGGCCTTGACCTCGGCGAGCAGCTTGACCGTGGTGCCCGTCTCGGCGGCCACGAGGGTGATCTCCGTGGCGCCGACCGGGAAGTCCGCCGGCACCGCGAGGTTCACGGTGCTGCGGCCGTCCCGGGTCGGGATCCCGTCGATCCGCACCGTCTCGATGGCGGCGGTGCCGATCAGGGTCTCACCGAGGTAGACGTCGAACTCGGTGTTCGACGGGGCGCCGAGGCTGGTCAGGTCGATGCCGGAGACCTCGAAGCTCGTCGATCCGCCGGCCGAGACGACCACGGGCTGGTCGGCGGTCGTCGCGACACCGTTCTTCTCGAAGGACGGTGACACCGGAGCGTTCTGGATCAGGAAGTTGATGAACGCGTCGCTGTCGATCTGCCCGCTGTCACGGCTGTTCGTGCCCTCCTGCAGAACGGTGAAGTTGTCGCCACCGGCGATGAGGAAGGATCCGGCTGCGACCGTGAACGTGTCGGTCGGGCTCATCGGCGCGCCGTTGAACCAGATGCCGGTGATCCGCTCGCCTGCGGGGGCGTCGGCGTCGTAGGTGTAGCGGACGTTGTCCGACAGGCCGAGCTTGAGGAACGGCCGCGAGGCGCCCTCGGGCTGCCACTGCTGCTCGAGCAGGGTCTTGAACTGGGCGCCCGTGATGTCGATCGTCTGGAGCGTGTTCGCGAACGGGTTGATGGAGTACGCCTCGGCGTAGGTCACCTCACCGGGGGCCTCGGCTCCGGTGGGCTCGTAGAACAGGTCCGAGCGCAGGCCGCCCGGGTTCATGATGCCGATGTCGGCGCCGGTGCGCCCGGGCTGGTTCATCGCCCACAGCCAGGACTCGGCGACGAGGTTGCCGAGGCTGCTCTCACGCTGGCGGTCGTCCCGGGTGGGGACGCCGCCCTGGTCGGAGAAGGCGGTGGTGATGTCGTCGGTGATCTCGCCGACGACCTCGGCACCGAGCACGCTCGACTCGGCGACCGCCGCGAGCACGATGTCACGGGCCTCGATGAACTGCGCGTCCGCCTCACACGCCGGTGTGACGGCGGTGGGGGCGACGTTCGCCTCGGTGTACTCGACGAGCTCCAGGGTCACCGGGTCGACACCCAGCGTCACCTGGCCGATGAACGACGCGTAGCTCTGGGACTGGATGATCGGGCGGGTGCCGGTGCCGCCGGGGATCGGCCCGTCGAAGGTGTAGGCCTGGTGCGTGTGACCGGTGAAGATCGCGTCGACCTCGGCCACCGTCTCGTTCACGATCCGGGTGAAGATGCCACCCGACGCGAGCTCCTCCGCGAGGGTGCCGTTGCCCGTGGCGCCCTCGTGGTACTCGGCGATGACGATGTCGGCCTCGCCGTTGGCCTCGTCGCCGTCCTTGAGCTGGGCCGCGACACGGTTGACGGCGGCCACGGGGTCGCCGAAGTCCAGCCCCGCCACACCGGTCGGGATGACCAGGCTCGGTGTCTGCTCGGTGACGGCACCGACGACGCCGATGCGCACGCCGTTGACGGTCTGCACGTAGAACTCGTCGAGCACCGGGGTGGTCGTGCCCTGCTCGTAGACGTTGGCGCCGAGGTGCGGGAAGTCGGCGAGGGTGTCGACGCGGCCGCCCGGCTCGATGTCGCTGAAGCCCTTGTCGAACTCGTGGTTGCCGACCGCGGACGCGCTGAGCTGGAGGGCGTTGAGGAACTCGATGGTCGGGACGTCCTCGAGGATCGAGCTCGTGAACGGCGAGGCGCCGATGTTGTCACCCGCGGACAGGAAGATCCAGTTGTCGCCGGCCGCCTCCTTGGCGGTCTCCAGGGTGCAGGCGAAGTTCAGCCCCAGCTCCCCAGTGTTGTTGGTGTCGATGCGTCCGTGGAAGTCGTTGACGTTGAAGATCGTCACCGGCGTCAGCGCCGGGTCGATCGCGTCCACCGGCTCCGCCGCCATCGCCGAACCGGCCATCATCGATGCCCCCAGGGCCGCGGCTCCCACCGCTGCCACCGTCGATCTCGCTCGCCACGCCATCACACACAACCTCCACACATACCGGAACCTCGCAGGTCAATTCAGGGAACGCGCCGAACGGCGCCGCGCTGCTCCGGCCGCAGGGGTCGGCGCAGACCTCTGCATCCTGCCCTATCCGGGACGGTTCGGGTTGGTTTTCGGCCGAAGACTTGGTGCCTGACCTGCGACGAGTCGCCGAACGGTCGATCCTGCGGCTTCAGAGGAGCGGGAGGCGGTCACCCAGGTCCGCCCGGATGCCGCTGTCCCGCACCAGTCCCGAGGCCTGCGCATCGCTCCAGGTCAGCCGGCCCGTGGCGAGTGCGAGCCAGGTCTGCGGGTCGGCCTCGATCACGTTGGGCGGGGTGCCGCGCGTGTGGCGCGGCCCCTCGATCGCCTGCGCCGCACCGAAGGGAGGGACCCGAACCTCCACACTGCGGCCGGGGTGGCGCACGGCCAACTCCTCCAGCGCATACCGGACCGCCGTCGCGAGAGTGGCGCGGTCGAGCGACTCGCCGTGCTCCTCCCAGGCGCCCACGGCACTTCGGCCTTCGGCGACCGGGATCCGGCGGCGCGGTGGCACGCTCAGGCCTCGAAGGGTATGACGACCATGGGCTCGCTCGTCGGCTGGCTGGACCCGCCCTCGGGCTCGAGCGTGAGGGCGACGCCGACCGCATCGCCCATCTCGTCGTCGAGGACCATGGCGGCATCCGCCTCGCGCGGCATCACCCCCGCGTCGGTCACTGAGCCGTCCGGGTGGCTGAACCACAGTTGGTAGTCGCGGCCCTCCGGCGCCGGCGCCATGTCCTGGGTCTCGATGGCGACCTTGTCCATCTCGCGGCTGACGATCACCGTGGCCGTCGCGTCCCCGATCCGCGCCTCGAACCGCTCGGCGTCGGTCGCCGCGGCGACCGTCTCGGTCGTCACGTCCGGCGTCGCGCCGCGGAACGGACCGATGGCCAGGAACATGAACAGCGCGACGGCTGCGGCTGCGGCGACGAGGAGACTCAGCCGCCGCCCTGCGTGCGTGTGGCGGCGCGCGGCCAGGTCGTCCACCGGGGCGGCTCGCACGGCTGCCGAGGTCTCGGTGGTCCGGTCCTGCGCGTCCGCGCCGGTGGGTGAGCCGATGCCGCGCAGCACAGCGTCGCGGACCCGCGACGGTGGGGCCACCGGGGTGGGTGCGAGGGCGAGGGTCTCGACGGTGGGAGCCAGGGCGGCGAGCTCGCGCTCGCAGTCGGGACACGTGAGCAGATGCTCCTCGACGAGCAGGCGGTCGTGCTCGTCGACGGCGTCGAGGAGGTATGCGGCGAGCAGCTCCTGCACGAAGTCGTGCCCGCGCTCGGCGTCACGCTGGGGGTCGGTCATGGGTTCTCCCCGAGGACGTCGCGCAGGCGCAGCAGCGCATCGCGGATGCGGGACTTGGCGGTCCCGAGCGGAATATCGAGCATCGTAGCGACCTGGGTGTGGGTGTATCCGTCGAAGTAGGCGAGCTGGATGGCCTCGCGCTGGAGGTCGGTGAGGGCTGAGAGTGCCTCGCGCACCCGGTCGCCCTCGAGGTTGGCGTGAGCCTGTTCGACCGTCTCGTCGCGGCTGCGGCGGGGGTCTCGGACCAGGTCGAGGTGGTCGCGTCGGCGAGCGGCCTCGGCGCTGCGCACCCTGTCGACCGCTCGGCGGTGCGCGAGGGTCAGGATCCAGCCCATCGGCGAGCCGTGGGAGGGGTCGATGTCGCGCGCGCTGCGCCAGACCTCGAGAAAGACCTCCTGGGTGACCTCCTCGGCCTGGGCGGAGTCCCGCAGCACCCGGACGACGAGACCGTGCACCCGCGCGGCGACCCGGTCGTAGAGGCGCTCGAAGGCCTGCTCGTCGCCGTGCGCCGTCGCGCTGACGAGTGAGCTCAGGTCGCCGAGGTCACCGGGCTCCGACGGAGCCCGTCCCCGTTCCTTCTCCTGCGCCGCCGATGGACGGCGCGACGCACCCTCCCCCAGCGCGGAGCCGGAGGAGGGTGTCGACATGCGGTCCATCATGGCCGGTGTCTCACCCGCGCCGCGAGCGGAGCCCGCGCGCGCGGGGGTGATCAGGCCGATGAGCATGGAGGTATGCGGTGGTCACGCGATCAGGGCAGGAGCACCTGGTCGATGATGTAGACGGTGGCGTTGGCGGTCTGGACGTTGCCGCAGATGATCGCCGCCTCGCCGACCGTGAACTCCTCGCCGGAGCCCTCCACGGTGATGGTCGTGCCGGCCAGGGTCTCGTGGTCACCCGCGAGCATGTCCGGGCTGAGTCGCTCCGGGACGACGTGGTTGGTCAGGACCGTCGTGAGCAGGCCCGTGGGGTCGGCGAAGGCCGCGTCGAGGGTCTCCTGCGGCACGGCGGCGAAGGCGTCGTCGGTGGGCGCGAAGACGGTGATGTCCTCCGTCGTGTTCAGCGTGTCGCCCAGGCCGGCCTCGCCGACCGCGGCGACGAGCTGGGTCAGGAGCGGGTTGTTGGATGCGGCGGTCGCGACCGGGTCGGTCGACATCCCCTCGAAGGAGCCGGCGCCGTCCGTGGGGACAGCCGCGCAGCCGGGACCGAACGGCTCGCCCATCGCCATGGCGTCGTCGGTCATCTCCTCGGTCATCTCGTCCGTGGCCGTGTCCTCGGTCATCGGCTCGGTGGTCTCGGTCATGGTGCCGGTGTCGGTGGCGGTATCGGTGTCGTCCGAGCCGCAGGCGGCCAGGCCCAGGGACATGGCGAGGGCCAGGGCGACGATGCCGCCGCGACGGCGGGTTGTGGTGCCGGTCATGAGGTTCTCCTGGTGGAACATTCGGGTGATCTGACGGGAGGGGTTCGTGGCTGTTGGTGCTACGGATTGCCCTGCGGGGCAACATTTTCCGTTGCGTTCCGAGCTGCGCACGAGGTCGCCGGTAGAGCCGGCTGTACCGGCTGGAGGGAGGCTGTGGTTGAGACGACGCGGCTCAGCGCGTGGTTCAGGCGACGGTGACGACGACGCTGTGCCAGCCCGTCGCGCCGTCCGGGAAGACGTCGGCGCGCTCCTCCGTCTGAAGGTCACCGGTCCCGTCGGTCGCGCGCACGACGAGGGTGTGCCGGCCCGAGGTCGCCTCCCAGGGCAGGTACCACTGGCGCCAGTAGTCGATGCCGACGTCGTCCCCGAGGACGGCCTCGGTCCAGGGCCCGTCGTCGATGCGCACCTCGACCCGCTCGATCCCGCGGCCCTGGGCCCAGGCGACACCGCCGATGGCGGTCGTGCCGGACCCGATCGGCCGCAGCGGCGCCGGTGTGTCGATCCGCGCCTGGGTCTTGACCGGCCCGCGCTCGGCCCAGCCGCGCTCGGTCCAGTAGGCCTGCTCGGCGGCGTAGGTCGTCGCGGTCAGGGACTCGAGCCACTTCGTCGCGCCGACGTAGCCGTAGAGCCCCGGCGTCACCAGACGGGCCGGGAAGCCGTTGCGCTGCGGCAGCGGTGCACCGTCCATCGCGATGGCGACGATGGCCTCGCGGTCGTCGGTCAGCGCCTGGACCGGGGTCGAGATGGTCATCCCGTCGACCGAGCGGCTGAGGATCTGGTCCGCGCTGGACCGTACCCCGGCCTCGGCCAGGAGGTCCGCGGTGCGCACCCCGAGCCAGCGGGTCGAGCCGATGTAGGGTCCGCCGACCCCGTTCGAGACGCAGTTCAGGGTGATGTCGCGCTCGATCAGGGGCATGGCGAGCAGCTCGTCGAAGGAGAGCTCGTACGGGTTGTCGACGTCGCCCTCGATGCGCAGGCGCCATGAGTCGAGGTCGACCCTCGGCAGGGTCAGGGCGGTGTCGATCCGGTAGAAGTCCGCGGTGGGCGTGCGCAGCGGCGAGATTCCCGAGACCTCGGTGGCCAGGTCGGTCGGCAGTGGTCCGAGCGGTTGGGTCGCAGGGGGCAGCACGATCGCGCGGGCCAGCTGCGCCGGGCGCGCCAGCACCTGACCGACCGCGGCCAGTCCGGCCGCGGCGGCCGCGACCCCGATCGAGCCGATGACGAAGGTGCGCCGGTCGGCGCCGGCTCCGGCGAGCGACGCCCCGCCCGGCTCGGCGACGTGGTCGGTCGGACGCTCGACCACCTCCGCTGCGGTATCCGCCCGGGCGGCGAGGGAGGTCAGCCAGGAGAGCAGAGCGAGACCGACGATCGTCGCGATGACGCCGGGCAGGATCGCCATCTGCGACTGGCCGACGGTCAGGTGCGCGGCGAGGGTCGACAACACCCCCAGCCCGATGACGATGCCTGCGCCGACCCAGGGGTGGCGCCGGCTGAGGATGCCGGCCGTTGCAGCGAGCAGGGCCGTCACCACGGCGACCCCGGCGATGAGGATCGGCTTGTCCGCCGTGCCGAAGGCGTCCACGGCCCAGGTCTTCACCGCTGTGGGTGTCGCGTCGATCACGGCCGTGCCGACGGCGAGCACCGGCGAGGCGGAGGGCTCGACGAGCCCCGCGACCGCGTGACCCGCAGCCATGGCGCCGGCGGCGCTGAGCAGCCCCGCCAGCGCATACCGGGCGGTGGACGCGCGACCAGCCGCCCTGCTGGATGCCCGGGGCGCGACGCCTCCGGTGGCGTCGGTGGCGTAAGAGGTCCTCATAGTGTGGTCTTCGGTGCCGGCGGCCGCCCGGATGGGCGAGGGACTGCGCTGATCAGCCCGCGTTCCAGCGTACGGGGTCACCCGGACAGGCGCGTATCGTTGACGACGTGCGCACCAACGCTCGCTATCCCAACTTCGTCGCCTTCATCGCCACCGGCGTCATCGTCGGCGCGATCGTCGGCGGCCTCATCTCGACCCTGAGCGACAACGCCGC
Organism: Dermatophilaceae bacterium; assembly: GCA_049582485.1. Taxonomy (GTDB): domain Bacteria; phylum Actinomycetota; class Actinomycetes; order Actinomycetales; family Dermatophilaceae; genus F2B08. Next base: position 7,004 of record JBAUUB010000019.1, read on the forward strand.
GACGACGTTCTCGGAGAACTCCGCGCTCGGGTACATGGTCGTGACGTTCGGTCTCCTCGGAGCCCTCGTCGGAGCCCTGGCCGGGGTCATCGCCGAGATGGTCCTCACGCGCCGGGACCGCTGACGTGGCCCGCGGGGACGGCCGCCTCAGCCACGACCTCGTCCCGGGGGAGAAGGGCCCGCAGGACGCGTGCGGTGTCTTCGGCGTGTGGGCGCCGGGGGAGGACGTCGCCAAGCTCACCTACTACGGCCTGTACGCCCTGCAGCACCGCGGCCAGGAGAGTGCCGGCATCGCCGCGAGCGACGGCCACCGCCTGCTCGTCTACAAGGACATGGGCCTGGTCTCGCAGGTCTTCGACGAGCGTGCGCTCGCCTCGCTTCGGGGTCATCTCGCGGTCGGCCACTGTCGCTACTCCACCACCGGGGGGTCGACCTGGGAGAACGCCCAGCCGACCCTCGGTGGGCACGAGGGCGGCACCGTCGCCCTCGCCCACAACGGCAACCTCATCAACAGCGCCGAGCTGCGCGAGCTGGTCCGGACCCGCAGCGGCGACGCCGAGCTGACCGGTGAGCTGCGTCGTGGCAACACGACCGACACCGCCCTGGTCACAGCGCTGCTCACCGACTCCCCGGACCGAACCCTCGAGGCCCGCGCCCTCGAGGTGCTCCCGCTGCTGCGGGGTGCATTCTGCTTCACCTTCATGGACGAGCACACCCTGTATGCGGCCCGCGACCGCCACGGCATCCGCCCGCTGGTCCTAGGTCGCCTCGAGCGGGGCTGGGTCGTGGCCTCCGAGACGGCGGCGCTGGACATCGTCGGCGCGTCCTACATCCGCGAGGTCGAGCCCGGCGAGCTCATCGCCATCGACGAGGAGGGGCTGCGGTCGCGTCGGTTCGCCGAGGCCGAGCCCAAGGGCTGTGTCTTCGAGTACGTCTACCTCGCCCGGCCGGACACGACGATCAGCGGCCGGGTGGTGCACGAGGCCCGGGTCGAGATGGGCCGCACGCTGGCGCGCGAGCACCCGGCGCAGGCCGATCTCGTCATCCCCACACCCGAGTCCGGCACGCCCGCGGCCATCGGCTTCGCCCAGGGCTCGGGCATCCCCTACGGCCAGGGGCTGGTCAAGAACGCCTACGTCGGGCGCACCTTCATCCAGCCCTCCCAGACGATCCGCCAGCTCGGCATCCGCCTCAAGCTCAACCCGCTGCGCGACGTCATCCGGGGCAAGCGCCTCGTCGTCGTGGACGACTCGATCGTGCGGGGCAACACCCAGCGGGCCCTGGTGCGGATGCTCCGCGAGGCGGGCGCGGCCGAGGTCCACGTGCGCATCTCGTCCCCGCCGGTGACGTGGCCCTGCTTCTACGGCATCGACTTCGCCTCCCGCGCCGAGCTCATCGCCACCGGACTCGCCGTCGAGGAGGTGCGGATGTCGATCGGCGCGGACTCCCTCGGGTACATCTCCGAGGAGGGCATGGTCGCCGCGACCCGCCAACCGCCCGAGCGGCTGTGCACCGCCTGCTTCACCGGCGCATACCCCGTGCCGCTGCCCGACGAGGAGCAGCTCGGCAAGGGGGTGCTCGAGCTGCAGCTGTCCTTCGACGAGGTGGAGGTGGACCGCGCTGCCCCGGGCGAGACCACCGGTGAGGGACAGGGCGGCGGCCCGCGAACGCTCGTGCACCCGACGCTCTCGCGCCCCAGCCCCGCGGTGACCTCCGACCGCTAGCGGTCCGGCGCCCGACCGCGCGAGGCGCGCGGCGCATACCCGTCCGGCTGCGTGTCCTCGCACGTGGGAGGGGGACTCTGGCAGTCTCTCCCCATGAGCACGAGCGTTCCGGCCACCCCGCCCGAGACACCCGCGAGCGTCGTCGACGAGACCCGCCGCCTCGGCGTCGAGCAGACCGGCATCGAGATCATCGCCGAGTCCGAGCGGACCGCCCGGCCGCGGGACCTGTTCTGGCCGTGGTTCGCGGCGAACATCTCGGTGTTCGGCATCTCCTACGCCGCATTCGTCCTCGGGTTCGGCATCTCGTTCTGGCAGGCGGCGATCGTCACCGTCGTCGGCGTCATCGTCTCGTTCCTGCTGTGCGGCATCATCGCGATCGCCGGCAAGCGTGGCTCGGCCCCGACGATGATCCTCTCCCGGGCGGCGTTCGGGGTGACCGGGCAGAAGGTGCCCGGCGTCATCAGCTGGCTCGTCTCGATCGGCTGGGAGACCTTCCTCGCGATCCTCGCGGTACTCGCGACCTCGACGATCTTCGAGCGGCTCGGATGGGGCGGTGGCACGACGACCAAGATCGTCGCGGCCGTCGTCGTCGCAACGCTCATCGTCGTCGCCTCCGTCATGGGCTACCACGTCATCATGCGGATGCAGTCGATCCTGACCTGGATCACCGCCGCGATCACCATCCTCTACGTGGCCATGACGGTCCAGTACATCGACTGGGCCGCCGTCTCCTCGCTGCCCGCCGGCTCATCCGGGGCCATGGTCGGCGCGCTCGTCCTGGTGATGACCGGCTTCGGCCTCGGCTGGATCAACATCGCCGCCGACTGGTCCCGCTACCAGCGCCGGGACGCACCCGGTGCCGCGATCGTCGGCTGGAACACCCTGGGCGGCGCGCTCGGCCCGACGCTCCTCGTCCTGTACGGCCTGACGATCGCCGGGTCCGACGAGGAGGTGCTCGCGGGCATCGGCGACGACCCGATCGGAACCCTCGCGACCCTGCTGCCGACCTGGGTGCTCGTGCCGTTCCTCGTCGCGGCCATCCTCGCGCTCGTCTCCGGTGCGGTCCTGGGCATCTACTCCTCCGGACTGACGCTGCTCTCCCTCGGCGTGCGGATCCCGCGCCCGATGGCCGCCCTCGTCGACGGGCTCATCCTCACCGCCGGCACGGTGTGGGTCGTCTTCTTCGCCGAGAGCTTCATCGGGCCGTTCCAGTCCTTCCTCATCACCCTCGGCGTGCCCCTCGCCGCATGGGCGGGGATCATGATCGCCGACATCGCGCTGCGCAAGCGTGACTACGACGACGAGGCGCTCTTCGACGCGAGCGGCCGCTACGGCGCCTGGGACTGGACCTCGATCGCAACCTTGGTCATCACCTCGGTCATCGGGTGGGGCCTGGTCGTCAACCTGTTCGCCGAGGACGCGGCGTGGAACAACTGGCAGGGCTATCTCCTCGAGCCGCTCGGCCTGGCGACGTGGGTCTCCGCGGAGGAGGGTGGGCCGTACTGGGACGGCAACTGGGCCTACGCCAACCTCGGCGTCCTCCTCGCGCTCGTCCTCTCCTTCGCCGTCACCTACGTCGCCCGCCGCGGCACGGTCGCGCGCCAGGAGGAGCGGGTGTGAGCGGGGCGTCGTTCGGGCCGGAGGACGGCGAGGACTGGCTCGTCGTCGTCGACGCGCAGTTCATCTTCGCCGACCCGACCACGTCGCCGTGGGGCTCACCCATGTGGGCGGAGACGGTGCCCCGGATCGCGGACCTCACCCGCGCATACCGACCGGAGCGCACGGTCCTGACCCGCTTCGTCGCCCGTCCCGACCTGGGCGGGTCGTGGGGGCCGTACTACGAGGAGTGGCCGTTCGCGCTGGTCCCCGAGGACGACGACCTGTATGCGCTGGTCCCCGACCTCGTCGGCCGCGGTGAGCACGTGGTGACGGCGGGGACGTTCGGCAAGTGGAACGACGACCTGCGTGCCATCGTGGGGGAGCAGCCCGCGCTGACGCTCGCCGGGGTCTCGACGGACTGCTGCGTCATCTCGACCGCGCTGCCCGCCGCCGACGCCGGCGCGACCGTGCGGGTCGTGGCCGACGCGTGCGCCGGCTCGACCGAGGACAACCACGCGCACGCGCTCGCCGTCATGGCGCTCTTCGGTCCGCAGGTCACGGTCGTCTGACTCAGCCGCGACGACGGTTCGCCGGTGGCCGTTCGGCCGCTGGCCACCGCTGAGCCGTCCCTCCCGCGAGTAGCCTCAGCGCGGGTGTCGTCCCACGAGCTGCACCGAGCCGCCGTCGACGCCCTTCGCCCCGTGGACGACCTCGACGCCGTCCTCGATGGGGGCCTCGTCCCGCGCGTACACCTCGCCGAGCACCCAGGTCGCGATGCCCCGGCCCACCAGGTGGGCCACCGCCGCCTCCACCGAGTCCGGTGTCACGACGGCCGCGAAGCCGACCCCGAGGTTGAGCGTGCGCTCGAGGTCGTCCTGCGGCACCCGGCCGAGGTCGGCCACGAGATCGAAGACGGGCGGACGGGTCCACGTCGAGCGGTCCAGCCTCGCGTGGACGGTATGCGGCAGCACCCTGGCCACGTTGGCCGACAGTCCTCCGCCGGTCACGTGGGAGAGGGCGTGCACCTCGACGCCGTCGCGGCGCAGCAGGGAGAGCAGGTCGGCGGAGTACACCCGGGTCGGGGTGAGGAGCTCCTCGCCGAGGCTCCGTCCCAGCTCGGGGACGTCGCGGTCGAGCGACCAGCCTGCGGCGGCGACGACCCGTCGGACGAGGGAGTACCCGTTCGAGTGCAGACCCGAGGAGGCGAGTCCGAGGACGATATCGCCGGGCCGCACCCGGTCCGGCGTCAGCACGTCGTCGTGCTCGACGACGCCGGTGGCCGCTCCCGCCACGTCGTACTCGTCCGGGTCGAGGAGGCCGGGATGCTCCGCGGTCTCGCCGCCGACGAGCGCGACACCGGCCGCATGACAGGCGTCGGCGATGCCGCCCACGATGGCCGCGATCCGTTCGGGGACCACTCGGCCGCAGGCGATGTAGTCGGTCATGAACAGCGGCTCGGCACCGCACACGACGATGTCGTCGACCACCATGCCGACCAGGTCGTGGCCGATCGTGTCGTGCCGGTCCATCGCCTGGGCGATCGCCACCTTGGTCCCGACACCGTCGGTGGACGTGGCGAGCACAGGCCGCCGCATCCGGGACAGGGCGGAGGCGTCGAACATCCCCGCGAAGCCACCGAGACCGCCGAGGACCTCGGGACGGGTGGCGCGCCGGACCGAGGCCTTCATCAGCTCGACCGCCCGGTCACCGGCCTCGATGTCGACGCCGGCCGTCGCATACGTGATCGGAGCGTCGGTGATCGAAGCCTGCGGTCTGCCCTGGTCGGTCACGGTGACCAAGCCTAGTGCCGCGGCGACGGCGGCATGACGGCAGCGTCGCGATGCGGGTGGGCACCCGCACAGTCAGGGGATGAGCGTGGACGGCGCCTCAGCGCTGTCCCGAGATCCACCGCTCGTAGTCGTCGTCCTCGTCGGCGTCGTCGTCCTTCGACCACTGGTCTCGGGTGTCGGTGCCGACGTCTCCGTGTAGTTCTCGCTCAAGCGCACTCAGGTCGGTCTGTGGGCTGTAGTACTTCAGCTCACGAGCGACCTTCGTCTGCTTGGCCTTGGCTCGGCCGCGCCCCATGGCGTGACCCCCTTGTGTGCGTCGTCCAGGGCGGCATCGTTAGAGCCGAAGTCGTGCCGTGCACTACTTCGACTCCACGGAGCGGTCCCGGGGGGTGTGTGTACGTGTCGTGAGGTCAACGCTACATGAGTCCCGATGATTCCGTGTCCACGCGCCGTCCGCTGGGTGGTCGCGCGTCCCGAAACGTGGACCTACCGCTCGTCCGAGGAGCCCGTCCCGGGCACCCACGGGGTCCGGCCGCCGCGGGCCATCCGCTCCTCGGCGACGTGGTCGGCAGCGGCGGCGGGCGTGACGCCGAGGGCGTCCGCCGAGCGGAGCACCTCGAGGGTGTGGTCGAAGATCTCGCCCGCCTTGTCGCGGGCCCGCTCCATGTCGAACCCGAGCAGCTCGTCGCTGACCTGGATCACGCCCCCGGAGTTGACGAGGAAGTCCGGGCAGTACAGCACGCCCCGCTCGGCCAGCCGGTCGGCGGTCCCGCCGGGACCTTCGGTGACGAGCTGGTTGTTGGCGCCGCCGCACACGATGCGGGCGGTCAGCGCCTCGACGGTGACCGGGTCGAGCGCACCACCGAGGGCGCACGGTGCGAAGACGTCGAGGTCGAGGGCGACGAGCTCCTCCGTGCTCGCGGCAACCTCGATCCTGGGGTTATCGGCTCGCAGCCGGTCGACTGCCGCGGCGTCGACGTCGGCGACGACGACGGAGCCGCCGTCGTGCAGGACGTGCTGCGCCAGCTGCCGGCCGACCTTGCCCACGCCGGAGATCCCGACCCGACGGCCGGCCACGGAGGGGGTGCCCCAGACGTGCTCGGCCGCGGCGCGCATACCCTGGAAAACCCCGTATGCGGTCAGGACGCTGCTGTCACCGCACCCACCCCGGTCGAGGGACCGGCCGGTCGCGAAGGCGGTCGTCTCACCGACGATGTCCAGGTCGGCGACGAAGGTGCCGACGTCGCAGGCGGTGACGTACCGACCGCCGAGCGTCTGGACGAAGCGACCGTAGGCGCGGAGCAGCTCGGGGGTCTTGTCCCTGGACGGGTCCCCGATGATGACGGCCTTGCCCCCTCCGTGCGACAGACCAGCGACGGCGTTCTTGTAGCTCATGCTGCGGGAGAGGCGCAGGACGTCCTCGAGGGCGTCGGCGTAGGTGGCGTAGGGGAAGAAGCGCGTGCCGCCGAGCGCGGGACCGAGGGAGGTGTCGTGGATCGCGATGATGGCACGCAGCCCGCTCTCGCGGTCGACGCACGAGACGACCTGCTCGTGCTCGGTCGCGCCCAGCAGGTCGGCGGCATCCGGACCGGATCCGTCGTGCGTGGTCGGGGTCGAGGTCTCGACGGGTGTGTCGGCGACGGTCACGGGCAGGCTCCTTTGCCTCGGTGGACGGCCACGGGGTTGTGCGGCCGGGTGGGTGTGGTGACCGCGGGTGCGCGGTCCACGGACGTCGGTGTCCCTCCGCCATTTTGCCCGACCCGCCTGCGCCGCCCGTCCCGCCCCGAACCCGTCCCGATCCGACCCCGTCTCGCTGCGGGCTGCGCCGTTCGCCTGAGTACACTGGGCGGCACTGTCCCGGACGAGACTTTTCGGGCACTCCTCGAACATCTCCGACCGGCAGCGGCGCACGAACCACAAGGGAGCATCATGGCTGGCAAGCACTCGGGCGATCACGCGCAGAACCCGGACCACGGCGGGGACGACCACCACGGACAGAGCGTCGCGTCGTGGACCGCGGTCGGCGTGCTGCTCGTCGCATCGGCGCTGATCGCCCTGTCGTTCCCCCTGGCGGATGCGCGCATGCCGCTCCTCATCGTCGGGATCGTGCTCGCCGTCCTCGCGCTGGTGGCCGGCAAGGTGCTCGCATCGACCGGCTACGGGGTGGGTGGCAAGGGCGAGGTGACCGGCATCGTGGACGCCCCGGAGGTCTCCAACGGCGACGAGGTCGGGATCAGCTGAACGACGGACGGACGGATCCGCAACGAGTGAGCCTGCCGCGATGACGCCGCCGCGCTCCACGCCCACCCCTGTGCTCGCCCTCATGAGCGGCGGCGCGAGTCCCACCGAACGCCGCCTCATCGAGGAGTGGGCCGCCTCGAGCGACGAGGGTCGCGGAGTCACGAAGGTCATCGACGAGGCGGGCCTCGCGCAGGAGCTGCCGCAGTACGCCGAAGCGCTGATCCTCCCGGTGCGCGTCGCGTGGCTGCCGAGCGTGCAGCGCGACGAGTCCACCTCGCGCTGGTCCGAGCTGGCGCTCATGGCGACACCGCGTCGCCCTGCCTCGTGGATCCAGCGCCGGCTGGCCGCCCGGGACCCCGAGCGGCAGCGGGTGCTGACGGGCGCGCCGGCGCTGCTCAGCCAGCTGCGCTCCCGGCACCGCCGCACCGTCGGCTCCCACGCCGAGGACCCGGAGGACTTCGCCCGCTTCGTGCGGCGGGCGGCGATCGTCACCCTCGACCGCGCCGAGCGGTCCTTCATCGGCGACCGCTACAAGGTCCCCCACCACGTCGCCGAGGAGATCAGCTCGCGGGCCGAGTTCCGCAGTCGGCTCGTAGAGATCGCCCGGGAGTCGGGCATCTCGGAGAAGGAGGCGATCGAGCGCGCCGAGGCCGCGCTGGAGGAGCTCGTGGCCGTCCAGAGCCGGGCGGCGGTCGACCTGTTCCAGGCCCTGATGGACCCGCTGCACTCGTCGACGTGGAACGTCATCGCCGACGAGAGCGGGCTCGACCGGCTGCGCGAGCTGAACAAGAAGCACGCCCTGGTCTTCCTGCCCTCGCACCGGTCCTATGTCGACACCCTCGTCCTCGGTGACGTGCTGGCGCGCAACGACTTCCCGCGCAACCACGTCATGGGTGGCGCCAACCTGCGGATCTGGCCGTTGTCCGACATCGCCCGCCGGGCCGGGCTGGTCTTCATCCGGCGCTCGTTCGGGGACGACAAGATCTACAAGGCCGTCGTCGAGGAGTACTTCGGCTACCTGCTGTCCAAGCGGTTCAACCTCGAGTGGTACTTCGAGGGCGGGCGCTCACGAACCGGAAAGCTGCGCTCACCGCGGTACGGCCTGCTGTCCTACGTCGCGCAGGCGGTGACGAGCGGCCGCGTCGAGGACGTCTACCTCGTTCCGGTCTCGATCACCTACGACCGGCTCTACGAGGTCGCGGTGATGGCTGCGGAGCAGGAGGGTGCGGCCAAGCAGCCCGAGGGCCTGACGTGGCTCGCCAAGTATGCGCGGTCCCAGCGGTCGACGACCGGCGGCAACGCGCACGTGCGGTTCGGTGAGCCGCTCAGCCTCGCTACCCGGATGGCTCCGGCCGATGCCCCGGGCTCCGAGCAGCGCATCGCCCTGCAGAAGGTCGCCTTCGAGGTGGCCGTCGGGATCAACTCCTCGACCCCGATCACCGCTAACGCACTGCTCACGCTGACCCTTCTCGGCGTCCGGGACCAGGCGCAGACCGTCGACGAGATCCTCAAGGTCATCGCCCCGATCCTGGACTACATCGAGAAGCGCGGTCTGCCGACGACCGGCCTGGAGCGACTGCGCGACCCGCTGGGCCTGCAGACGGTCCTCACCCAGCTCGTCCGAGCCAAGGTCGTCACCGACTACGAGGGCGGTGAGGAGCCGGTCTACGCCATCGAGCGCGGCCAGCACCTCGTCGCGGCCTTCTACCGCAACAACGCGATCCACTGGTTCATCACCCGGGCCATTCTCGAGCTCTCCATCCTGCACGTGGCCGAGCGGATGACCGAGGACGAAGAGGTCTCGGCACGCGAGATCATCGAGGCGGTCTGGGACGAGGCCAACACGATCCGCGACCAGCTCAAGTTCGAGTTCTTCTTCCCCTCCCGCCGTGTCTTCGTCGACGAGTTGCGCGACGAGATGGACCTCCTCGACCCCGACTGGGAGGACACGCCGCCCAGTCTCGAGGCGGTCCGCAACGTCCTGACCGGGTCGCACGTGCTCATGGCACACCGCGTCCTGCGGTCCTTCCTCGACGCCCAGTTCGTCGTCGCCGAGCGGCTCGCCCTGCGCGGCGACGACGAGCTCGACCGCAAGGACGCCGTCGCCCGGGACGCGTTCGTCGCCGAGTGCGAGAAGGTCGGCCGACAGAGGCTCCTGCAGGGCCGGCTGCACGGCCCCGAGTCGCTCAGCCGCGAGCTGTTCATCTCCGCGCTCGACCTGATGGCCAACCTGGGCCTGCTCGTCAGTGACCCCACCGACAGCACAGGTGACGACGCCGGCGACAGCTCGGGTGACAACGGTGACGCAGGCCACGAGAGCCTGGCGTCGCGGCGGGAGGCGTGCGCCGCATACGCTCGTGATCTCGTCCGGCGTGTGCGGGCGATCGAGTCCATGGACGCATCCATCCGAGCGGAGGTCACCGGTGTCTCTGACTGACGCTGCGCTGCAGCATCGCCTCGACGAGGTCTACAACGGTCCGGAGGGGCCGTCGATCGGAGCGTTCTTCGACTTCGACGGGACGCTCATCCACGGCTTCTCGGCCGTCGACTTCTATGTGGACCGGATCCGGCGCGGCAAGGTCGGGCCCGTCGAGGGCCTGCAGACCATCGCGCTCGCGCTGCGTGGCATCACGACCGAGGAGGACTTCGAGCGCTTCGTCGGGGTCGGGCTCGGCACCTTCAAGGGCCGGCCCGAGGAGGAGATCCTCACCGACGGCGACCGCGTGTTCCGCGCGAGTGTCGCCAGCCGGATCTTCCCCGAGGCCTGGCAGCTCGTCGAGGCCCACCAGCGCAAGGGCCACACGGTCGTGCTGGCCTCCTCGGCGACGCGCTTCCAGATCCAGCCCGCCGCGGACGTCCTCGGCATCCGGCACGTGCTCTACACCCCGCTCGAGGTCGACGAGGCGGGCAACCTGACGGGCCGTCCCGGCAAGACGCTGTGGCGCTCCGGCAAGGCCGTCGCCGTCCGCGAGTTCGCGGTCGCCCAAGAGATCGATCTCGAGAACTCCTACGGCTACTCCAACGGTGACGAGGACATTCCCTTCCTTGAGCTCGTGGGTCATCCGGCGGCGACGACCTCGGAGCCGCGGCTGCGCGCTCACGCCCTCGAGCAGGGTTGGCCGATCCTCGACTTCCGGGCCCGGGGGATCCCGGGACTGCGGGACTTCCTGCGCAGCGGTGCCGCTGTGGGCGGCCTGACCACCGGGATGTTCACCGGAGCGGCGTTCGGGCTGCTCAACCGCTCGCGGCGTCGTGCCGTCGACACGATGGCGGCGTTGTCGTCCGAGCTGTCGCTCGGGCTGGCCGGCGTCCAGGTGGAGGTGCAGGGCGAGGAGCACCTCTGGTC
>JBAUUB010000020.1:0-1751 GCA_049582485.1 Dermatophilaceae bacterium
CACCTGATGAGCCTCAGCGCTCCCGGAGCAGCGCGAACGTCACGATGAGCAACCAGAGCGGCCCGGTCATGCCGGCCATGTACTGCAGCGGGCTGACCGCCAGCAGCGTGGTGACGGCACCGAGGACGAGGCTGACCCACGTGAGCCACCCGGACACCGCGCCGTAGCGACGTCCGGCGACACCGACGGCCAGGGCGGCGAGACCGGCGCCGGCCCAGAACCACGGGACCGTCCCGATCCAGTGGCCGTAGAAGACCGCCGTCTCCGGGACCAGGAGCGCAGGGTCCAGGAGGCCGAAGATGAACTCTGTGCTCAACGCGGTTCCGGTCAGGAGCACGACCGAGACCAGGAGCAGGCCGGTCGAGGCGAGCTGAGGGGCCAGGTGGTCGAGCGGCGTCCGCTCCCTGAGGAAGCGGCGCAGGCCAGCGGCGAAGACCACGAGGAGGAGGGCGGCGATCGCCGATGCCGAGTGGAACACGAGCATCTGCGGGATCTCGCCGGTCATCCGGTCGGTGATGCCGGCCGCGTCGCCTGCCAGCTCTGCGTCGTACACCGCGCCGGCCATAGAGCTGCCGACGATGCCCGCGATAGACGCCATCGCGGCGCCGATGCCGGCGAGGACCCACATGCGGCTGGGGGTCCCGAGCGACGGTTCGGGAACGTCGTGCAGCGAGGTGATCTCGGGGGTCTGGGGGAGTGCTGTGTCTGTCACGGTCTTTCCTCTACTGGGTTGGGGTGTTCTGGAGCGTGTTCTCTGTGGTGTCGGGAAGCGCGGCCCATTCGGACCACGTGAGGTCGCGCCCGATGTGGCGGACGCGTGCGAAGGGCCAGTCCCGCTCGAGCCAGAGCGGGACGAACGCAGTCATGGCCGCCTCGACAGGGCCGTCGACGAGCAGATCGACGACCCACCACGACACCTCGGCGTCCGCGCCGGCCTTGGCCGGCGGCTCGATGTAGACGCAGCCGAGCAACTGGGTCTCCCCGGTGTCGAAGAGGGCGTAGTTGAACGACTCGTGCCGCTCGATCTCGGCCGCGTGGCGGGCCAGGTCCTCGCGGTCCTGCTCGGCGGTCATGGTGGCCGGCGGCCAGCCCCACGGCTCGCCGTAGATCGACCACAGCCGTGGCTGGGAGCCCATGACGGCGACCATGTCGAGGTCGACGTCGGTGGCCCTGATCGGGCGCAGGTGATGGCCGGTGGCCAGTTCGACGCGGGTGGGGTGGTCCCAGTCGGCCGGGAGCCAGCGGGCGGTGGTCACCATCGGTGAACCTCCTCTCTCGTATGCGGCGCGCCCCCTGAGCGGGTGCGTCACCTCGTCCTGTGCGTGCAGAACAAGCCTCGCGACAGGACCCTCAACACACCACGCTCAGCACTCGCACACTGCCCGCACAGTTCGCGCGTGGAGCTGCTCGGGGCAATCGGCGGGCGGTGTTCTTCTTGTCGGTGCACGTCAATAGGCTGCGTGTATGCCGGAACTGGGTGTCGACGACGCACCACCCTTCGGTGTCCTGCTCCGCCGCCTCAGGGAACGGGCGGGCTTGACCCAGCAGGAGCTCGCCGAGCGCGCAGCGCTCACTCCGCACGCCGTCAGCGCACTCGAGCGGGGCACGCGCACCCGGCCCTACCCGCATACCGTCAGAGTCCTGGCCGACGCCCTCGGTGCGTCCGAGGTGGAGCGGGCCACTCTCATCGCCTCGGTCCCGCGCCGCTCCGGCGGCGCCTCGCCGCCGGCGCGGGCTCCTCGGCCGCGGGG
>JBAUUB010000021.1:0-1619 GCA_049582485.1 Dermatophilaceae bacterium
ACTCCACCATCCGGGCAAAGCCGGGGTTCTCCTCGACGGCGGGGACTGGTTCCGGTGGGGCCTCAGCTGGTAAGCCCTCCGCCGACATCGCGAAGACGTTCTGCCGGGTCGATCGAGGGTCAAGTCCACGGGCGTGGTGTACGAGGGTGATTCCTCGTTGGGGGGTGTTAGGCGCTGATCGCGCCGGCGATGACGGTGGTGTTCTCCTTCCCGGTTGAGGCCTCGGTCTCGAGGGCGGCGCGGCATTGTTTGAGGAGCTCGAGGCCGAGGTAGCGGCGCTGCTCCATCCACTCGTCGTGCTGCTCGGCCAGGACCGCCCCGACCAGGCGGATCACGGAGTCCCGGTTTGGAAAGATCCCGACCACGTCGGTACGGCGGCGGATCTCGCGGTTGAGCCGCTCCTGGGGGTTGTTGGACCAGACCTGTCGCCAGCAGCCCTTGGGGAAGGCGGTGAAGGCGAGGATGTCGGCGCGGGCCTCGTCGAGGTAGGAGGCGACGGCGGGCAGCTTGTCGGCCAGGGTCTCGATGATCCGGTCGAACTGGGCGTGCACCGCATCGGCGTCGGGCTGGTCGTACACGCTGTGCAGCAGCGCCTTGACCCACGGCCAGGACGACTTGGGTGTCTGACTCATGAGGTTGGCGGCGAAGTGGGTGCGGCACCGTTGCCAGGACGTGCCCGGCAGGGTGGCACCGATCGCTTCGACGAGGCCGTCGTGCGCATCGGAGGTGACCATCCCGACCGGGCCTTCCTTGGTCAGGCCGCGGGCGACCAGGTCGCGGAAGAAGGCCAGCCAGCCGGCGTGAGTCTCGCTGGTAGCCGTGTGGATGCCGAGGATCTCCCGGTAGCCCTCGGCGTTGACGCCGGTGGCGATCATCACCGCGATCTTGACCACCCGGGCGTTCTCGCGAACCTTCATCACCAGGGCGTCCGCGGCGACGAACGTGTACGGCCCGGCATCGAGCGGCCGGGTCCGGAACGCGGTCACCTGCGCATCGAGATCCTTGGCCATCTCGGACACCTGCGACTTCGACAGGCCCGTAATGCCCAGGGTGCGCACCAGCTTGTCCATCCGGCGCGTCGAGACCCCCAGCAGGTAGCTCGTGGCGACCACGCTGGTGAGGGCGGCCTCGGCGCGGCGGCGGCGCTCCAACAGCCACTCCGGGAACAGCGACCCCTCGCGCAGCTTCGGGATCGCGACATCCAGCGTGCCGACCCGGGTGTCCAGGTCGCGGTGCCGGTACCCGTTGCGGCGGTTGACCCGCTCCACGTCACGGGTGCCGTACTCCGCGCCGCACACCGCGTCCGCCTGCGCCGAGAGCAGCGCGTTGACGAACGAGGCGAGCATGTCACGCATCAGATCCGGGCTGGCCTGGGCCAGCTCCTCCTGCAGGAACCGGGCGGGGTCGATACTGGGTGAGGCGGTCATCGGTGTGACTCCTTCTTCGAGGTGGTTGTGGAAGATCTCTCGAAGAATCACCCGGTGACCGTCACCTACTTGGTAGCGACACTCACCGACTGTTCGTACACCACTCTGGCGGACTCCACTCCTGCGTTTGCGGCTTGGCGTGACTTCGGCTGGCCGGGGAGTCGACGCCGACAGTTGCGTGCGCTACTAGGC
>JBAUUB010000022.1:0-4100 GCA_049582485.1 Dermatophilaceae bacterium
GGTGAGGTCAGCCACGCGCTGCGCGAGGTGTGGGGCACCTACGTCCCGCACGACGCCTTCTGACGGGATCGCGGAGGCCGCGCGCCGGCGCTGACCACACGTCGGCACCGACCGCGTCATGCCCATCAGCGTCGGCGCCGACCGGGCCGTTCCGTCCCCTGCGCGACACCTCCTCGTTCCGGGGACGGTAGTTCCTGCGTGCGACCGCAATTGCGCGGGACCGACGGAGCACCACGCAGACGGCGGAGGACAGGTCGCGCGACTGAACTCCTGTCGTCGGCGCGTCAGTGCCTCGACGAGCCTCCGTACGCCCGATCGCGTGGCGGGAGGCTCTCCCGCGAGCGGCTACGATGGGGCACGGAATGAACGACGCCCTCCCCGACGATCTGCCCGCAGAACTCGTCCCAGCGATCTCCTCGTTCCTCCCCGAGCTCCGTGACATCAGGCGTGACCTGCATGCCCACCCGGAGCTGTCGTTCGAGGAGACCCGGACCACCGCCGTGGTGACCCAGCGCCTGACCGACGCCGGGATCTCGTGGCGACCCCTGCACGGGAGCACGGGTGCGATCGCCGACCTCGGGGCCGAGCAGCCCGCATACCGGATCGCACTGCGCGCCGACATCGACGCCCTGCCGGTGCGTGAGCGCACCGGCCTCGACTGGACCTCCACCGTCCACGACGTCTGCCACGCCTGTGGCCACGACGTGCACACGGCCGCCGTCCTCGGCGCGGGAGTCGTCCTGCAGTCGCTGGAGTCGGACCTGCGCGAGCGCGGTATCGCGGTGCGGCTGCTGTTCCAGCCGGCCGAGGAGGTCATCCCCGGTGGTGCGCACCGCCTCATCGAGGCGCACGCGCTCGAGGGTGTCGACGCGGTCTTCGCCGTGCACTGCGACCCCAGCCTCGACGTCGGACAGGTCGGACTGCGCGAGGGACCGATCACGGCGGCGTGCGATGCGATCAGGGTCGAGCTCACCGGCAAGGGGGGCCACACCTCGCGCCCGCACCTGACCGAGGACCTCACGTTCGCGCTCGCCAAGATCGTCACGGACGTTCCGGCCGCGTTGTCCCGCCGGCTGGACCCGCGCGCGGGCGCCGCCCTGGTGTGGGGCGAGATCCACGCGGGCAAGGCCAGCAACGTGATCCCCTCGTCGGGGTATGCGACGGGCACCCTGCGCATCCTCGACGCCTCCGCGTGGGAACAGGTCGGTCCGCTCCTGCACGAGATCGTGCACTCCGTCGCGTCCCCCTATGCAGTGGCGGTCCGCCTGCACCGCGAGCGCGGGGTGCCGCCCGTCGTCAACGGTGCCGCAGCGATCGACCTGCTGCGGGTCGCCACTGCGAGCACGGGTCTGGCGCCGGTCCCGACGACGCAGTCGCTCGGCGGCGAGGACTTCTCCTGGTACCTCTCCAGGGTCCCCGGAGCGATGGCCCGGCTCGGCACCCGAACCCCGGGCGGCCGGACCTACGACCTTCATCAGGGCGACCTCGTCGTCGACGAGGCGGCGCTGCGGCACGCGGTCGAGCTGTTCACCGGCGTCGTCTTCGCCGGGCGTCTCAAGCCCGGCGAGGACTGAGCGGTCAGGATCAGAACCGCTCGATCGGCCGTTGGGTCGCGACTCCGTAACGAATGTGCGACGTTCCTGACAGGCGGTCTTGTGGCCCAGGACCGAGGGGATATTCTCGCGGCAGCGGGTGGCGCCCCTGCCGCCCTCGTTGCGATAGCAACGCCCGAGTGGCGGCGTGTCTACGCCGCCCGAGAATCAGGAGAAACGCCTTGCGCCAGACGATGAAGTACGCATCCGTCTTTGCGGTTGCGGCCCTGGCACTGACCGCATGTGGCAGCGACAGCGGCGACAGCACCGACACCGGCACCGCGGACGGCACCGAGACCACGGCCGAAGAGATGAGCGATGTCCGCGTCGGCATGGCCTACGACGTGGGTGGTCGTGGTGACCAGTCCTTCAACGACGCCGCCGCCGCCGGTCTGGACCAGGCCGCCGCGGAGTTCGGAATCGAGACCCAGGAGGCCACTGCGACCGACGGGGAGCCCGAGTCCGCCCGTGAGGAGCGACTTCAGCAGCTGATCGACGCCGGCTACACCTCGATCGTCGCGGTCGGCTTCGCGTACGCGCCGTCCATCGCCGTGGTCGCGCCCCAGAACCCCGACGTGCACTTCGCCCTGATCGACTCGACCGACTACGAGGGCGAGAACGTCGCCAACCTCGTCTTCGCCGAGGAGGAGGGCTCCTTCCTCGTCGGTGCCGCGGCGGCCCTGAAGACGCGCACCGACAACGTCGGCTTCATCGGTGGTGTGCAGACGCCGCTCATCCAGAAGTTCGAGGCGGGCTACATCGCCGGCGCCCAGGAGATCAACCCCGACATCGAGATCCAGCGGACCTACCTCACCCAGCCGCCGGACTTCTCCGGCTTCGGTGACCCGGCCAAGGGCAAGACCGCGGCCGAGGGCATGTACCAGTCCGGCGCCGACGTGGTCTACCACGCCGCCGGTGGCTCCGGTGGCGGTGTGTTCACGGCTGCCAGCGAGGCCAACACGATGGCCATCGGTGTCGACTCCGACCAGGCCAAGACGGCCGCCCCCGAGGTCCAGGACGTCATCATCACCTCGATGATCAAGAAGGTCGACGTCGCGGTCTACGAGTTCCTCAAGGCAGAGGTCGAGGGCAACTTCCAGGCCGGCCCGCAGGTCTTCGACCTCGAGGGCGGTGGCGTGGACTACTCCACCACCGGTGGCAAGGTCGACGACATCAAGGACCAGCTGGACGAGCTCAAGCAGCGCATCATCGACGGTGAGATCACCGTTCCCAGCACCCCGGAGAGCTGACCCTCCACCGAGGTGACCATCTCGTCACAGATCGCCCTCTCGACGTCACCGACGTCGAGAGGGCGATCTGTCCGTGAAACCCCACTTTTGGCCACCCCGCCGCGATAGCGTGTCGCACCGGACCCGCGTCGTCGCGGGAATCCGGACGCACATCGAGAGGACCGACGATGACTGCTGCCGCCCCAGAGCACGAGCGCGCCATCGAGGACTCGACCTACGTGGTCGAGCTGGAGGGCATCACCAAGCGCTTCCCCGGCGTCGTCGCGAACAAGGACATCGGCTTCGCGGTCCGGCGCAGCACGGTGCACGCGATCGTCGGCGAGAACGGCGCAGGCAAGTCCACCTTGATGAAGATCCTGTACGGCGTGCAGCGCCCGGACGAGGGGACGATCAAGGTCGGTGGCGAGAGCGTCGACCTGCACAGCCCCTTGGACGCCATCCGGCACGGCATCGGCATGGTCTTCCAGCACTTCATGCTCGCCGACAACCTCACCGTGCTCGAGAACGTCGTCCTCGGTGCTGAGAAGCTCCATGGCATCGGGGCCACGGCGCGTGATCGCATCCTCGAGATCTCCCGGGACTACAGTCTCGACGTCGACCCGGACGTCCTCGTCGCCGACCTCGGCGTCGGTGCCCGGCAACGGGTCGAGATCCTCAAGGTCCTCTACCGGGGCGCGAAGATCATCATCCTCGACGAGCCGACAGCAGTGCTCGTCCCTCAGGAGGTCGACGAGCTCTTCGACAACCTCCGCGAGCTCAAGAGCGAGGGCCTGACGGTCCTGTTCATCTCGCACAAGCTCGACGAGGTGCTCCGCGTCGCCGACGCCATCACCGTCATTCGCCGCGGCACCACGGTGGACACCGTCTCACCCGAGGACGTCACGGCCCGTGAGCTGGCCGAGCTCATGGTCGGCTCGGAGCTGCCGACGCCGCAGAGCGAGAAGTCGACGGTCACCGACCAGGTCGTCCTCCGCGTCGAGGACCTGGTGCTCAAGGGCCCGAGCCGTAACGTGCTCGACGGCGTGAGCTTCGCCATCCATGCCGGTGAGGTGCTGGGCATCGCGGGCGTCGAGGGAAACGGCCAGGCGGAGCTCGTCGAGGTCATCATGGGCATGCGCGACCAGGACACGGGACAGATCTTCGTCGACGAGACCGAGGTCTCGAAATGGCATACGCGGCGGATCCGCGAGGCCGGCATCGGCTACATCCCCGAGGACCGGCACCGGCACGGCCTGCTCCTCGAGGCTCCCCTCTGGGA
>JBAUUB010000023.1:0-2701 GCA_049582485.1 Dermatophilaceae bacterium
GATGATCAGGGGTGCGTGAGCCTGCCGGGGCTGAACGTGCCGTGAACGAACAGCGCTGCGAAGAAGCATGGGAAGGATGGATACACCGTGAAGGGTCGCGTTCTCATCGTCGACGACGACTCCTCGCTCGCGGAGATGCTGAGCATCGTCCTGCGCAACGAGGGACTGGACGTCTCGCACGTCGCCGACGGGTCGGAGGCGGTCGGCGCCTTCCGCACCACGCGCCCCGACCTCGTCCTGCTCGACGTCATGCTGCCCGGTATGGACGGCATGGAGATCTGCCGACGCATCCGCGCCGAGTCCGGCGTCCCGATCGTCATGCTCACCGCCCGCACCGACACCCACGACGTCGTCGTCGGCCTCGAGAGCGGCGCCGACGACTACATCGTCAAGCCCTTCAAGCCGCAGGAGCTCATCGCCCGCATCCGCGCCCGGCTGCGTCGCGGCGACGAGCCGGAGCCCGAGCAGCTCGAGATCGGCGACCTGACCATCGACGTCGCCGGGCACTCGGTCAAGCGCGACGGCAAGGCGGTCTCGCTCACCCCGCTGGAGTTCGACCTCCTCGTCGCGCTCGCCCGCAAGCCGCGCCAGGTCTTCTCCCGCGAGACCCTCCTCGAGCAGGTCTGGGGATACCGGCACGCCGGCGACACCCGCCTGGTCAACGTTCACGTCCAGCGGCTGCGCAGCAAGATCGAGCACGATCCCGAGAACCCCAAGATCGTCGTGACGGTTCGTGGTGTCGGATACAAAGCCGGATCAGCCTGACCGGGTGACGGTGCTCGCGAGGCGAGCGTCGCATACCGTCCGCCAGGGTCTGCGTCGGCTCACCGGCGTCTGGCGGTCCTCCCTCCAGTTCCGCATCGTCGTCTCGACGATGCTGCTCGGCCTGCTCGTCATCGGCATGATCGGCACCTATCTGTACTCCGCGATCGCCGACGGCCTCGAGGACGACCGGGTGGAGCGCTCTCAGCAGCAGGCGCTGTCGCTGACCGCCCGCGCGCAGGAGAGCGTCGACGCCGCCGCTCCCCGCGAGGGCGACGCGCAGAGCCAGCAGGCCTTCGACCTGGTCAACTCCCTCGCCCCACCCGGCAACGACCAGTCCCTCTCAGTCGTGTTCACCCGCGCCCAGAACAACACCGCGACCACCGTCCTGCCGACCGTCTCCGCCGGTGCCGTCGGCCTGTCCTCTGTCAGTGACGCCCTGCGCGAGACCGTCGCGGACGACCCCACCCGCCAGCAGACCCAGCTGACCCAGGTGACCATCGACGGCGAGCAGGTGCCGGCCGTCGTCGTCGGGTCGCAGATCGACGTGCCCACCGCCGGACCGTACGACCTGTACTACATCACCCCGATGTACCAGGAGCAGGCCACCCTCCGGCTGATCTCCAACTCGCTCCTCATCGGCGGCATCGCCCTGATCTTCCTCATCGGTGCGATCGCCTGGCTCGTCGCCCGCCAGGCCGTCACCCCGGTCCGCCGTGCCGCCTCGGTCGCCCAGCGCCTCGAGGCCGGCGACCTCGGCGAGCGAATGCCGGTCAGCGGCGAGGACGACCTCGCGCGCCTCGCCACGTCGTTCAACTCCATGGCCGACAGCCTGCAGACCCAGATCCGCCAGCTCGAGGCGCTCTCGCGGGTGCAGCAGCGCTTCGTCTCCGACGTCTCGCACGAGCTGCGCACCCCGCTGACGACCGTGCGGATGGCGGCCGACCTGATCCACGACTCCCGCCAGGAGTTCACCGTCCCCGTCGCCCGCTCCGCCGAGCTGCTCAGCGGCGAGCTCGACCGCTTCGAGGAGCTGCTCGCCGACCTGCTCGAGATCAGCCGCTTCGACGCCGGCTTCGCCGCGCTCGACACCGAGCCGGTCGACCTCGAGGAGCTCGTCGACCGGGTCGTCCTCGGCGCCCGCCCTCTCGCCGAGCGGCGGGGGAGCGCGCTGATTCTCGAGCGCGCCACCCAGGACGCCGAGGCCGACGTCGACCCGCGTCGCGTCGAGCGGATCATCCGCAACCTGGTCGTCAACGCCGTCGAGCACGGCGAGGGCCGGCCGATCTGCATCGCCGTCGAGGGCAACGAGACCGCCGTCGCCGTCCTCGTCGAGGACCACGGCGTCGGGCTGCGCCCCGGTGAGTCCGGCCTGGTCTTCAACCGCTTCTGGCGGGCCGACCCGGCCCGCGCACGGCACACCGGCGGCACCGGGCTCGGGCTGGCCATCTCGCTCGAGGACGCCCACCTGCACCACGGCTGGCTGCAGGCCTGGGGCGCGCCGGGGGAGGGAGCGCGCTTCCGGCTCACCCTCCCGCGCCGCCAGGACGTGCCGATCGCCGAGTCACCGCTCGTCCTCGTTCCCCGTGGGGTCGAGGAGGATGCGAAGGACGGTGGGATCGAGTGAGCCCGATCCACGCTGTCCGGTATGCGGTGGTCCTGGCCGCCTGCATCCTCCTGGCCGGCTGCACGGTGCTTGCGTCGGACCCGACGATCCGCCCCGGGCTCGGGGTCGGCCGGACCCAGCCGGACGCCGACCTCCAGGTCGCCCCGCCGGGACCGCGCGCCGGTGCCGAGCCCGTGGAGATCGTCAGCGGCTTCTTCCAGGCGCTCGCCGGCAGCGGTGGCGACTTCGTGACCGCCCGTGAGTTCCTCGTCGGCGACGCGGCCGACACCTGGTCTCCCGAGGCGGGCACGGTGGTCTTCGGCGGCGCGGCCC
>JBAUUB010000024.1:0-33597 GCA_049582485.1 Dermatophilaceae bacterium
GTGCGGGACGGGCGCCGTCGTCGGACTCGGCCTCCCCGAACACCTGCGCGGGCGTGGGCACCTCCTCCTCGGCCGGAGCCGCGGGCGCGCCACCGGCGGGGGCGGCAGCGGCCGGTTCTTCGGCCCCGCCCTCGGCGAACTGGCCCTCGATGCAGGCGATGAACTGCTGGAGCAGCTTGTCCGAGACGTCCTGCATGACACCGCGGCCGAACTGTGCCGGCTTGCCGGTCACCTGGAGCTCGGTCGTCACGTCGATCCGGGTGCCCTCGGCACTTGGCGCGAGCTGCATCGTCACGGTCGCGCCGGCGGTGCCGTTGCCCCGCTTGTCCTTGCCCTTGGCTTCGAGGACGGCCCGGTGGGCGGCGTCGTCCCGCTCGAGGAACTGCCCCGAGCCGGCGTACTGCAGGGCGATCGGTCCGAGCTTGACCTTGACCGTGCCCGAGAACGACTCGTCGTCGGCGTCGGTCACGGTGGCGCCGGGGAAGCAGCTGCCGACCCGCTCGAGGTCGAGAAAGGTCGCCCATGCGGTCTCGATGTCGGTGGGCACGGTGAAGTCGTGCGTCAGCTCCATGCGTCAGGCTCCCAGCGCTCGTTCGACGGCCC
Organism: Dermatophilaceae bacterium; assembly: GCA_049582485.1. GTDB lineage: Bacteria > Actinomycetota > Actinomycetes > Actinomycetales > Dermatophilaceae > F2B08. The sequence continues at coordinate 604 of JBAUUB010000024.1, forward strand.
GCCGGGTGAGCACCCGGGCGAGATGGGCTCGATAGTCCGATGCGCCGTTGAGGTCGGTCGGCGGGTTGGTGCCGTCGGCGGCCTTCTCGGCGGCGGCGGCGATCGCCTCGCCCGAGGCGCCGGCGAGCGCCGCCTCTGCGGCCGAAGCCCGCAGCGGGGTCGACCCCATGTTCGTCAGACCGATCTTGGCCTGCTCGACGGTGCCGCCGGAGCCCTTGACGACGGCCGCGACACCGACGATGGACCACTGGTGCGAGACGCGGACGAACTTCTCGTATGCGCTCCCCCAGCCGGTGTGCTTCGGGATCCGGATGGCGGTGAGCAGCTCTCCCTCGCCGACAGCGGTCTCGAACAGGTCGGTGAAGAACTCCGTCGCGGGCACGCGGCGCTCACCACCCATCCCGGTCACGACGAGCTCGGCGTCGAGCGCCATGACGGGTGCACCGAGGTCGCCGGCCGGGTCAGCATGCGCGAGGGCGCCGCCGAGTGTCCCGCGGTGCCTGATCTGCGGGTCGGCGACGGTCGAGGCCGCATCGGCGAGCACGGTCGCGTGCTCGCGGATGAGCGGGTCGGTAGCGACCTGGTCGTGCGTGGTCATCGCGCCGACGACGATGTGGTCGCCGTCCTCGCACACTCCGCGCAGGTTCGCGATCCGGGAGAGGTCGATGACTCGCTCCGGCGCGTTCAGCCGCATGCGCAGCACCGGGAGCAGGGACTGGCCGCCGGCCAGCACCTTGCCCTCGTCACCCGCCTCGGCGAGTGCGGCGAGCGCCTCCTCGACCGACTCCGGTGCAACGTAGTCGAAGGCCACGGGGATCATGCGTTCTCTCCTGCCGTCGTCGAGGTGGTCGGTGGCTCGGGTGACCCGGCGTCGGGATCCTGGTTCAGGCCTCCGGCGGCGAAGTGCTCCTGGGCCTGGTCCGGCGCCGGCCCGCCGCTCGTCCCGCCGGCCGACTGGATCGCCCGCCAGACCCGCTCGGGGGTGCAGGGCATCCGGATGTCGTCGATCCCGAGGTGACGCACGGCGTCGACGACGGCGTTGACCACCGCAGGGGTCGAGGCGATCGTCCCCGCCTCGCCGACTCCCTTGGTGCCGAGCGTGTTGGTCGTCGACGGGGAGGACGTGTGGTCGGTGACGAAGCTGATGGTGTCGGCCGACGTCGGCAGGGTGTAGTCGACGAACGAGCCGGAGACCAGGGTGCCCTGGTCGTCGAAGACCGCCTCCTCCCACAACGCCTGGGCGATGCCCTGGACGAGCCCGCCGTGCACCTGGCCCTCGACGATGAGCGGGTTGATGATCGTCCCGATGTCGTCGACGCAGACGTACTTGCGCATCTTCGTGGCGCCGGTCTCGGTGTCGACCTCCATCGCGCACAGGTGGGTGCCGTGCGGGAAGGAGAAGGCGACCGGGTCGTAGGTCGCGTCCGCGTCCAGTGTCGGCTCGACGCCCTCCGGGAAGTTGTGGCAGGTGAAGGCGGCCAGCGCGAGGTCGGTCAGGCCCATGCCCTGGTCGGTGCCCTTGACCGTGAACCGGCCCGACTCGAACTCGATGTCGTCGACGCTGGCCTCGAGCAGGTGGGCCGCGATCGGCCTGGCCTTCTCGATGACCTTGTCGGCCGCGCGCACGATGGCCTCGCCACCGACCACGAGTGACCGCGACCCGTAGGTGTCCAGGCCCTTGGGGGCGACCTGGGTGTCGCCGTGCAGGACCTCGACGTTCTCGAACGGCACGCCGAGACGGTCGGCGACGATCTGGCTCCACGCCGTCTCGTGTCCCTGGCCGTGCGGCGTCGCGCCGGAGACCACCTCGACGGTGCCGGTCGCGAGCATCCGGATGCTGGCGCTCTCCCAGCCGCCGGCGCCGTAGCTGAGCGAGCCGAGGACGCGGGACGGTGCCAGTCCGCACATCTCGGTGAACGTCGAGACGCCGATGCCGAGCTGGACCGGGTCACCGGACTCGCGGCGCCGCCGTTGCTCCTCGCGCAGCTCGTCGTAGCCGAAGAGCTCGAGGGCCTTGGCGGTGGCGGCCTCGTAGTTGCCCGTGTCGTAGGTCATGCCGGCCACGGTCGTGAACGGGAACTCCTCGTGCGTGATCCAGTTCTTCTCGCGGATCGCGATGGGGTCCGCTCCCACCTCGGCTGCGAGCTCGTCCATCATCCGCTCGATCGCGAAGGTCGCCTCCGGACGACCGGCGCCGCGGTAGGCGTCGACCCACGTCTTGTTCGTCAGCACCGTCTGGCAGTTGAACTGGTAGGCAGGGAACTTGTAGATCGAGTTGTACATCCACGCCCCGAGCACGGGCACCCCGCCGCCGACGATGGCGACGTAGGCGCCGAGGTCGGCGAGCAGGTCGACCTTCAGTCCGGTGACCGTGCCGTCCTTCTCGGCGGCCAGGGTGAGCTTCTGCCACTGGTCGCGACCGTGATGGCAGGAGATCATCGTCTCGGACCGGGTCTCGGTGTACTTGCACGGCTTGCCGAGCCGTCGGGCGACGGCGACGGTCGCGAACTCCTCGGGGGTGGTCTGGAGCTTGCCGCCGAAGCCGCCACCCACGTCAGGGGCGATGACGCGGATCTTGGACTCGGGCATTCCCGTCGTCGCGGCGAGGGCGAAGCGCAGGATGTGCGGCACCTGGGTCGCCGACCACACCACCATCTGCTCGCCGGTGGGGTCGACGACCGTGGATCGCGGCTCCATGAATGCGGGGACGAGCCGCTGCTGGCGGTACTCGCGCTCGATGACGATGCCGCTCTCGCGGGCCTTGGCGATGGCCGCGTCGACGTCACCGCCGCTGCCCTGCTCGGCGGAGTCGAGCCGCCAGAGCGCCGACTTGTTCGTCCCGAGGTCGGGGTGGGCGAGGACGGTGTCAGCCGCCGCCTCCTTGAGGTCGAGGACGGCGGGGAGCTCCTCCCACTCGACGTCGACGAGCTCGGTGGCGTCCCGTGCCGCGGCCGCGGACCTGGCGACGACGACCGCCACGATCTCGCCGGCACAGGCCACCCGCTCGACGGCCACCGGCAGGTGGGTGGGGGTGACCTGGTCCTCCGCGATCGGCCAGGCGTTGATGTTGACACCCTGGGTGTCGGCCAGGTCCTTGCCGGTGAACACGGCGACGACTCCGTCGGCGTCGGCGGCCGCGCTCGTGTCGATCGCGCCGATGTTCGCGTGCGCGAACGGGCTGCGCACCATGGCGAGGTGGAGCATGCCAGGGAGCTGGATGTTGTCGGTCCACTTGGTGCGACCGGTGATGAGGCGCTGGTCCTCCTTGCGGACGCGGGCTGTGCCGACCTCGGTGGTGGGGCGGTCGTCGACGGCGGTCATCTCACTCACCCGCCTGGCTGCTCGAGGAGGCCTGGCCCGCCATGACGCCGGCGGCCTGCTGCACGGCCTTGACGATGTTCTGGTATCCGGTGCACCGGCAGAGGTTGCCCTCCATACCCTCACGGATCTCGTCCTCGGAGGCGTTCGGGTTCTCGCCGACGAGGTCGATCGCCTGCATGATCATGCCGGGCGTGCAGTACCCGCACTGCAGGGCGTGGCACTCGTGGAACGCCTGTTGCATGGGGTGCAGGCCACCCTCGGTCGCGATCCCCTCGATCGTCGTCACCTCATGGCCGTCGGCCTGGACCGCGAGCATGTTGCAGCTCTTGACACTGCGGCCGTCGACATGGACGGTGCACGCCCCGCAGTTGCTCGTGTCGCACCCCACGACGGTGCCGACCTTCCCGAGCGACTCGCGCAGGTAGTGGACCAGCAAGGTCCTCGGTTCGACGTCGTCGGAGTACCTGACTCCATCGACCTTGACGGAGATTCGCGTCATTTGGGCCCTCCAGCCACGCTGCTGTGTTCGGTCGCTCCCGATCTTCGTCGTGATCCACATCACCTGGCAAGGGTCCGGTCAGGATCGGGTATGCGACAGGCGCGTCGAGCACCCCCTCGCGCCTTTCCGATGCGGAAAGTCGCGCCGGTCGCCGGCGCGGTCCCCGCGCGGGTGCACCACCGCATACCGCACCCTCGGGCGGGACCCGGAAACCGTGCGGCGCTCGCTCAGCGCTGCCGCCACAGGTCGCGCAGCAGGGCGACCTCGGCGAGGTGGTGGATCATCTCGCGGTTGATGTGCAGGACGAGGTCACGCATGGGCGACTCGGCGAAGTGGCCCTCGGCCGGACCGACCGGGCGATCGAGCGTCTGCGCGGTCAGTCCCCGGACACCGGTGATCCACCGCTCGTAGCCCACGTCGAGCTGGGACAGCGCGTCGGCGGCGGTGCCGGCGTAGGCCCAGGAGAAGTAGTCGGCCGGCGGTCCGTCGAAGTGGTTGTGCACCCGCTCCCCGAGGACACCGACCAGGATGTGGCCCAGCCGCCAGGCGATCGACGTCACCGGCGCCGGGTCCGGCTCCGGCACCGCCCAGTCGATGAGCCACTCCCCCGAGCCGGCGCGCATGGTCACCCACTCGGGCGCGGGCGAGTCGCGGTGCCGCACCGTCCACGAGACGGGAGCGGGCTCCCAGAGGTACTCGGCATCGGTCAGGCCGTCCAGGCGCGGTCGGGCCTGGGCGTGCCAGTGCCAGTCGAGCTGGTCGGCGAGTGCGGCGACGAGGTCCATGGCTCCCATTGTCACGACGTCCTCGCCGCCGCGCGCGACGAACACTCAGCCCGCGAGCTCGCGGGCCCGCAGCGAGTGCCGCAGGGTGGCCAGTCTCGGCGTCACCTTCTCGATCCGGCCCTTGGTCCACGTGTGCAGCAGAGAGGTGAACAGGTCGAGGCTCTCCCACAGCGCCACCCGCTCGGGTGTGACCGGTGCCCGGGAGCGGTAGTCGTCGAGGAACGCGGCGCACAGGTCGTCGAGCAGCGCCAGCCGGGAGAGCAGCAGGTCCTCGCGGTATCCGCCCGGGCGTTTGGCGAGTGCGGGGACACCGACACAGCGCAGGCCAGCCTGGAAGCGGCCGACATCCATGGCCGGCTCACCCATGGCCGCACTGTCGAAGTCGATGATCGCGGGTGCGCCGGGCCCGAGCAGAACCTGAGCCGGGCTGAAGCTGTTGTGGCTGCTGACCGCCGGGTCGGCAGGCAGCCGGCGGTCACCCGAGTCGAGCAGGCCGAGCGTCGGCTCGGCCCAGCGGGGCAGGTCGGGGACCGTTGACCCCAGGTCGTCCACCAGAGCGCGAGCGGCGCTGAGCTCGTCGGCGAACCCGATCGTCTCGCCGAGCTCGGCGCCACTGGTGTGCAGAGCGGCCAGGGCGTGCGCGGTGGCCCTGAGGTGCCGGCGCAGGTCCTGCATCAGTGCAGGGTCCTCGGTCTCGAAGGCCTTGTGCGCGAGGTCCTTGAGGATGCGGTCCTCCGGCACCGGCCCCTGGAGCTGGATGTGCTCGCCCGTCAGGTACCCGAGCGGTTCGGCGATCACGGCGTCCTCGCCCGACGACAGCGCCGTCGCCCAGAGCGCCGTCATGGCCTCGTGCGAGCGGACGCCCTTCTCACCCTGGTGCGTCTTGGCGATGACCGGGTTCGGCAGGCGCGCAGAGGGCGGGTCGTAGGCGACGTCATAGACGATCGTGCACCGCGAGCCGGGCTTGTAGCGGGCGATGGTCGGGACGGTCGAGGCTACTCGCGCCGACGGGTAGGACCCGGCGCGGAGCATGCTCTCGATGAGCCGGGCCGAGGCGTCCGGGTCGACGAGGTCGCCGAGCGAGGGCAGGGCGACGTCGCTCTCCTCGGCCGTCAGCTCCAGCCGCAGGTCGGGCAGTCGGACCCGCCAGCCTGGATCACCGGGCCGGACCGCGCTCCCCTCGCTCGCCGGCTCGGCCGCGACATCGGTCGGCGGATCGGACCGATGCGGCGGGTGCAGCTCTCCGACGAGCGCCACCTCGGTGGGTTCCTCGCGCTCCGGCCAGGCCAGGGTGACTACGACGCGGACGAGCCAGCGGTCCCCCTTCGCACGCAGCTGGTCGGTCTCGGCGCCCACGAGGGTGGGCCCCCCGTCGCCCAGCCCCGGCGCATGGCGACGCAGCGACTCCTCGAGGCGCCCCGGCCGCATCACGGCGGCCAGCCAGTCCGGGAGGGTGCCGAAGGGCTCCAGCGCGGCGACCGCATCGTCGTGCGGAGTGAGGGTGACCGGCTCCATGACCGCTCCTTCTCCGGGATCGGGGGGCGCCCTGTCAGGTCGGGTCGACCTCGTCCCCGCCGTGGATGGGGCCCATCATCCCGCTCAGTCGCTCTCCTCCGCCACCCCACTGCAGTGCGATGATCTCGGCGGCGATGCTCACCGCCGTCTCCTCGGGAGTCCGGGCGCCGAGGTCGAGACCGATGGGGCTGGACAGCCGCTGCAGCTCCGTCTCGCCCAGACCGGCCTCGCGAAGCCGCTCGAGCCGGTCCTCGTGGGTGCGCCGCGATCCCATCGCCCCGATGTAGCCGACCTCGGGCAGGCGCAGCGCCAGCTCGAGGACGGGCACGTCGAACTTCGGGTCGTGGGTGAGCACGCACATGACCGTTCGGCCGTCGACCCGCCCCGCCTCCACCTCCTCCTGCAGATAGCGGTGCGGCCAGGTGACCACGACCTTGTCGGCGTGTGGGAACCGGCTCGCCGTCGCGAAGACCGGACGGGCGTCGCACACCGTGACGTGGTAGCCGAGGAAGGATCCCATCCGGGCGACCGCGGCGGCGAAGTCGATGGCTCCGAACACGAGCATCCGCGGCTTGGGCGCATGGCTGGCCACGAACACCCGCATGCCCTCGCCGCGACGCTCACCGTCGGGCCCGTAGGTGAGGGTCTCGTTGCGGCCGGCCGCCAGGAGTCCGCGGGCGTCGTCGACGATCGCCTCGTCGGCCCGCTCCGAGAGGACGTGGGTATGCGGTGCGCGCCCCTCGGGACGGACGACCAGGTGGGTGCCGAGCATCTCCGGGTCGGGGTGCTCGATCACGGTCGCCACGGCGACGGGGCGCCCGGCGGCGATGTCCTCGGCGACCTCGCCGAGCTCGGGGAAGGTGTCGCGGGAGACGGACTCGACGAAGATGTCGAGGATGCCGCCACAGGTCAGGCCGACGGTGAAGGCGTCCTCGTCGCTCACGCCGTAGCGCTGCAGCACCGGCGCACCCGTGTCGAGGACCTGCTCCCCGAGCTCGTAGACAGCGCCTTCGACGCAGCCGCCGGAGACCGAGCCGACGGCCTCGCCGTCCCCGCTGACGAGCATCGCCGCACCGGCCGGTCTCGGGGCGGACCTCCACGTGGCGACGACGGTGCCCATCGCCACCGGGTGGCCCTCGGCCCACCACGGCAGCAGCCGGTCCAGTACTTCACGCACGGTCGACCTCCTGTCGGTCCGTCCCGGTCACCCGGTTGACATCGAGTGTGCTGATATTGAGTGTGTTGATCCGGTGGATCACGTCTGCGAAGGCGGCCAGCGAATGCCCCGCGACGAAGGCGTCGCAGAACGGTAGCGCGGCGACGATGCCCCGCTGGACGGGCTGGTAGCCGGCCCGGCCGCGGTGCGGGTTGACCCACACGATGCGGTGGGCCAGCCGGCGCAGTCGGGTCAGCTGCACCGCGAGGTCCGCCGGGTCACCGCGCTCCCAGCCGTCGCTCGCGATGACGACCACGGCACCGCGCGCCATCCCCCGCCGGCCCCACCGGCTGAGGAACACCCCGAGCCCGTCGGCGAGACGCGTGCCTCCCGACCAGTCGGGGATGAGCTCTCCGGCCGCGATGATGGCGCGGTCGGCGTCCGGGTTGCGCAACGCCCGGGTGACGTGGGTGACCCGGGTGCCCAGGGTGAAGACCTCGGTCGGGCTCTCACCGCGCGAGATGTGGTGGGCGAGGCGCAGCAGCGCGTCGGCGTAGGAGCTCATCGACCCCGAGATGTCGAGCAGCAGCACGACGCGCCGGGGCCTCGTGGTCCGTCGCCGGAAGTGGATCCGGGTCGGCTCGCCGAGGTTCTTCAGCTCGGCCCGCAGCGTCCGTCGCGCATCGAGTCCGCCGGACCGAGCGGACGAGTGCCGATGCGCCCGGCGGCGCGGTCGGGCCGCAGGCAGGGTTGTGAACATCGCGGCGAGCCGGGCGCGTTCTCCGCCGGAGAGCTCGGCGATGTCCCGGTGGCGCAGGATCTCGGCGTCACTGGCCATGGCCCGGATCGCCTCGGTGTCCTCGGGGTCTGTGCCGCTGCCCGGCGAGTCGTCGCTCGGGAGGTCCGAGGTCATGACGACCGGCTGGGGCCTGGGTGCCTTCACGCCGGAGCGCAGCCCGCTGAACCACGCCGTGTAGACCTGGTCGTAGCGCGCCAGGTCGGTCGGCGACGAGCACAAGGTGGCCCGCCCGGCCCAGTACGTCGCGGCCTGGTCCTCGAGGCCCACCGTCGCCACCGCGCGTAGGTAGGTCTGTTCCCGGTCGGCCGTCACGGCGATCCCGGCTGCGCGCAACGCGCGTGCGAAGCCGAGGAGGATCGCCTCCGGCGGGTGCATCACGTCGCGACGGACGGCCTCGCGGTGGCTGTCGGCCGACACAGCCACCGCGGAACCGTCCGTCGCGGTCATCGCGTGAGGATCCGGTCGAGCGCCAGCCGGACGCGTTCGGCGTCCTCGCGGTACTTGACCGCGACGCCGAGGGTCGCGGCGGCGGTCTCGACGTCGAGCTCGCGGGTCCCGAGCTCGGTGAGGGCCCGGGCCCAGTCGAGGGTCTCGGCGATGCCCGGCGGCTTCAGGAGGCTCTCGTCGGCACGGATCGCGTGCGTCGCGCGAACCACCTGCTCGGCGAGGGCCGCCGGCACCTCGGGGGCCCGGGTCGCCACGATCTCGAGCTCGCGCTGCAGGCCGGGGTGCTCGAGCCAGTGGTAGAGGCAGCGTCGCTTCAGGGCGTCGTGCAGCTCGCGGGTGCGGTTCGAGGTGAGGACGACGACCGGGGGCGTCGCGGCCGAGACGGTGCCGAGCTCGGGGATCGTCACCTGCCACGTCGAGAGCACCTCGAGCAGGAACGCCTCGAACTCGTCGTCGGCCCGGTCGATCTCGTCGATGAGCAACACGACGGGCGCCTCACGCAGGGCCTTGAGGATCGGCCGGGACAGCAGGAACCGCTCGTCGAACAGCTCGCCCTCGACCTGCGCGAGGTCGGCGCCCCGGTCACCCCCCGCGCTGGCCTCGACCGCCCTCAGGTGCAGGATCTGACGCGGGAAGTCCCAGTCGTAGAGCGCCTGCGTCGCGTCGATGCCCTCGTAGCACTGGAGCCGCACGAGCGGCAGGTCGAGAGCCAGCGCCAGCGCCTCGGCGAGCGCGGTCTTGCCGGTGCCCGGCTCGCCCTCCATGAGCAGCGGCCGAGCCAGCCGCAGGCTGAGCCAGGTCACGGTGGAGAGCTCCGGACTCGAGAGGTACCCGGTGCCGCCCAGGGCGTGCTCGAGGTCGGCGGCCGACGCATACGCCTCGCGGGGGTCCATGCGGTTAGCCTGCCACGCCGTCCGGCGAACGGCCCCCCTTCCCGAAGTCTTCGCCGAGGTCAGCGTGCTGCATCCGGTTCGACGACGTCGTCTCGAGATGGCCCCCCTCGGCCGGCCGGACTCCCGGAACCAGGTGGGGTGGCGCGCAGGCCTTCCATCGCGCCGCGGGCCAGTTCGGGGATGGGCGTGGGTCGCCGGGTCGCCTTGTCGACGAAGACGTGGACGAACCGGCCCTCCGCGACGAGCGTCCCGTCGCCCCTCGTCATGGCGAGCTCCCAGGTCACGCTCGACGTTCCGAGGGCGGCCACCCGCAGCCCCACGGTGAGCGTGTCGGGGTACTCCGCGGCGGCGAGGTAACGGCACCCCGACTCGACGCACAGCCCGACCGGCGCATCGCTCGCCGGGTCGATCCGCAGGATGGCTCGCTCGATCATCCACGCGTTGATGACGGTGTCCATCGCCAGGTAGTGGACCGTGTTGTTGACGTGTCCGTAGATGTCGTTGTCGTTCCAGCGGGTCGGGAAGGACGCTCGGTGCGGGTAGCCCGCCAACGGATCGGGTCGGGTTTCGTCGGCTCGGGTTTCGTCGGATCCTGTCTCGGCGGAGGCGGTCTCGGGAGGCACGACCGTCATCCTGCCACCGGGCGGCGATCGGCGCCCCTGCCGCCGACCTCCCTACACTCGTCGGGTATGCGCGACTCACCGGCGGCGTGGACCCGCACCGACGTCGAGGTGCCGGGTCCCGACGGCCCGCTCGTCCTCGACGTGTGGACGCTCGGGGAGAGCGGGGCGCCGCATACCGTCCTGGCGCTGCACGGGTTCCCTCAGTCCGCCCGATGCTGGCAGAGCGTCGGCGAGCGGCTGGCCGACCACGGCGTCCGGGTCGTCGCGCCGGACCAGCGCGGGTACAGCCCCGGGGCGCGGCCGTCCGGCGTCGAGCCGTTCCGGATGCCGCATCTCGTCGCCGACGCGCTCGCGGTGGCCGACGCTGAGGACGCCTCGACGTTCCATCTCCTCGGACACGACTGGGGCGCCCAGGTCGGGTGGAACCTCTGCGCCTCCGCGCCGGAGCGCGTGCGCTCCTTCACGGCGGTGTCGGTGCCCCACCCGCGGGCGTACGCCGCGGCGTACGCACAGGACGAGGACCAGCGCGAGGCGGCCGCCTACATCGGGATCTTCTGGCAGCCCGGGACCGGTGAGGAGTGGCTGGCCGCGAACGACTGGGCCGTGCTGCGCCGCATGCTGGCCGGGCTGCCGGAGGCCGAGATCGAGCACTACGTGTCCCGGATGCGCGAGCCCGGCGTGACCAGCGCGGCCCTGGGCTGGTACCGCGCCATGGAGTCCGCCGCCGACTTCCCCGCGACGCGGGTGCCGACGACCTACCTGTGGAGCACCGGCGACCTCGCCCTCCGGCGGCGCGGCGCGCAGCTGTGCGGCGAGTTCGTCGACGCCGACTACCGCTACGTCGAGCTCGAGGGCGTCTCGCACTGGATCCCGGACGAGGCGCCGGACGCCGTCGTCGGGGCGGTGCTCGACCGGATGCAGCGGAGCTGAGCGGACCAGGCGCGCTTCGGGCGCCGGTCCACCTGCACCGGCTCGTGCACCGATGGCGAAGAGCCCCGCACCGGTGACGTGCGAGGCCCTTCGCGCTGGTGGCAGGTGCAGGATTCGAACCTGCGTAGCTTTCGCGACGGATTTACAGTCCGCTTCCATTGGCCGCTCGGACAACCTGCCTGGTGCGCATGGAAGGATAGCAAGTCAGCGGCCCGCGGCTAAATCGCTGCCGGAGGGGTCGGATCGACCGAGACGTCAGCCCACACGCGAAGGAGCCACCACCCATGGCGGACAGCAGCTTCGACATCGTCAGCAAGTACGACAAGCAGGAGGTCGCCAACGCGCTCAACACCGCGGCCAAGGAGATCGCCAACCGCTACGACTTCAAGAACGTCGGCGCGCGCGTCGAGCTGGCCGGCGAGGTCATCAAGATGGAGGCCAACAGCGAGGACCGCTGCAAGGCCGTCCTCGACGTCGTGCAGACCTGGCTCGTCAAGCGCGGCGTCTCGCTCAAGCACCTCGACGTGCCCGAGGCCGGCCCGCGCCTGTCGGGCAAGGAGTACAAGCTCGACGTGCCCCTCAAGGAGGGCATCTCCTCGGAGAACGCCAAGAAGGTCACCAAGGTCATCCGCGACGAGGGCCCGAAGTCGGTCAAGACCCAGATCCAGGGCGACGAGATCCGGGTGACGAGCAAGTCGCGCGACGACCTGCAGTCGGTCCAGCGCCTGCTCAAGGAGCAGGACTTCGACTTCGCGGTGACGTTCACGAACTACCGCTGACCGCCACGATCTCGACCCCCGGTCGAGACGGCAGTGCCACGATGGATCGATGGCGACCATCGAGCTCGAGTCCATCGTCAAGACCTTCGGTGCGGTGCGCGCCCTGGACGGGTTCGACCTGCGGGTCGACGAGGGCGAGATCCACGGCTTCCTTGGACCGAACGGGTCCGGCAAGTCGACGACGATGCGGGTCCTGCTCGGCCTTTTGCGTGCCGACTCGGGCACGGCCCGGTTGTTGGGTGGCGATCCCTGGCGGCAGGCCCCCGACCTGCACCGGCGCCTCGCCTATGTGCCCGGAGAGGTCAACCTCTGGCCGAACCTGACCGGTGGCGAGGTCATCGACCTCCTCGGCCGGATGCGGGGCGGTCTGGACGAGCGGCGCCGAGCCGCCCTGCTCGAGCGGTTCGAGCTGGACCCCGCGCGCAAGGCGCGGACCTACTCCAAGGGCAACCGGCAGAAGGTGGCCCTCGTCGCCGCCCTCGCCTCGCGGGTCGAGCTGTACCTGCTCGACGAGCCCACCTCCGGCCTCGACCCACTCATGGAGGCGGAGTTCCAGCGCGCGGTGCACGAGCTGCGGGACGAGGGCGCGACGGTGCTGCTGTCGAGCCACATCCTCGCCGAGGTGGAGGCCCTGTGTGACCGGGTGAGCATCATCCGGGCCGGCGTGAACGTGCAGTCCGGCACCCTGGCCGAGCTGCGGCACCTCACCCGCACCACGGTCATCGCCGAGACGGTCCGTCCCGCTGCCGGCCTGACCCGGATCGAGGGCGTCCACCACGTCCAGACCGAGGACCACCGCGTCGTGATGGAGGTCGAGAGCGACCGCCTCGAAGCCGTCGTCCGCGCCCTCGCCGACCTCGGGATCGCCTCGCTCCAGGCCCACCCGCCGACCCTCGAGGAGCTCTTCCTGCGGGAGTACGGGGAGGAGGTGTCGGCGTGAGCCCCTCCCACCAGGCGCCCCGGAGCCGGCCCCTGGCCGGGACCGGTCATCTGGTGCGCCTCATCCTGCGCCGCGACCGCGTGCGCCTCCCCGTGTGGCTGGTCGGGCTGGCCGGGGTGACGGCGGCCTCGGCCAACGCGGTGATCGGGCTCTACGACACACCCGAGGAGCGCGCCGGCTACCGGGCGACGGTCGAGAACAGTGCCGTCACGCGGCTGATGGCCGGCATCCCCTATGACACCGACACGCTCGGCGGCATCATCTCCTACGAGCTCACCGCACTCACGGGCGTCGTCGTATCGCTCATGGTGATCTTCCTGGTCGTCCGGCACACCCGGGCTGAGGAGGAGTCCGGGAGTGCCGAGCTGGTCCGCAGCGCGGTCATCGGCAGGCATGCCGCGATCGCGGCGACCCTGACGGTCGCACTCGCTGCCGCTGTGGTCGCCGGTGCCCTGGAGTCGGCGGTGCTCATCGCCTCCGGGATCGACGCCGCGCCGGCGCTGCTGTTCGGGGCGGGCGTTGCCGGGCTCGGGCTCGTGTTCACGGCGGTCGCCGCGGCGGCGGCCCAGCTGACCTCGAGTGCGCGCGCGGCCCTCGGCATCGCCGGCTCCGTCCTGGCGGTCTTCCTCGTCCTGCGCGGCCTGGGAGCCATCGACGAGAACGCCCTGACGTGGCTGTCGCCGTTCGGCTGGCAGGACGCGATCCGCCCGTTCGGCGACTCGGCCAGCGCCTGGCCGCTCGCGCTCATGGCGGGCCTGTCGGTCGCCTTCTTCGCCCTCGCCTCCTGGCTGGTGGCGCGCCGGGACTTCGGCGCCGGCCTCCTGCGCGGTCGTCCCGGGCGGACGAGGGCGGCGGGCAGCCTCGCCGGACCGACCGGCCTGGCCCTGCGTCAGCAGCGCGGCCTGCTCATCGGGTGGGCGGTGGGTCTGGCGCTGCTCTCGATCGTCTTCGGCGGCGTGGGTCGTGAGATGGAGACGATGATCGAGTCCAACCCCGACATCGCCGACGTCATCGCCGGTTCGGTGGACGACATCACGCGGGGGTACTTCGCCTACGTGATGAGCCTGCTCGGAGTCACCACGTCGGCGTTCGCCGTCGCCTCGGCCCTGCGGCTGCGCCAGGCGGAGGAGGCCGGCCACGCGGAGAACGTCCTGGCCACCGCAGTCTCCCGGTCCCGGTGGGCCGGGGCGGGCATCGCCGTGACCACGGTCGGAACGCTTGCCCTCCTCCTGGTCGTCTCCGTTGTGACCGCCGTCTCCCACGCGGTGGTCTCCGGGGACTCGACGCTGCTGTGGCCCGTCATCCAGGCCGGACTGGTCACCGCCCCTGGTGCGCTCGTCCTCGCCGGCGTCGCCGTCGCCCTGCACGCCTGGGCGCCCCGGTGGGCGCTGCTGGCGTGGGCGCCGCTCGTCTGGGCGTTCGTCCAGGCCTACCTCGGCGAGCTGCTGGACCTGCCTGCCGCTCTGGCGGGGCTGTCGCCGTTCTGGCACCTGCCTCGGGTTCCCGTCGAGGACGCTTCCGCCGCGTCCGTCGTGGCGTTGTCCGCCCTGGCGGTGGGGCTCGCCGCCGCAGCGGTCCTCGGCCTTCGCCGGCGCGATCTCGCGACGACCTGAGAACAACCGTCGGCGAGGGCCGGAGCGGCTGACCGGGCGGCAGACTCAGCCGAACGCAGCGCGCCCCCGCTCCCTGGGGGGAACGGGGGCGCGGGCGCTGCGCTCAGCGGTGCCGAGCGGGTGCGCGGGCGACGACGTGCGGTGTCAGCGGGTCTCGCGGTGCGCGGTGTGCTTCTTGCATCGCGGGCAGAACTTCGCCAGCTCGAGCCGGTCGGGGTCGTTGCGGCGGTTCTTCTTCGTGATGTAGTTGCGCTCCTTGCACTCCGTGCACGCCAACGTGATCTTGGGGCGGACGTCGAGGGACTTCTTGGCCATCGGGGGCAACCTGCTTTCGGGACCTGTGCAGTATGCGAGTGGAGTGTGCGCGTGGTCTGCGGGGTGTGCGTGCCCGGTCGCGGGCACAAGGGTCAATGGTACGCCGCCGGGAGTCCGGCATGAAATCCGCGGCGACATCCAGTAGCGGGAGCGGGGCTCGATCCCGCGACCTCACGATTATGAGTCGTGCGCTCTAACCAGCTGAGCTATCCCGCCGTGAGTCCGCCGGAACCAGGGCTGACCTGCTCCGTCGGGCGGACCTGAGCCCCCTGTCGGAATCGAACCGACGACCTTTTCCTTACCATGGAAACGCTCTGCCGACTGAGCTAAGGGGGCGGGCCCGGTGCGAACACCGTGCGCCGCACGAGAGTACACGAGCCGGTCGGCTCAGATGAAATCCGTCGCTCGCCCGACGGCGTCGTCGAACCCGGTGGGAGCGCGGCGACTCAACGGGCCACCGCCGCACGCAGGATGGCGTCGGCCGAGCGGTCGATGTCGGCCTCGGTCGTCGTCGCGTTGGCGACCGACACCCGGATCAGCCGGCGACCTCGCCAGGTCGTCCCGCCGACCCAGCAGGTGCCCTCGCGCTGGACCCGCTCCAGGATCTCGTCGGTGCGGGACAGGTCGTCGAAGCCGACGAGCACCTGGTTGAGGACGACCTCGTTGTGGATCGTCGCTCCGCCCTCAGCGAGCCGCTCGGCCATTCGCCGCGCGAGGGCACAACAGCGGTCCACGAGCGCGGCGACCCCGTCCGCGCCCAGCTCCAGCAACGCCGCCCAGACCGCGAAGCCGCGCGCTCGACGGCTCGACTCGGCGGTGAGGTCACCGAGCACGTAGTCGCCGGTGGCGCCGGAGCCGGTGAGGTACGCGGCGCTGTAGGACATCGTCGCCGCGTGCAGGTCGGCGTCGGCGCAGAACACGAGACCGCTGTCATAGGGGACGTTGAGCCACTTGTGTGCGTCGACCCCCCATGAGTCGGCCTGCTCGAGCCCGGCCACGAGGTGGGCGAGGCTCGGGCTGGCCGCCGCCCAGAGCCCGAACGCCCCGTCGACGTGCACCCAGGCGCCGTGCTCCCGGGCCACCGGGATCGCGGTCGCCAGGTCGTCGCACGCGCCGGTGTTGACGTTGCCGAGCTGGAGACAGACGATCGTGGGTCCGGGTGGGGACGTCGCCAGGACCCTCTCCAGGGCGAGGACGTCGATGGCTCCGTTGTCATCGGCGGCAACCGGCTCGACCGCGGCGGTGCCGAGCCCGAGCAGCCGCAACGCGCGGTCGATCGTCGCGTGCCGCTCCTCGGAGGCGACGACCCGCACGCGCGGGGCGCCGCACAGGCCGTCACGAGCGACGTCCCACCCGGCGTCGGCGAGGACCTTGGTCCGGCCGATGGCGAGCCCGACCGTGTTCGCCGCCTGGGCCCCGGTCACGAACCCGGTCGACGCGCCCGCCGGCAGCCCGAGCAGGTCCGTGAGCCACCCGGCGGCGGCCCGTTCGGCAGCAGCCGCCGCGGGCGACAGCGCGGGGCTGTACGCGCACTGGTCCCAGCCGGTGGTCAGCACGTCGGCTGCCGTCGACGCCGGGGAGGCGCCGCCGATGACGAAGCCGAAGTAGCGGGGACCGACGGTGCCCATCAGTCCCGGCCGCGCGGCGTCGACCAGCCGGTCGAGCACCGCCTCGGATGGGGTGGGTCCGGCGGGGAGCGGCCCGCCGAAGGCCTCGGCGAGTGCGGCCGGGTCGACGTCGGGCTGCACCGGGCGCTCGCCGACGGTATCGCGATGCTCGGCGGCCACCCGTGCCGCCCGGGTGAGGAGGTCGGTCAGGCTCACGGTGGTCATGCCCAATGGTGCTCCAGGCGGGGTGAGTTCGCCAGAGAGCGATGGGACCGCACAGCCGGGCGGTCAGCCGGACTGGACCGCAGGGCCCTGCGTCGGTTCGGCGAGCCGATCAGTGCTGCCGCGGGACACCCTCACGGCTGATGACCAGGTCGACTGCCTCGACATAGCCGCGCACCCCGTGCCCGATGACCACGTGATCGGCGACGTCGCTGATGAACGAGCGCTGCCGGAACTCCTCACGGGCATGGATGTCGGTGATGTGGACCTCGACGATCGTCCCCTCGACGTTGCTCAGGGCGTCGCGGATGGCCACCGAGGTGTGTGTCCACCCGGCGGCGTTGATGACGACCCCGTCCGCGGAGTGACGGACCTCCTGGATCCAGTCGATCAGCACGCCCTCGTGGTTGGTCTGCCGGAAGTCGAGGTCGTGGCCGCCGCGCTCCGCCGCCTCGCGGCACATCGCCTCCACGTCGGCCAGGGTCGCGTGCCCGTAGAGGTGAGGTTCGCGCTCCCCCAGGAGGTTGAGGTTCGGCCCGTTGAGGACGACGATCGAGGGGCGCGGGTGCTCGGCCATGATGCCAATGTAGGGCCCGCCTCCCTGTCAGGGTGAGGCCATGTCCCAGAGTTGGACCATGCAGTCACCGCGCGCCCCCTTCCCGAGCCTGGACCAGGTGCTCGCCCTGCCGAGCGACTTCCGCGTCGTCGTTCCTGACGAGTTCACCGACGGCAACGGCCACATGAACATCGCCCGCTACATGCAGCTGCACAGCGACGGCGGGTGGGCCTACTTCGCCGGGTTCGGACTGTCCGAGGAGTCCGCCGCAGCGGGCGGGCCGACCACCTTCGACGTCGAGCACCACATCGTCTACCGCCGGGAGGTTCTGGCCGGGCACGAGGTGAGCGTCCACGTGCGGCTCATCGACCGCTCGGACAAGGCGCTGCACTCGCTGCAGTTCCTCGTCAACCGCACGACCGGGGAGGTGGCGAACAGCCATGAGGCGCTGAGCATCTCGATGGATCTGCGCACCCGGTCGATCGCCCCGATCCCCGAGGGCGTCGCGGCGCTGATCGACGAACGTCTCGCGTCCGACCAGGCCCTGGACTGGGACCCGCCGCTGTCGGGGGCCATGGCGGTCCGGCGCCGCGCGGGCTAACGTCGGAGCCATGTCCATGCGCTGGTACTCCGTCGTCGTCGACTGCCACGACATCGCCGCCCAGGCCCGCTGGTGGGCCGAGACCCTCGACTACCTCATCGTGTTCGAGAACGACGAGGAGGTCGCGATCATCCCGAGATGGGCCCGGGTGGAGCCCATGGACGACGTCGAGACCTTCCGCGGCCAGCCGCAGGGCATGGTCTTCGTGCGCGTCCCGGAGGACAAGACGGTCAAGAACCGCCTGCACATCGACCTCGCTCCGCACACGAGCCAGGACCGGGACGCCGAGATCGAGACGCTCCTCGCCCGGGGCGCGACCCGCGTCGACGTCGGACAGGGCGACGTGCCGTGGACGGTTCTCGCCGACCCCGAGGGCAACGAGTTCTGCGTACTGTCCGCCCGCCCTCTGTGAGGGACCCCGCCGACGACCTCGGTATGCGGTGCCCCCTTCCCGAGGGCGAGGTCACCCGGGTCGTCTCGCTCGTCCCGTCGCTCACCGAGGCGATCGCCGTCACCCGGCCCGCGGCGCTGGTCGGGGCGACCGACTGGTGCACCCACCCGCGGGACCTGGACGTCTCGCGGGTCCGTGGCACGAAGAACCCTGACGTGGCCCGGATCGTCGACCTCGCGCCGGAGCTCGTCGTCGTCAACAAGGAGGAGAACCGCGAGCTCGATGTGCGCCGTCTGCGGGAGGCGCGCATACCGGTCTGGGTCACCGTCATCGAGGACGTGCCGCAGGCGCTGGAGTCGATGACCCGGCTGTTCGGCACCGCCCTTGGGTGGGGCATCCCGCCATGGTTGGTCGAGGCCCGCAGGCTCTGGTCGGGGCCCGTGCCGAAGACCATCGCGCGCGTGGCCGTCCCGATCTGGCGGGATCCCTGGATGGTGGTCGGCTCGGCGACGTTCACGGGTGACCTGCTCGCGCATACGGGACTGGCCAACGTCTTCGGCGACCATCCGCAGCGCTACCCACGCCTCGACCTGATCGAGATCGACAGGGGGGACATCGATGCGGTCCTCCTCCCCGACGAGCCCTACGAGTTCAGCGCCACGGACGGACCCGAGGCGTTCCACGCGGCGCCCACACGGCTGGTCAGCGGGCGGCTCCTCACCTGGTACGGCCCATCGCTGGTGCGGGCCCGGTCCACGCTCGACGAGCTGGCCCGCGAGCTCGGGGGCGGCTGACCTCCCGGACCTGGAGGCGTGCTAGACAAAGGCCCATGAACCAAAGCCCCAGCCCTGAGATCCCTGTGAGTGGTCGACTCGCCGGACGGACCGCCATCGTCACCGGAGCGAGCAGGGGGATCGGGCTCGCGATCGCCGAGCGCCTCGTGGCGGACGGCGCGAGGGTGGCGATCACGGCGCGCAAGCCGGAGGCGCTCGACGCGGCCGTCGCACGGCTCGGCGCCGACCGCGCCTTCGCGGTCGCCGGCAACGCCGCCGACCCCGAGCACCAGCGCGAGGTCGTCGACCGCGTGGTCGCACAGTGGGGACGGCTCGACATGCTCGTCAACAACACCGGGATCAACCCGGCCTACGGACCGCTGACCGAGCTCGACCTCGACGCGGCCCGCAAGATCATGGACGTCAACGTCGTCGCGGCCCTGGCCTGGGTCCAGCAGGCCCACCGCGCCTGGATGAAGGAGCACGGCGGTGCGATCGTCAACGTCGCCAGTGTCGCCGGGCAGCGGCCGGCGCCGGGCATCGCGTTCTACGGCACGAGCAAGGCCGCCCTCATCCACCTGACCGAGGAGCTCGCCGTCGAGCTCGGACCGACCATCCGGGTCAACGCGGTCGCCCCGGCCGTCGTGAAGACCCGGTTCGCGACCGCGCTGTACGAGGGCCGTGAGGAGCAGGTGGCCAAGCCGTACCCGCTCAAGCGGCTCGGCGAGCCGGAGGACATCGGCAGCGTCGTGGCCTTCCTGCTCAGCGACGACGCCGGCTGGATGACCGGCCAGACGCTGACCGTCGACGGCGGCGTGCTGCTCACCGGTGGCGTCTGAGATGACGGCCGACATGGCGGCCGACGAGGCGTCCGAGCGGGGGGTCGCGGACCGGCCCGCGCAGGCCGGGCGTGAGCTCTCGATGGCGGACCGCGTCGTCGTCGTGACCGGCGCGGCCGGCGGGATCGGCGCCGCTCTCGCCCGCCGGATGGCCGATCTCGGGGCCCGGGTCGTCGTCTCCGACCTCGACGGCGAGCGCGCGCACGCCGTGGCCGAGGAGATCGGCGGGACCCTGGTCGCCGGTGACGCGGCGAGCGAAGACGGCGTGGCCGCACTGGTCGAGACCGTCGAGGACCTGCTCGGCCCGATCGACGTGTGGTTCGCCAACGCCGGGGTCGATCTCGGCCAGGGCCTGGACTCGGCGGAGTCGGACTGGGCGCGCAGCTGGGACGTCAACGTCATGGCGCACGTGCGCGCCGCGCGGCTCCTCGTGCCCGGCTGGCTGGAACGCGGAGAGGGCTGGTTCGTCTCGACCGCGTCGGCGGCCGGGCTGCTGACGATGATCGACGCTCCCGCCTACTCGGTCACCAAGCACGGTGCCGTCTCCTTCGCCGAGTGGCTGTCGGTGACCTATCGGCACAAGGGGATCCGGGTGCACACGATCTGCCCCCAGGGTGTGCAGACGGCGATGCTCGAGCGGTCCGGGGCGCTGGCGGAGGTGCTGGGCCGGGACCGCGTGCTCACCCCGGACGAGGTGGCCGACGCGACGTGGGAGGCCATGGTGGACGGACGTTTTCTCGTCCTGCCGCATCCGGAGGTCGGTGACTACTACCGCGCCCGTGCGGGTGACACCGACGCCTGGCTCGGTGGGATGAACCGGCTGCAGCGGCGGTTCGAAGGCGTCCTAGACCGCCGCTGAAGCGGCGTCAGTTCGCGAGCGCGCCGAAGCGCTCACGGGAGGCCAGCGCCTCACGCAGCTCGCTCAGAGCGTCCACCATCGCCCGGCGGACTCCGGGAGTAAGCGAGTCCGACTCCAGCGCCGCGACGACGACATGCTCGGTCTCGGGGTCGACGAGCCGGGCCGGGAAGGCGAGCTGGGCCACCCGCTGCAGCGCGTCGTCACCCATGGTGCGGGCCATGGTCGGCACGTCGGAGACGTAGCGCTCGCGGTACGGCTCGAGCAGGTCCAGCGCACCGCTGCCCCAGAAGCTCCCGGCGATCGCGTTCGCCTCGTAGTTCGAGATGTCCGGGTTGCCGGTGAGCTCGGACCACGCCCAGTCCTTGGCGGCCCCGGTCGGGATGCTGGCCCGCGACGCGAGGGCGGCGAGCTTGCCGGTGAGGGTGTTGTCGGCCCGCCGTGCGGTGTCGATGCCGTCCTCCCCGAGCCATCCCCGTCGGGCCAGGGCGCCGACGACGAGCCACCGGAAGTCGCTGTCGTGCTCCAGGCCGGTCGGCAGCCCGTCTCCCCCGGCCCATCGCTCGAGCAGTCCGCGGTCCGTCGTCGAGCGGGCCAGCGCGCGGGCCGCCGTGAGGGCGACGCTGGAGCCGGGCTCCGCCGAGTCGAGACGCTCACGCGCCGCCGCGGCAAGGGCCGCCTCCGCGTCGTCCTGGCCGTGCTCGGGGACGAAGCACGGGATGACCCGACCGGTGAGGTTGGTCAGGGTGCGCCCGAGGATCGCGGCCTGGGTCTCCCTCGGCCACGCCTGCTCGACGAGCCGCAGCAGACGCTCCGGGGAGACCCGACCGCGGTACACGCCCTCGATGACGGCGCTCCACAGGACGGCCCGCACCTGCGCGTCCTCGATCCGGGGCATCACCTCGGCGACGACCTCGTGCTGCGCCTCGGGCAGCTCGACGGTGGCCCAGGTCAGGTCGCTCGCGTTCGGCAACGTGATGACTCCACCTTCCAGGCCGTCGGGGAGCGGCAGCACGTCCTCGGTCAGCGACAGCCGGGCGGTCGTCACGGAGCCGTCCTGCGAGATCCGCCCCACGTCCAGGGTGTGGGGTCGGCTGGCGGGGTAGTGCTCCGGAGCGGACCGGTGCAGCAGACCGTCGTCGTCGACAGCGAGGACATCGACCCCCGCGGTGCGCAACCAGGCCTGCGACCACGTCCCGAGTGAGAGCCCGGCGCAGTCCTCCATCGCAGCGAGGAAGTCGGCGAGATCGCCGTTCCCGTAGGCCTTGTCCCGCAGATACGCCCGCACGCCCCGCACGAAGGTGTCGTCGCCGATGTGCGCGATGAGCTGGCGCAGGACCGAGGCGCCCTTCGCATACGAGATGCCGTCGAAGTTCTGCAGCGCGGACTGGGCGTCCGGCGTCGGCGACCCGGCGACCGGGTGGGTCGATGGCGTGCGTTCGGCTGCGTACCCCCACAGCTTGCGCGACATCGAGAACTCGACCCACGCATCGGAGAAGCGGGTTGCCGACACGAGTGTGCGGTACGCCATGTACTCGGCGAACGACTCGTTGAGCCACAGGTCGTCCCACCACGTCATGGTGACGAGGTCGCCGAACCACATGTGTGCCATCTCGTGCGCGATCGTGTTGGCCCGGCTGACGATCTGGTCCTCACTCGCCGCCCCACGGAAGACCATCGAGTCGCGGAAGGTCACGCAGCCGGGGTTCTCCATCGCGCCGGCGTTGAACTCGGGGACGAACACCTGGTGGTACTCGCCGAACGGGTACCGGATCCCGAAGAGGTCGTGGTAGTGGTCGAAGGACTGGCGGGTCACCTCGAACAGGTCCTCGGCCTGAGCCTCGAGGGCCTCCCCCAGCGACCGCCTGGCGTGCACGCCGAGGGGGATGCCGTCATGCTCGGCGAGCACCGACGCATAGGGTCCGGCGCACACGGTGACGAAGTAGGTCGACAGCGGCGGCGTCTCGGTGAGCTCCCACCGCCCGGCGCCGGTCTCGGTCGCCGCGCCGTTGCCCAGGACCGTCCAGCCCTCGGGCGCGGTCACGCTGACCTGGTACGGCGCCTTGAGGTCGGGCTGGTCGAAGCAGGCGAAGACGGTCGGGGCCGCGTCGAGGAAGAGGTGCCCGTACACGTACGCCTCCCCATCGGCCGGGTCGACCGCCCGGTGCAGGCCCTGACCGTCGCGGGAGAACCGCATCGTCCCCCGGGCCTCGATCACGTTGGTGGCGCCCAGGCCGGACAGCGCGATGCGGCCGCGTGCGACGTCTGCGGCCGCGCCGTCGAGGTCGATCGGCTGCCCGTTGAGACTCACCGAGATGAGCTGCTCCGGCCGGAAGTCCAGCCAGGTGCTCGAGCCCGGCTCGGAGCACGAGAACTCGATCCGCGTGGCGGAGGCGAACTCGGAGTCCGACACGGAGAGGTCGAGATCGACCCCCATCCGGTCGACCGTGATCAGGCGAGCGCGTTCTAGGGCCTCGGTGCGCAGCAGAGGCGCTGTCGTCGACGTCACCCGATCGACCCTAATCGGTCCGGATGCCGACGCGTCGACTCATCCTGCTCAGGGCGTCGGTGCGCCGAGGGCCTGGAGCCGGTGCAGCACGATGGCGAGTCGGGGGTGGACCCGCAGCAGCCGGACCTTGGTCCACGTGTGCAGGAGTGCCATGAACAGGTCGATCATCTCCCACAGCTCGACCCGCCCCGGACTGACGTCCGCGTGCCGGCGGTAGTCGGCCAGGAAGTCGTCGCACATGACGTCGAGCAGCTCGAGGCGGTCACGGAGCAGGTCCTCGCGGTAGCCCTCGGGCTGGGCTGCCAGCGCGGTGACGCCGATGTCCCGGAGCTTGCCACGGAAGCGCCCGATGTCCAGACCCGCCTCGGCCATCGCCGCACCGTCGAAGTCGATGAAGGCCAGTCCCGCCTCACTGAGCAGGACCTGCGCGGGGCGGAAGTCGTGGTGGCTGCTCACGAGGGGGTCGGCCGGTGTCGATGCGTCCAGGTGCTCCAGCGTCGCGATGAGCGGTGCCGCCCAGGTCGGCAGCTCGGGCACGGTGTGGCCCAGTCGCTCGACAACCTCCCGGGTCTCTGCCATCCAGTCGTCGACGGTGACGGTGCGCGGGTAGGCGGCACCGCTGGTGTGCAGGGCGGCGAGCGCACGGGCCGTCTCGCTGAGGTGGCCGCGCAGCGCCTCGAGCAGGTCCGGGTCGCCGGTCTCGAACGCCTCGACGCAGAGCTCCTTGAGCGTTCGGTCCTCGGGCACGGGTCCCTGGAGGAGGATGCGCTCATCCGGCAGGTAGCCCAGAGGTTCGGCGATCAGCACCGACCGTCCCTCGGCCAGAGGCGTGGCCCAGAGGGCGGTCATGGCCTGGTGGGCGAACGCGCCCTTGTCGCCCTGGTGGGTCTTGGCGATGACCGGGTCGGGCAGGCCGGGCGTGTCCGACTCGTAGGTCATGTCGTAGACGATGGTGCACCGCGAGCCGGGCTTGTAGCGCGCGATGTCGGGCGTGGCCGAACGAACCCGCGCCTCGGGGTGACCGCCGCCGCGGAGCATGTCCTCGATGAGGCGGGCGGACGCCTCGGGGTCGGTCAGGTCGCCGAGTGAGGGAAGCCCCGGGTCGGCCTCCTCGGTCGCCAGGTGGACCCGCAGATCCGGCAGCCACACCTCGTAGCCCTCGGTGCCGAACGGCAGCCGACTCGACGGAAGGGGGTCGGGGGCCGCTCGGTCGGGCGGGTACAGGAGGCCGACGAGCACGACCTCACGCAGGTCCGCCGGCCCTGCGGGGTCTGCGGGGTCTGCGGGATCTGTGGAGGACCCGGAGGGAGCGGAGTCCGGTGCGGGTGTCGGCTTCGCGATGGTGACCCGGCACCGGGCGTGCCACTGGTCGTCCTTGGCCCGCAGCTGGTCGGGACGGCAGGACACGATCTCGAGCCGTCCGTCTGCGACCTCGGCGACGTGCCGACGCAGGGACCCCTCGAGCCGGCCGGGCCGCATGAGTGCCGCCAGCCAGTCGGGGAGCTCGGCGAAGGACTCGAGCGCGCGGCTCACCGCCTCCGTCGTCGAGGGAACACTCGTGGATGCGGTCATGACGGCCTCCTGGAGGATGCGTGGTCGAGCAGGGCGAGAGCGAGGCGGACGCGGTCGTCCTTGAACCTGCGCGCAGCGCGCAGAGCGAGAAGAGCGAGCTGGAGACGGGTGTGAGCCAGCGTGCGTTCCGTGAGTGCGTCGTCGGTGACGCCGTATGCGCCCAGCACCACCGCATACAGGTCGCGGATCGTTGGCGAGAGGCGTTCGCCGACCGACTCGGTCGGATCGGCGAGGCCGGCGCTCTCGCTGCGCGCGAGGCGTACCGACGCGTAGGCGAGGTACCGCCCGAGGTCGGCCGCGGGCTCGGCGCGGCGCAGGGTGTCGAGGTCGAGCAGGCCGATGACGTCCCGCGGCATGCGGAGCAGCTGGCTCGGCGTGAAGTCGCCGTGGCTGAGAACCGGTCGACCCTCGGGTGAGCGGTCGAGGCGCTGAGCCGCCGCGTCGACATGCTCGGCCACCCGAGCGGCGAGCTCGGGCCAGGCGGTGCGCACCAGGGCGAGCTCGTCGCGGACCCCGTCGATGTCGAGGGCGGCACCCACGGCGGGCAGGTCGTGCAGGGCGGTCGCACCGTGCACGGTCGCCAGGACCAGGGCGGCCTCGTCGGGGCGGACCTCGGCCGACGGCGTGTCGTGGGATCCGAGTGACTCGATGAACACGGCGCGGGTGTCGATGTCCAGCCCGAGGAGTCGCGGCAGCCGGACCACGACATCCCGGCCATGGAGCAGCCGCCCCGCGACCGCCTCGTGGGCCGCCGCCGACCGGCGCACCTCGGCCACCGACGGGTAGACCTTCGCGTACACCTGCCGGTGCGTTCGGCCGTCGCGTCCGGACAGGTCGTAGCGCAGGACGCAGGCGCCGGTTCGGGGATGGTGGACCAGCGTGGCTTCGCAGCGGAGGTCCGCGTGCCTTCCCGCTCCCAGCGAGAGCTCGGGCACGGCCCGCGCCAGCACCTCTGCGGCCGACCGCGGGTCGAGCATCGCCTCCAGCCCCGGCACGCCGGGGTCCTGCGGGAACTCCCAGACGACCGTGTTGCCGCCCCGCGACCGGACGAGCAGGGTCAGGTCCTCACCGGTCCCGTCGCCGTCCCTGGCGGGGGCCAGCTCGAATGACACGCGTGCGGACACGTCGTCGGGACCGCGGTACAGAGCGGTGTGGGTCCGGGTGTGGATCGGCGTCGCTCCCGGCCGACTGTCGGCCACCCAGGCTCGGGCGAGGGCAGGCAGAGCGGGGTCGAGGATCGGCGATGCCACCTCGAACCCGTCCAACCACCCGGTCGCCGTCATCGTCATCCCTGCGCCCCGACCGGCGGCGCGCCCTCGCCGGAGCCCCGGTTGAACAGGTCTGCGTACAGGCCGCCCACGTCGGCGAGCGCCTCGGGAGTGCCCTCCTGGACGATCCGACCGGAGTCGAGGACGAGAACGCGGTCCGCGCACCGAACGAGCTCGAGGTCGTGGCTGATGATGATGGTCGTCCGGCCCTCGATGAGCGAGCGGAGAGCGGCGATGACCTGGTCGGAGGAGTACGGGTCGAGCCCGGTCGTCGGCTCGTCGAGAACGAGGACCGGCGCCTGCCGGATGAAGGCCCGGGCGATCGCGAGGCGCTGTCGCTGCCCCCCGGACAGGGTCGAGCCGCGTTCGCCGAGGACGGTGTCGTACCCGTCGGACAGCTCCTGGATGAAGTGGTGCGCGTGCGCGAGCCGCGCCGCGGCCTCGATCTGCTCCGGGGTGGCGTCGTCGATGCCGTAGGCGATGTTCTCCGCAACCGTTCCCGTGAGGAGCAAGGTCTCCTGGAGGACGAGACTGACCTGCCGGCGCAGGGACGCCAGCGTGAAGCCGCGCACGTCCATGCCGTCGATGCGGACCGTCCCGGAGTCCGGATCGTAGAGCCGGGGGACGAGCTGTGCGATCGAGCTCTTGCCCGCCCCACTCGGACCGATGAGGGCGAGGACCTCCCCCGGTTCGGCTGTGAACGAGATGTCGTGCAGCACGGTGCGACTGGTCGACTCGGCGGGGTTCTCGTGCTCGGGACGGTAGCTGAAGGTCACGTCGTCGAAGCTGAGCCGGCCGGTCAGAGCGGGGGCGTCCTTGGCGTCGGGGGCGTCCTGGACCGCCGGCTCCCGTTCGAGGAGCTCCTCGATGCGCTCGGTGCTCGCGAGCAGCTTGCCCACCTTGTACCACTCGCTCACGATCTTGCGGGACGGCTTGAACATGTTCGAGATCAGCAGGACGAACAGCACGAGATCTCCCGCGGTGATGACGTCCTGAGAGACCAGCCAGTAGCTCACCCAGACGACGCTCGCGATCGTCAGCCCCTCGAGGACCGCGATCACCCAGCTGAACTGCGCCTGGATGGTCGCGATCTTCAGCGAGGCCCGCATGCTCTGGTCGCTCTGGACCGAGAAGCGCTCGAGGTCGACGTGCCCGCGGCCGTAGCTCTGCACGAGCCGGATCGACGAGAGCATCTCCTGGGCGGTGGAGGCGAGATCGCCCTCCTTGGAGCGCTGCTCCTTGGAGACCTTCTTCAGCCGCACTGAGAACCAGTTGGCGACGAGGGCGAGCAGCGGGACGACGACGATCGCGATCAGGGCGACGTCTCGGGACCGCGTGAACAGCACTGCGAAGGAGCCGAAGAGCAGCAGGAAGCTCGCGATGATGTTGGTCAGTGACCCGACGACGAACTCCTCGACGACCAGCACGTCTCCGGTGACCCGGGTCAGCACGTCACCGGTGCGCCGCTTGTCATGGAAGGCCATCGACAGCTTCTGCAGCCGGTCGTACATCGTGACCCGGATGTTGTAGCCGAGCTCGCGACCCGCGCGGGCGATGAAGACCTCGGCCAGGGAGTCGGAGCCCTTGTTGATCGCCGCAATGGCGATGATGGCGAGGCCGAGCAGGACGATCGTCTCCCACTGCTCGTCGGCCATGAATGCCGGGAAGCCCCGGTCGCGCAGACTCTGCGCCTCGCCCGAGACGAAGTCGACGGTGTAGGCGATCGGGACCGGTTCGAGCACGGCGGTGAGAGCCTCGAAGCAGAGCATGATGAACGTCAGGACGTACGGCGCCGTGCCGCCGCGGTGGGTGCGCAGCAGGTGGAAGGCGCGCACGACGTCCGACCGATGCCGTTTCGGCGTGCGAGAGGGCGTGGCCGAGCGTCGGGTGACGGCCTTCGCGGGCGGCTCCGCGGCGTCTCCCGTCGGTGGGCTCACGCGGGTGTCGACACGACTCATGATTCTCCTCCCGGGTGGTCGAGGCCACGGTGGGCCTCTGCCACGAGACGAAGGGGGACGGGTGAGTGGGGATCGCGCGCGAAGGCACGCAGGGCCTTGCGCATGAGGGAGACGGCCACGAAGGTCTCGACGCGTTCCTGCAGGCGGGTCTCTGCGGTCGCCTCGTGCTGAGCGGCAACACCGGCGCTCGCGCTCGCGGCGACATACGCAGCGACGAACGTGTCTCCGAGCCGGAGGGCTGCGTCGAGCCGGTCCGGGGAATGGTGCGGCGACGGAAAGCCGCCCTGGCCGGCCTGCCCGCTGGTCTGGACTGCCTGCCGGCTGTGTTGGACTGCCTGCCGGCTGTGTTGGACTGCCTGCTGGCTGTGTTGGACTGCCTGCTGGCGCAGGGACGCGACGAAGTTGCCCACGTCGTAGGCCGGGTCGGCGAGGCCGCAGTGGTCCAGGTCGAGCAGTGCCACCCGGGAACCGCCGAGCAGGAACTGGGCCGGCTTGCAGTCACCGTGCACGAGCGAGGTGGCACGGTCCGGCCGCGGCAGACCGAGCAGCCGGTGGGCGAGCTCGAGCAGAGCGTCGCCGGTCCGCACGTCGACCGAGCGGACGCCGGTGGCGCGGGTCACGAACCGCCGCAGCTCGCGCTCGAGCGGTCGATGACGGCCGCCGCTGACGCTCAGCCCGTGGAAGGCCGCCAGGGCCGCCGCGGCACCATCCAGCTCGGACATCGCCTGCGGCGCCGGTGCCGCGTCCAGGTCGAGGGTCAGAATCCGCCCGGGCAGATGTTCCTGGACGACGATCGCGCGCTCGATGTCGTGCGCGAGCACCCGGGCGAGCACGAGAGGGGCTGCGGGGGACTGTTCGGCCAGCTCCCGGCCCTCTCTGACGACCGCGGCGGCCTTGTCAGGGTCGTGGTAGACCTTCGCAACGAACCGACGGGGGTCCTCCCCCACCGGGTCACCCATCCGTGCGCGGACCTCGAACGTCGCCCGGCGACCCGGCCGGTACCGCAGGAGCCGGGTCTCGACGTGAGCCACCGGCACCGGGCCGTCGAGGCATCCCTGCCCGATGGAGCGGGCGAGGCAGGCAGGGGACTCGGCGCAGGGCAGTCCGGGCAGGCCGGGATCGTCGGGGTACGACGACAGGATGATGTCCGGCTCATCCGTGTCACCGTGCACCGGCACCGACTCGGACTCCGGCACCGGCACCGTTCCGTGCACGAGGCGGTCCCCGACCCGGTACAGCACGACGGCCGGCCGCCCGGGCTCGAGCTTGGCATCGACCACCGCGATCCCGCTACCGCGGCCCAGCCCGGTCACGTCGAGCAGGCGGGTCCGCATCCGGTCCACGTCGACGGCGGCCAGGAAGCGGTCGTACTGAAGTCGGTTGGTGCTCACGGCGGTGGGGGCGAGAGTCGGTGTGGTCATGTCGCCGCCTCGCTCAGCCCGAAGACGCGCACGAGCTCGGCAGCGGCCCGGTCCACGTCGAAATGTTCCTCCGCAGTGCTCCTGGCAGCCGCTCCCATGCGGCGGCGCAGCCCCGCGTCGGCGACCAGCTCCTTGATGTGTCCGGCGAGGGCGGCGATGTCGTGCGGCGCCGACAGGTAGCCGTTGTGGCCGTGGCGCACCGCCTCGGCGACCCCACCCACATCGGTCGAGACGACCGGCAGGCCCGAGGCGAGGGCCTCGACGATGACGTTGGGAACGCCGTCCCGGTCACCGTCGGGAGTGACGTACGGAGCGATCGCGAAGAGATCGGCCGACCGCATCGCGTCGACGATGACCGAGCTGTCCCGCTCACCCGCCAGCTCGACCACCTCGACCAGACCCAGCTCGGCGCGCAACCGCTCGAGCTCCTCACGTAGCGGACCGTCCCCGTAGATCGTCAGCGTGAACGGGTGGTCGGCGGCGACCAGGGCACAGGCCCGCAACAGGTCGGGAAAACCCTTCTTCTCGACGAGCCGTCCGACCGAGAGGATCCGCACCCCGGACTCCCGAGCCGCCGGCGGGGCCGGGACGAACTGCTTGAGATCCACCCCGTGGTGGATCACCCGGGCCTTGGCCGCCGACCCGGCGTCGAGCTCGGCACCGAGGTACTCGAGGTTGGCCTGACAGCAGGTCAGGACGTCTGTCGCGGCACAGGCCCGCTCCCGCAGGCTTCGCTGCGGGATCTGGTACAGGTCCCGGGCATGTGCGGTGACGCTGTAGGGCAGGCCGGTCAACCGGTGCAGGAACAGCGCAACGAGCGCGGGGTCGTGGGCGAAGTGAGCGTGCACATGGGACACCGACTCGCCCGCCCGCCTCAGGCGCGCGACGTGCGCGGCGATGTGGACCGCATACCGGAAGCACTGCCACGACGTGGCCGTCGCATAGCCGCTGGACAGGTCCGGGTTGCGAAGCGCGAAGGCCGCCGTGGCGGCATAACGGCGAGGAGAGCGGGCCGCCACGCTGAGGTGGTCGCGCACCCGAACGGACCCCTCGAGGTAGGTGACGGTGGCCCGCACCCGGTCCACCTGGGGCTGGCGCAGCGCCTCGCCCGAGGGCTCCAGGGCGAAGATCTCCAGGTCGGCGCCGAGACGTTCCAGCGCGAGGACCTCGCCCACGATGAACGTCTGCGAGAGCCGGGGCCAGCTGCGGGTCAGGTAGATCACTCGCCGAGCCATGAGACCCCCCGCGCCAGCCGGGCGGCGCTGCGCTCCGCCTGTTCGTCGTCGTCCCCGTGGGCCCGCACCCGCTGCTTGGTGATCTTCAGCAGGGTGTAGGCGTGGAAGTACGCGAGCCTGAGCGTCACGTCCGGACCCTCGAGATCTCCGTACGCGGCCACGAATGCCTCCCCGGCCCGCCTCGCGCCCGCCTCCTCGGCGTAGGCGGACAGGTGAGCCACGTCGAACGCCGGGTCCCCCATCCTGGCCTCGTCGAGATCGATGACCCATGCCCAGCCTGACGCGTCGACGATGACGTGGTCGAGGTGGAGGTCCTTGTGGATGGCGGCGGAGCGGATGAGCGGCATCCGGGTCGCGACCAGGGCCAGCCTCTCGGCCAGGGTCCGGGCGGCCTCGGCCAGGCGGGCGTCGGCCCGGGCGATCTCCTCGGACCACATGGCGAGGTTGGACACCTCGCGGGACAGGTCGAGGCGCCGGGCCAGCACGGCGCCCGACCCGTGCACGTCCCGCAGCCACCGACCGCACCGGGCGGCGGCATCATCCGCTCCTTCGTCGGTCAGCTCGGTCACCGTCCTGCCGGACACGGCACGGCACACGACGATGCCCCGGTCCGGCAGGTGCCCGACAGGTGCGGGAGTTCCCACCCGGGTGACCGGATCGGTGAGGGCGGCGAAGACGCCGAGGTTCTCGTGCGCGATCGCGGCTCGCTCGGGCTCGGCGTACGCCTTGAGGATGATCTCCCCATGCTCCTGGAGGGTCCCGGACAGGCGGTACCGTTCCACGACACGCCGGCCCGCCGCGACCCGGATCGTCGAGGAGTCGGTGACGGCGATCGCGTCCTCGGCGGTGGTCCCGAGGTGGTCGAGCACCTCGCGCAGAATGCGGCTCATCGCCCGCCCGTCGGTGACCTCCGCACCTGAACCGGGCTGCAGTCGCCCGGGTGCGGTCGGAGCGCTCGGGTCTTGTCCGGCGTGCAGAACAGCTCTGAAGTCCTGGACGCCGCGGGCCGCGTTCAGCAGGGACGGCACCGCCGCCCAGTGAGCGGTGTCCAGGCTGCGATACCGGCGTCCGGCGATCTTGGCGAGCGACGCGGCGTGCCACCAGGCGAGTCGATCCGGGTCGATCTCCCCTCCGGAGCCGAGGTAGCCCTCGACGACCCCGGCCGACAGGTCCTCGCCGCGGGCCCGGGGATGCCGCAGGTGCCACCAGTCCAGGTAGGCCAACGCGTTGCCGAGGTCGCGTTCCGGCGCGGCCGCCCCGGCGGAGTCGAGGTCGAGCACGACGAGGTCCCTGCCGTTCACGACGACCTGACCGGCTCGGAAGGATCCGTGCCCCAGGACGGGTCGACCCGGAGTCGGGCGGGTGAGGGAGAGCTCCCGAACCAGCCAGCCCATCGACAGCGCGGCCTCCGCATCGGCCTGCCAGGCTGTGTCGAGGTATCCCTCGAGCTCGCCCACCTCGATGGCCTCGGAGTGCAGGCGCCGGGCCGCCATCGGACCGGGAGCGGTCCCATGGAAGGCTGCCAGCAGAGTGCCCAGCTCCTGCGCCAGGGCACGGCGCGCGCGAGGAGAGGTCGCGGCGTCGGAGAGCACGGCGGACGCGCTGCGCCCCGGAACGGCCTCGGTCACCAGCGCAGCCAGGTCGGGCCAGACGGCCACCAGCCTGGGGACTCGCCGGCCGAGCGTGACGGACAGGACGTCGTGGTTCTCGAGGCAGACGTCGGCGTCCTGCGCGAGCACCTTGCCGTAGAGCAGCGACCCCTCGTTCCTGCCGCCGCGGACGGCATAGCGCACCACGCACCGCGAACCCGGCCGGTAGCTGACGACCGTCACAGCGCAGCGTTCCACGGGGTGGGGCAGCAGTCCCTGAAGTCGGGACCGAACTGATTCCGGGTCGAGCATCTCGGCGAGTCCGGGGAGGGCTTCGTCATCCCCCAGGCGACGGACGCTGACGCCCCGACCGCTCGCCTCCAGAACCACCGTGTCCCCGTCGACCCGCTCGAACGCGACCCGGGTGCCGTCGGCCGGGTCCCACCGGACCTGGTGCACAGATCCTGCGCGGGCCTCGGACCGCACCATCGTGTCCACCGTGTCGAGGATGCCGTCGAGGTCGCGCCACCGCCCCCCGCTGGGGGCGACGGGCCAGGTGGTCGTCATCGCGCCATGCCTCCTCCGGACACGACCGCACTCATCCGCTCCACCCGTTGCGCCCAGCCCGGCTCGTGCAGGGGCACCCGACGGCCGATCGACCGGATCAGGAAGAGATCGTCATAGCCGGCCGCTCGGCGCAGCCGGTGGTCCGGACACGTGCCGTACCCGTCGAGGAACGCCATGACGAGCGGCTCGGCGTCCAGCGCCCTCGTCGCCGCCAACCACCGCAGGTCGGAGGTCAGCTTGCCCAGATCCAGCGCCGGGTCTCCGAGGGTGACCCGGTCGAGGTCGAGCAGCCGAAGGCGGTCACCCTGCTCGACGAGGATGTTGTCGCACTTGAAGTCCCCGTGCAGCAGGTGCCCCGTCTCCGCCGGCGGGGAGGCGATCCGGCGGCTCGCATCGGCCGCGAGCGCGGTCAGGG
>JBAUUB010000025.1:0-3373 GCA_049582485.1 Dermatophilaceae bacterium
GTCGTCATCTACGCGCCGCACGTGACCGAGGTCAGCGAGACCCACCACGAGATCTACGAGATCGGCTACCACTGCCGCGACTACTTCGTCCAGCAGTGGGACCGTTTCAAGGACGTCCACTGGGGCGTCCTGGCCCACTCGACCCACCTGCGCGGACAGGGCAGCTACGACGCGCATACCGGCATCGAGACCCTGCGCGTGCGGGTCACTCTCGCCACCCAGATCCCGCGGGAGGTGTGCGAGTCGATCAACCTCGGCTACCTCGACCCCGCGACCGTCGACCTCGACGCGCTCGCGCAGGAGCCGGGCACCGTCGTCGTGCCCAACGCGGGCGAGATCCTCTACCGCCTTCGCACCTAGCACCAGACCACCGAAGCCGGGCGCGACCGCCCGACCACCTCAGGAAGAGAGAACACCATGAACGAGCGACTGGCCGATGTCGGCGTCGTCGGAATGGCCGTGATGGGCAGCAACCTGGCCCGCAACATCGCCCGCAACGGATACCGCGTCGCGCTGTTCAACCGCACCCCCGCGAAGACCGAGGCGGTGATGCGGCTCTACGGCGAGGAGGGCGACTTCGTGCCCGCCGAGGACGTCGAGTCCTTCGTCGCCTCGCTCGAGCGGCCGCGCCGGATCATCCTCATGGTCCAGGCCGGTGCGGCGACCGACTTCACCATCGACAGCCTCAAGCCGTACCTCGAGGAGGGCGACATCATCGTCGACGGCGGCAACTCGCACTTCGACGACACCCGCCGACGCGAGCAGCGGCTGAGCGCCGAGGGTCTGCACTTCGTCGGCGCCGGTATCTCCGGCGGCGAGGTCGGCGCTCTCGAGGGCCCCTCGATCATGCCGGGCGGCTCGCCGGAGTCGTATGCGGCGCTCGGCCCGATCCTCGAGCGCATCTCGGCGACGGTCGACGGGGAGCCGTGCTGCGCATACATCGGTCCCGACGGTGCGGGGCACTTTGTGAAGATGGTGCACAACGGCATCGAGTACGCCGACATGCAGTTCATCGGCGAGGCCTACGAGCTGCTCAAGGGAATCGGCCTGTCGGCCACGGAGGCGGCCGACGTGTTCGCCGGGTGGAACACCGGCGACCTCGACTCCTACCTCATCGAGATCACCGCGGACGTGCTGCGGCAGGTCGACGCACGCACGGGCAAGCCGCTCGTCGACGTCATCCACGACGCGGCCGGGATGAAGGGCACGGGCACGTGGACGGTCCAGTCCGCGCTCGAGCTCGGCGTGCCCGCGAACGCGATCGCCGAGGCGGTCTTCGCCCGTGCGGCGTCGTCCTCGGCCGAGCTGCGGGCGGCAGCTCAGGCTGCGCTCGCCGGGCCTTCGTCAGCGATCGAGGTGGCCGACCGCGACGCGTTCGTCGAGGACGTCCGCCAGGCGCTGTGGTCGGCGAAGGTCGTCGCCTATGCGCAGGGCCTCGACCTGATCCGCCAGGCCGGCAAGGAGTACGGCTGGGATGTCGACATCGCCGCCGTCGCGCGGATCTGGCGGGCCGGGTGCATCATCCGCGCCAAGCTGCTGGAGCGGATCCGCAGCGAGTATGCGGCGAACAGTCTCGTCACCCTCCTCGAAGCTCCCTCGGTGCGCGACGGGCTTGCCGACGCGCAGGGATCCTGGCGTCGGGTCGTGGGGGCGGCGGTGACGGCGGGTGTGCCGGTGCCGGGGTTCGCGGGTGCGCTGGGCTACTACGACCTCGTGCGGGCGCCGCGTGGGAACGCTGCTCTCACGCAGGGTCTGCGCGACTTCTTCGGCGCGCACACGTACAAGCGGATCGACGACGATGGCGCGTTCCACACGAACTGGTCGACCGACCGCGCCGAGGTGCGGGTCTGACGTTCTGCTGCCCGCCTGAGTGACGCCGGTGCACTCATGCGGGCAAAGCGACATTGGTCGCTCCCCCTCTGCCCTGCTCTCATGAACCGGCCACCCGTTGTCCACATTCGGGTGGGGGGTCGGGTGTGTCGTCGGGAGTGTGCCGGATCGGTGAATCTGGTTTGTGGATAACCTGATTCGGCAGGTAGCACTGTCAGTGGCCTCCTCTAGCGTTGTCGTCATGAACCTCATCAGCGTCGATGACGACACCACCAGCGACACCACCGAGCCTGTCCCGACCCCGCTGACGACGGCCGATATCGCCGCCATCATCGGACAGCTTGCGATGGCCTCTCCCGCCGACGATGATGCGTCCCGGATCGAGCGGATCGGGGTCCTGGAGGCGCTCAAGGGTGCGGCGGCGGCGGCGCAGGCGCACGACCTGGTCGCCTTCGCCGACTCCCAGGTCGCCCACCAGGCCGCCCGCGGGGTCAAGGCCCGCGACCGGGGCTCGGGGATCGGGGCTCAGGTCGGCCTCGCCTGTCGGGCCTCACCACATAGGGGTGGGCGGATGCTGTCCACCGCCCGAGCACTGCTGACGGACCTGCCGAATACGCTGGCGGCGCTGTCGCGGGGGGAGACCAGTGAGCACCGCGCCGGTCTGATCGCCAAGGAGACCGCCGTCCTCGACGGCGAGCAGCGTCGGGAGGTCGATGCCGGCCTCGCGGACCGCCTCCCCGAGCTGGGGGACCGGCGGGTCGAGGCCGAGACACGCGAGTGGGTGTACCGCCTCGACCCGCACGCCGTCGTCAAGAGAGCGGCCAAGGCGCGCGCGGACCGGCGGGTCACGATCCGTCCGGCCCCGGAGACGATGACGCACCTGACCGGGTTGCTACCCGTCCAGGACGGCGTCGCGGTCTATGCGGCTCTCGACGCCGCCGCCAAGGCCGCCGCGGCCGCCGGCGACGGCCGCTCCCGCGGCCAGGTGATGGCCGACACCCTCGTCCAGCGGGTCACCGGCGTCACCGCGGCAGAGCACCCGGTCGAGCTGCAGCTCATCATGACCGACCAGAGCCTGCTCGGCGGCGGTGACGAGCCCGCGCAGGTGCCCGGGTACGGACCGATCCCGGCCGGCATCGCCCGACGGTGGATCCTCGCCCTCCTCGACCACGACGATGACGACGACAGCGACGAGGACCGGGACGACGAGAACGACGAGAAGGGGACCGTCGACCGGACGGTCCGGCGACGCCGGTTCGAGAAGGGCCGTGTCTGGCTGCGCCGGCTCTACACCTCCCCGGACGGGGCGCACCTGGTCGCGATGGACTCCAACCGGCGCTCCTTCCCGCGGTTGTTGCGGCGGCTGATCGAGTACCGCGACCGGATCTGCGCCACCCCGTACTGCGGCGCCGCGATCCGGCACATCGACCACACCATCCCGCACCGGCAGGGAGGCCCGACCAGCTACCCCAACGGCCGCGGCGTCTGCGCGGCGTGCAACCACGCCAAAGAAGCACCCGGCTGGACCGCAGCAGTCACCGAC